>FZLR01000019.1 GCA_900197615.1 Rhodospirillaceae bacterium Spongia-Bin9
GGCCCGTTTCGCGAAGCGCCGATTCGGGAGGCGAGGGCCCGGCCCCGCCGGTTCGGCGGCCTCGTGGCGGTCGACGAATTCAGCTTCGCGGTCCGCGACGGCGCGATCCACGGCCTGATCGGGCCGAACGGCGCCGGCAAGACGACGACGTTCAACGTGATCAGCGGCTTCTATGCGCCGACGGCCGGGCAGGTGCTCTACCGCGGCCGGGACATCTCCGGCCGCAAGACCAGCGCGCTCGCCGCCTTGGGCCTCGTGCGCACTTTCCAGGGCTCGACCCTGTTCCAGGAATTCTCGGTTCTGGACAACGTGCGGGTCGGCCGCCATCTCGGCGCCCGCTCGGGTTTCCTGAGCCGGCTGCTCGGCACGGACCGCGCGTCGGAGGCGGAGGCCGACGACAGGGCGCGCGAAACCCTGGCCTTCTTCGGCCTGGACGGGCTTGCCGAAGAACCGGTCTCGAACCTGCCACACGGCCATCAGCGCATGCTCGGCATGGCGGTCGCGCTGGCGGCGGAGCCGAAGGTGCTGCTGCTCGACGAGCCCTTCACCGGCATGAACCCGGAGGAGACCCGGCGCATGATGGCGCTGGTCCGGCGCATCCGCGACGATGGCGTCACCGTCATGCTGGTCGAACACGACATGCAGGCGGTGATGAATCTGTGCGACATCGTCACGGTGATGAATTTCGGCGCCCTGCTGGTCGAGGGCGCGCCCGACGAGGTGCGCAACGATCCCGCGGTCATCGAGGCCTATCTCGGCTCGGCCACGGGTAACGGCGGATCGGACGGGGCGGGCCATGCTGCTTGAGCTCCGCGATATCGAGGTGCGCTACCAGAAAGTTGCCGCGCTCAAGGGCGTTTCGATGGCGGTGCCGGCCGGTGGCATCGTGACGATTATCGGCGCGAACGGCGCCGGCAAGACGACGACCCTGCGCGCCATATCGGGCCTCGAGCCGCTGACCCGCGGCGAGATCCATTTCGACGATGCAAGAATCGACGGCCTTGCGCCGGAGGAGATCGTGCGCCTCGGCGTCGCCCATGTGCCGGAGGGGCGCAGGGTGTTCCCGGACCTGACGGTCGAGGAAAACCTGCGCACCGGCGCTTTCCTGCGCCGGGACAAGGCGGCGATCGACGCCACCCTGGCGGAAGTCTTCGAGCGCTTCCCGCGCCTCGCCGAGCGGCGCCGGCAGTGGGCGCGCTCCATGTCCGGCGGCGAGCAGCAGATGCTGGCGATCGGCCGGGCGCTGATGAGCGCGCCGCGGGTGCTGCTGCTCGACGAGCCGTCGATGGGCCTGTCGCCCGTCATGGTGCAGGAGATCGCCCGGATTGTCACCGACATCTCGGCCCAGGGCACGCCGGTCGTCCTGGTCGAGCAGAATGCCGAGATGGCGCTGCTGCTGGCGCAATACGCCTATGTCCTGGAGATCGGCGCCGTGGCGCTGGAAGGCAAGGCGTCGGACCTGCACGAGAACGACCACGTCCGCCGCGCCTATCTCGGCGGCTAGCGCGGGCAATGGAGCGCCGGTAGGGTAGGGCATCGCAGACCGGGAGCCCTGCCATGCCCGACGGCCCGAACGCCCGACCGCCTTCGAAATCCGGGAGTCGTCCCAACAGAAAGCTGCGCTCGCGCATCACGACCGACGGGCTCGACCGGGTCGCGCACCGCGCCTTCATGCGGGCGATGGGGCTGGACAGCGATGCGATCGCCCGGCCGATGGTCGGCGTCGTGACGACCGAGGGCGAGATGACGCCCTGCAACATGGGCCTCGCCGACCAGGCTGACTACGCCAGGCGCGGCATTGCCGAGGCCGGCGGCACGCCGCGCGAGTTCCGCACGATTTCGGTCTCCGACGGCATTTCGATGCAGCATCAGGGCATGAAATTCTCGCTGCTGTCGCGCGAGATCATCGCCGACAGCGTCGAGGCCGTGGTGCGCGGCCACGCCTACGATGCGCTGGTCTGCTTCGCCGGCTGCGACAAGACCCTGCCCGGCATGATGATGGCGATGGCGCGCCTCAACGCGCCGTCGGTGTTCATCTACGGCGGCTCCATGCTGCCCGGCACACGCGGCGGCGAGGACGTGACGGTGCTGACTGCCTACGAGGGCGTCGGCGGCGTGCTGGTCGGCACGGTGCCGGAAGAGGAGGTCAACGCGCTGGAGCTGGTCTGCGCGCCGACCGTTGGCGCCTGCCCCGGCCAGTTCACGGCGAACACGATGGGCATGGTCTCCGAGGCGCTGGGCCTGGCGCCGCTCGGCTCGTCGATGATCCCGGCGGTCTTCGCCGAACGCCACGGCATCGCCCGGCGCGCCGGCCACGCCGTCATGGCGGCGCTGGAAGCGGGCGGGCCATTGCCGCGCGATCTGGTCACCCGCACGAGCCTGGAGAATGCTGCGGCCGTGGTCGCGGCGACCGGCGGCTCGACCAACGCGGCGCTGCACCTGCCCGCCATCGCCAACGAGGCCGGCATCGCGTTCGACATGGACGATGTCGCGCGGGTCTTCGACCGCACGCCGCTGGTCGCGGACCTGCAGCCGGGCGGGCGCTTCCTCGCCAGGGACGTGCACGGCATCGGCGGCGCGCCGGTCGTGTTCCGCCTGCTGATGGAGAGCGGCCTGTTCGACGGCAGCGCGCTCACCCATACCGGCGCGACGATGGCGGAGGCGCTCAAGGATGTTCCCGAGCCGGACGGCGACATCATCCGCCGCAAGGGCGACGAACGCTCGCCCGACGGCGGCGTGATCGTGCTCAAGGGCAACCTGTGCCCAGACGGCGCGCTCCTGAAAGTCGCCGGGCTGAAATCGGCGTATTTCAAGGGCCCTGCAAGAGTGTTCGACGAGGAGGAGAGCTGCAACGCCGCCGTCAAGGCGCAGGACTATGCGGACGGCGAGGTCATCGTCATCCGCAACGAAGGCCCGGTCGGCGGTCCCGGCATGCGCGAGATGCTCGGCACGACGGCGCTGATCTACGGCCAGGGACGGGGCGAGAAGGTGGCGCTGCTGACCGACGGGCGCTTCTCCGGCGCGACCCGCGGCATGTGCATCGGCTACGCCGCCCCGGAAGCCGCGGTCGGCGGCCCGCTCGCCCTGATCCGCGACGGCGATATCGTCGAGATCGACGCCGCCGCGCGCTCGATAAACGTCCTGCTGTCCGACGAAGAACTGGCCGCCCGCCGTGCCGCCTGGCAGGCCCCGGACCCGCGCGAGCTCGGCGGCGCGCTGGAGAAATACGCCCGGCTGGTCGGCCAGGCCAACAAGGGCGCGGTAACCCATTCCGGCGGCGTCGAGTGGGGGTGGGAGGAGTAGGGCGGCGAGCCAGACGCTGCACCAAATCGACCGTCGCCGCTACTGCTGCCTCGGCCCGTCATTTCGACCGGAGCGCCGCCAGGCGCGTAGCGGAGAAATCTTTTCGCTGCAGGCTTCGATCCTTGCGCTGCACTGGAAAGATATCTCCGCTTCGCGGCCCTTCGTTCCGCTTCGGTCGATATGACGATGGAGGTTTTTCCGGCTGCGCCGTTCGATTCGTCGGCATGCCGTGCAGGCTGCGAGTCGGCGACAATTCTCAAGGAGCCCGGTGCCGCCGCCAGGTCCAGAGGATGGTGAAGACGGCGGCGGCGAGCAAGAAGGCGGCGATCGGACGGGTCAGGAACACCGTTACGTCCATGTCGTTCGCCGTGAGCGCATTCCGCAGGTTGGTCTCGATCATCGGCCCGAGCACGAGGCCGAGGACCACCGGGGCCATCGGGAAACCGAACCGGATCATGACATAGCCGCCGAGGCCGAGCACCGCCATCAGGCCGACCTCGAAGGTCGTGTTGTTGATCGCGAAGGCGCCGGTCGCGCACAGCACGCCGATAATCGGGATCAGGATGCGCGGCGGCAGTTTCAGGATCGCCGGCAGCCAGCGCCGCGTGCCGAGCCCGATGACCAGGATGCAGATGTTGGCGAACAGCAGGATGAACAGGATCTGGACGAACAGGTCGCTCTTCTCGGCGATGAAGAACGGGCCGGGATCGATGCCCTGGATGAGCAGGGCGCCGATCAGCACGGCCGTCACCGTATCGCCCGGAATGCCCAGCGTCAGCAGCGGGATGAGCGCACCGCCGGTGACGGCGTTGTTGGCGGTCTCCGCCGCGATCACGCCGCGCGGATCGCCTTCCTCCTCCGCGTCCGCCGCCTTTTTCCGGGCCGATTCGCCGTAGGAAATCCAGGCGGCGATGGTCGGCCCGGTGCCGGGCAGGATGCCGATGCCGGTGCCGATAAAGGCGCTCTTGAGCGTCAGCCATTTGTTGCGGAGATAGTGCGAGAGCACTTCGCTCATGCCGACCCGGCGCTGCGCCGGCAGGGTGGCCAGGCTGTCCTTGCGCGCCGCCTGCACAAGCATTTCCGAAACGGCGAAGAAGGCGATCAGCGCCGGCATCAGCGGCACGCCGCCCAGCAGGTCCGGATCGCCGAAGGTCAGCCGCGTCATGCCGCCGACCGGGTCGATGCCGCTGCAGCCGAGCAGCATGCCGAGCGCGGCGGCAATCATGCCCTTGAGCAGCGATCCGCCCGAGACCGCAGCGACGCAGACCAGCCCGAAGGTGCCGAGGGCGAAATATTCCACCGAGGTGAATTCGAGGGCAAAGTCCGCCAGCCTGGGTGCGGCAAGCATCAGGACGAGGATCGAGACGAACCCGCCGATGAACGATGAGATTACCGACAGGCTGAGCGCGAGATCGGCCTTGCCCCGGCGCGCCATCCTGTAGCCGTCGAGGGCCGTTGCCGCATTGCCGGGCGCGCCGGGCGTGTTGATCAGGATGGCGGGGATCGATCCGGCGAAATAGCCGCCGCAGTAGATGCCCAGCAGCAGGGCCATCGCGACCTCGAAAGAGGCGCCGAAGGTCAGCGGGGTTGCGATGGCGACGCCGGCGGTTGCTGTCAGGCCGGGCGCGGCGCCGAAGATCAGGCCGACGACGACCCCGATCAGGATCCAGAGCAGGATCGCCGGGTCGGCGATTGCGCCGAGCGCAGCGCCGATCGCGGAAATCGGGATCAGATCCATGTCGGCAGCAGGACGGTGAAACCGTAACGGAATACCGCATACACCGTTGCCGAAACCGCGACCGGGACCAGGGCGAGCTCAAGCGGCTTGCGCGAGCCGAGGATCCACAGGGCGAGGATCGTGAACGCCGAGGTTCCGAGACGGAAATCGACATAGCGGAACGTCAGGCAGTAGAGCAGGAACAGGCCCGCGATCAGCAGGCCGCGGCGGCGGAGCAGGCCCGCAACGGCCTCGGCGGCGCCGAGCGGCCCCGGCTTCAGCGCCAGCAATCCGCCCAGCAGCACCAGCGCGCCGGCGATCAGGCCAGGAAAAAAGCGGGCCGAAAGGGTGGACTGCCGTTCGTTGATCTCGATGTCGGCGACCAGCAACGCCAGCACAAGGCCCAACGCCACGACCGCCAGCCCGACGATCCGGTCCGCCCGTTTCGGCATGCGCCCTCCGCGACGGACCGGACTCGCAGCCGGCTACTTGATCAGGCCGATATCCTTGAGCACGACCCGGTGCTTGGCGACATTGGCGTCGATGCGCTTCTGGAACCCTTCGCCGTCGAGGAACGCCTCGTTGAAGTTGAACTTCTTGTACAACGCCGAGGTCGAGGCCTGGTTGGCGACCTTCTTCACGACATCGCGGAGCGTGCCGACGACGTCCGCCGGCGTGCCCTTGCGGGTCAGCAGGCCGAACCACACGGCGACCGTGAAGTCGTAGCCCTGCTCCTTGAAGGTCGGCACGTTCGGGAAGTAGGGGACGCGGCTGCCGGCGGCGATGCCGATCACCCGGAGCTTGCCGCCCTTGGCGAGTCCCGTGTAATTCGGCGCGCCGACGAACACGAAATCGACCTCGCCGGAGAGCGTCTTGGTGATCGCGCCTTTACCGCCGCGGCCCCCGATATGCTTCATCTTGATGCCCTGGGCCTTGGCGAAGATCTCCATGTTGATGTGCTGGGTCGCGCCCGGCCCCGGCGTGGCGTATTTGATGCCGCCGGGCTTGGCCTTGGCAGCGGCCACGATATCCTTCACCGACTTGAAGGGGCTTTCCGCCTTGACGGCGAGGCCGATTGGCACCTCGACGAGTTGGGCCAGCGGCACGAAATCGCTCGTGACATAGCCCGGCTTGGAGATCAGCGGCCGGGCGGTCAGCGCGCCGGTCGAACCCATCAGCAGGGTGTAGCCGTCGCCCTTCGCCTTGTTGGCTTCGGCGGTGCCCTTGCCGCCGCCGGCGCCGGGAATGTTCTGGACCACGAAGGGCACCTTGAGCGCCTTCTTGAGCTGGTCGGCGATCACCCGGGCGGTGCCGTCGAGGGAATCGCCGGCGCCGAACGGCACGACGATCCTGACCGGCTTTTCCGGATATTCCGCGACGGCGGGCGCGGCGATGGCAACCGCTGCAATGCCGGCGGCGACGGCGAGCGGACGCGCAAGCGATAACGATATTTTCATAACCATTTCCTCCCGATATTCGGCCCGTGCCCGGCCCCGGAGTCCGGCGAACCGGACGCGCGGAACCGGAGGGGGCGAACCCTGCATGGACTTGCCGAAAGCGTATTTCTATCATCGGGCCCGGTCAACGGCGGCAGGAACAGGGCATGCCCGACATCTCGATTTCGTATCTCAACGGCAGGGACGTCGATGCGCTCGCCATGACCGACGATGAAATCGTCGCCGCGGTCGAGTCGGGCCTGCGCGCCCAGGGCAACGGCGAGACGGTTCTCGAACCGCGCGTCCATCTGGTGCCCGAATCGTCGGACAAGGGGCATTTCAACGTCTTGCGCGGCTATATCAAGACGTTGGGCTTTGCCGGCTTCAAGATGGTCGGCGACTTCGTCGACAACTACAAACAGGGCCTGCCCTCGGAGATGGCGATCCTGTGCCTGTTCGATCCGGAGACCGGGATGCCGCGCGCGATCGTCGACGCGACGGCGATCACGGAGATGCGCACCGGCGCGATGACGGCGATCGGCGCCAAATACCTGGCGCGCAAGGATTCCCGGACGCTGGGCCATATCGGGGCGCGGGGCACGGCCTACTGGAACGTCCGATTGCTCGACAGCCTGTTCGATTTCGACGAGATCCGCGTCCATTCCCGCCGGCCCGAGAGCCGCGAGTCCTTCGGCGCCCGGCTGAGCGAAGACCTGAACAAGACGGTCATCGTCACCGACAACTGGAAGGATTGTCTGGACGGCGCCGATATCCTGGTCGAGGCGTCGCGCCTGCCCGCGCCCGAGCCGCTGTTCCTGACCGAATGGGTGAAGCCGGGCGCCTTCGTCGTGCCCTACGGCACGATGAGCAGCGTCGAACTTTCGCTCACCGACATCATGGACAAGATCGCGGTCGACGACTGGGGCCAGTGCAAACCGGGCAAGCCGTTCGGGTCGCTGCGCCGCCATGTCGACGAGGGCAGGCTGACCGAAGAGACCCTGCACGCCGAGATGGGCGAGATCGTCGCCGGCCATAAACCCGGCCGCGAAAGCGACGGGGAAACCAACCTGTTCTGGCACCGGGGCCTGAGCCTGAGCGACATCGCGCTCGGCGCCGCTATGCTGGAAAAGGCGGAGCGCAACGGCATCGGCGCCACGCTGCCCTTCGCCTGATCCGCCATCGCGGCGATGCAGCGGGCGACTTTCCCATGACCCCGATAGCCTGCTCGCGCATGTACAATGCAGCAGCCGGCGTCAAGGCGGCCCCGGACAGTCCGTTCGGCTGGGTGGGCGCGCGGCCCCGGATCTGCGCTTCGCTCCGTCCGGAGCGGCAATGGGAATGTATTGAAGGAACGGCAGGAAATCGCCGGCGTCCGCTTCGTCGGCCCGATTCCGCTATTTCACCAGGGTTTCGAGAAACCCGCAGACCCGCTCCACCGCCACTGTCATGTTGCCCGCCTCCGTGTGGCCGGAGGCCTTGCGCGGCTTGAAGCTGTGGTCGCCGTCGGGCAGCCAGGCGGTCGAGATGGCGTCGGAGAGATCGTATGCCGGCACTTCGTCGGCCCGGCCCAACGGGTCGCGCTCGCCCTGCAGGATCAGCGCCGGTGTCCTGAGCGTTTCGAGATGGACGGTGCGCAGCTTCTCCGGCCGGCCGGGCGGATGGAAGGGATAGCCGAGGCAGACCAGCCCGCGCACCTGCGCTTCGTCGGCGACCATGCTCGCCATCCGGCCGCCCATGCTCTTTCCGCCGATTACCAGCCGGTCCGGTCCCAGGTCGGCGATGACGGTGCGCCAGCCTTCCAGCAGGACCGGCGCCCGGTCCGGCGGCTTCTTCGCTCCCGTCGTGCGCCGCGCCGCCATATAGGGGAACTCGAACCGGACGACGCGCCAGCCGGCGGCGGCGACGCCTTCCGCGATCCGGTTCATGAAGGGGCTGTCCATCGGCGCGCCGGCGCCGTGGGCGAGCGCAAGCGTAAACGGCGCGGCCGCGGGGCCGTCCGTCAGGGTTGAAACCGTCACCGCTTCTTGCGGAAAGTGTCCAGGCTGACGACTTCGCCGGTCTGCGGCGCGTCTTCTGCGGCCTCGTCCCCGCCGCTGTCTTCGTTGCTCGCGGCCGGTGCGGCTTCGCCGGCGTCGGGAAGATTGCCTGCCGGCGCCTCGTCGTCCGGTTCGGACGCATCGTCTCCTGCGCCCAATTCGAATTTCAGGCCGAAGGGAACGGACGGGTCGGCAAATGAGGTGACGCAGTCGAACGGAATTTCCAGCCGTTCCGTCCGCCGGTTGAAGCTGAGTTCGACCGAAAACCGGTCGTCCCCGACGTTGAGGTTCCAGAACTGGTGCTCCAGAACGATGGTCATCTCTTCCGGATAGGTCCTGGCCAGCCGCTCCGGTATGGCGACGCCGCGGCCGGCGGTCAGGAAAGTGATGTAGAGGCCGTGGCCTTCGGGCAGGCCGAAAGTCGCCACCTGCTCCAGCGCTGTGCGCACGACGCTGCGCAGGGCGTCCTCGACAATCTTCTCGTAATGCAGGAGTTCCGGCTCCATGGCCCCGGCCGTTACGCTACGCCGCCCGCGGCGGTCACGATCTCATTATGAAGCGCCGCGTGGATGCCGCAAGCGGGGAATGGCGCCGCTGAGCGAAGGTGGGAGGCTTCTGTTGCCCGGCGCCCCCCGGGCCGCGCTTGCCTAGAAGCTAGGCAGCGAGTGCCATACGATCGTTGTCGTTAGCATTTGTAGTGGCAGCCCGATAACGGTGGTACAATGCCGGGCAAAAAGCGAACCTTTTACTGCACGTCGATCCTGTTTCGCCCCCAGGAAGGGCCGGGCCGCCGGCAGTGGAACGCCGACCGGGCCCGGCGAAACTGGTGGAGGCGCCGGGTACTGCCCCCGGGTCCGCAACAGCTATTGCGCACGCCGTTTATCGCCATAGTCGCCCGAAGACGACAGGCCGAAGATAGGGCCTGGCGCCGGAAATTGAAAGAGGGGCAAGGCAGCGATATCCGGTGACGCGGCGGGGGCGAAACGCTAGTTTCGCCAACCGTAGCGACCGCAATGAATGCCGGACATGCCGACCGAGCCCGACAGCCTGCCGCCGCCCAACGTCACCGCGACCGCGGAACAGATCGCCGAGATCGAAGAGGCGCGCGCCGGCACGACCCAGACCCGGCGCGTCACGGCGCCGGGACTGGAGGAAAACCTCTACACCGCCTTCCCGGTGCTCGATCACGGCTTCGTCCGGGTGGTCGACTATATGGGCGACGACGCCGCGATCGTGCAGGCCGCGCGCGTATCCTACGGCCGGGGCACCAAATCGGTGCGCAACGACGCCGGCCTGATCCGCTATCTGCTGCGCCACCGGCACACCACGCCGTTCGAGATGTGCGAGATCAAGCTGCATGTGAAATTGCCGGTGTTCGTCGCGCGCCAGTGGATCCGCCACCGCACTGCCAATGTGAACGAATATTCGGCGCGCTATTCGGTGCTAGACCGGGAATTCTACATCCCGGCGCCGGAGCATCTGGCGGCCCAGTCCGCCGCCAACCGGCAGGGCCGGGGCGATGTGCTGGAGGGTGAGGAAGCGGCGCGGGTGCTGCAACTGCTGCGCGACGATGCGGCGGCCTGCTACGACCATTACGAGGAGATGCTGAACGAGGGGCCGGACGGCGCGCCGGCCGATCCCGGGCGTCAGGGCCTCGCCCGCGAGCTGGCGCGCATGAACCTGCCGCTCAGCGTCTATACCCAGTGGTACTGGAAGACCGACCTGCACAACCTGCTGCATTTCCTCAGCTTGCGCGCCGATGCCCACGCCCAGTACGAAATCCGCGCTTATGCCGACGTCATGCTGGCGCTGACGGAGAAATGGGTGCCGATTACGGCGCAGGCGTTCCTCGATTACAGCATGGGCGCGATCAGCCTGTCCGCGCCGGCGCTCGCGGTCGTCCGGCGGATGGTCGCCGGAGAAGCGGTTACGCAGGCGGACAGCGGCCTCAGCGCCCGCGAATGGCGCGAACTGATGGCCGCGCTGGAGCGGTAGACGCTTTGCGTTCTTTTGCCTTGCCGGCGCGCAGGCTGGCTCTGCCGACCATAGCGAATGGTCGGGCACGGCGGCAACGGCCGGGTAAACGGCGGTTTTCCGGGAGAATTTGGGACATGACGATGAATTCTGCCCTGACCGAGGCGCTGCGCGGCATCTCGACCGCGACGCTTACGATGCAGCTCCTGAAACGCGGCATCCGGCGTGGCTGGATGGCGGGGACAAGACCGCTGGAAGCGGGCGGTCCGCGGCTTGTCGGGCCGGCGTTTACGCTGCGCTTCGTGCCGGGCCGGGAGGACATCTCGACCCGGGAAAGCTACGCCGCGCCGAATTCGCTGCGCGACGCCATCGAGGAGATGCCGGCAGGCGCGGTCGCCGCGATCGACAGCCGGGGCGAGCAGGGCGCCGGTACGCTCGGCGATATCCTCGCCGGCCGGATGAAACGGCGCGGCGTCGCCGGCATCGTCAGCGACGGCCCGATGCGGGATGTCGCCGGCATTCGCGCTGTGGACATCCCGGTCTGGTGCAACGGCGCCGCCGCCCCGCCCTCGATAACCGCCTTGTGGTTTGCCGGCTGGCAGGAGCCGGTCGGCTGCGGCGGGGTAGCCGTGTTTCCGGACGACATTATCGTGGCGGACGACGACGGCGCGGTGGTGCTGCCCCGGGCCCTCGCCGCCGAAATCGCCGCCGACGGCGCGGATCAGGAAGACCTGGAGGCCTGGATTCTCACCGAGATCGAACGCGGTGTCCCGGTCAAGAACCTCTACCCGCCGAATGAGGCGGCCCTGGCGCGGTACCGTGCCGCAAAATTGTAAAAGTGTTGAACAGTCGATTTTATGGCATTAAATTCAATTCATGTCAGACATAAAAAAACCTGCGTCACGCACTCAGCGACATCGTGCAAGGATCGGTCCCGGCGGCCGTGTCGTGATACCGGCCGAACTCCGGCGCGCGCTCGAAATCGAGACCGGTGACGAAGTTATCCTCTATTTCGAGGATGGCGAATTGCGCCTCTACACCCACGCCATGGCTATCGAACGCGCGCAGGAGTTCGTTCGGAAATATATCCCGGAAGGTGTGAACCTGGCTGACGAACTGATAGCCGACCGTCGTCGGGAAGCCGCGCAGGAGGAAGCCGAAGCCCGCGAATGGCGCTTGAGAAATCGGGCGGGCAAGGCTGCCGCCGAGTAACCGCCGGTGGCCGGAAGTTTCATTCTGGATTCCTCGGCAGTTCTTGCGCTGCTGAACGACGAAACGGGCGCCGATGTCGTGGCCGAAATTATGCCGGTGAGCATCGTATCGGCAGTCAATCTGGCCGAAGTCATCTCCTCACTCGTTAAGAAAGGTGTCAGCGGCGCCGATGCCGAAGCGGCGCTCTTGACGCTGGATTGCAAATCCGAGCCTTTCCGGCGCGAAGAGGCGCTACTGGCGGGGCGATTGAGGGAATCGACGCGGCAGGCCGGCCTTTCGCTCGGCGACCAGGCCTGCCTTGCCCTTGCGCTCGCATCGGACCTGCCCGTCTACACGGCCGACCGGGCGTGGCGGGACCTGCCGCTCGAAGTCGATGTTCGCTTGATCCGATAGTCCCGGCGGGCAGGAATTGTTTTCTTGGCGCTTGCCGCGGCACACCGCCTGACATATAATTTGATACATGACAAAAAACTGGAAACCTGACTTCAAGAGCGATTTCTGGCGCGTGTCGATGGGCGCGGGCGGGCGCGTCGTCATTCCCGCTGCGGTCCGGGAAACGCTGGGTTTCGCCGAAGGCGAGCCGCTTGTGCTGACTATCGACGACGGAACGGTGCGGATCGAAACCTACGCGCGCAGCGCCGAACGAATCCAGGCGCAGGTCCGGGCGATGATTCCGCCGACCGGCGACCTCGTCGACCGGTTCCTCGCCGACAAGCGGGCGGAGGCGGCGCGCGAGGATGCCCGCGACGCCAAATGGGTGCAGGCCGACACGCCGGTCGACCGGGTTGCGGAATAACCCGTTGAACGGCGAGCGGGTCGTTCTCGATTCGTCGGCGATCCTGGCCATGATGTTCGGGGAACCGGGCGGCGAAGCCGTGCCTTCCCTGTTGCCGGATTGCACGATGTCGACCGTCAATCTCGCCGAGGTTGTCACCGGATTGATCGATCGCGGCGGCGATCCCGACGGCGCTGCGGTAACCGCTTCGCATTTGCCGGTCGAATTGATCGCCCTTGACCGGGATGTTGCGCTGGCGGCAGGCAGATTGCGGGCCGGCACTTCGCGCTTCGGGCTGTCGCTTGGCGACCGGGTCTGCCTGAGTCTTGCAGGAAAACTGGAGTTGCCGGTTGTCACCTGCGATACAATGTGGAGCGAACTTGCGATCGGTGTCGAAATCCGTCTGCTCCGATAGCAGCCGATACCTGTTTGGAGAAAGCCATGACCGCCACGACCGCTTCCGATCCCGTTGTCATCGTCGACGGCGCGCGTACGCCGATGGGGAGTTTCCAGGGGACGCTCAAGGACATTACCGCCACGGCGCTCGGCGCCGTCGCCATCGAAGGCGCACTCAAGCGGTCCAGGGTCGACGGTGCAGATGTCGACGAAGTCATCATGGGCTGCGTGCTGCCGGCCGGGCTGGGCCAGGCGCCGGCGCGCCAGGCGGCGCACGGCGCGGGCATCCCGTGGGACGCCGGCTGCACCACCGTCAACAAAATGTGCGGCAGCGGTATGAAGGCGACCATGCTGGCCCACGACCTGATCGTGGCCGGCGTCAACGAGGTCATGGTCGCCGGTGGGCTCGAGAGCATGACCAACGCGCCCTACCTGATGGACAAGGCGCGCGGCGGCCTGCGCATGGGCCACGGCCAGGTCTGGGACCACATGTTCCTCGACGGGCTGGAGGATGCCTACGAGCCCGGCCGCCTGATGGGCACCTATGCCGAGGACGCGGCGCAGCACTACCAGTTCACCCGCGAGGCGCAGGACGACTTCGCAATAACCTCGCTCAGACGCGCCAAGGCGGCCAACGAAGACGGTTCCTTCGACCATGAGACGGAGCCTGTGACCGTGCGGACCCGCAAGGGCGAGGTCACGGTCGAGCGGGACGAGCAGCCCTTCAGCGCAGACCTCGCAAAAATCCCGAAGCTCAAGCCGGCCTTCCGCAAGGAGGGGACGGTGACGCCGGCCAATTCCTCGTCGATCTCCGACGGCGCGACGGCGCTCGTGCTGACAAAACAATCGGAGGCGGCGCGGCGCGGCCTCGAGCCCCGCGCCCGCATCGTCGCCCACGCCACCCATGCCCAGGATCCGGCCTGGTTCACCACCGCGCCGGTCAGCGCGATCGAGAAGGTGCTGGAGAAAGCCGGCTGGCAGAAGGGCGATGTCGATCTCTACGAGGTCAACGAAGCCTTCGCCGTCGTCACCATGGTGGCGATGCGCGACCTCGGCCTGCCCCACGATGTCGTCAACGTCCATGGCGGCGCCTGCGCCCTCGGCCATCCGATCGGCGCGTCGGGCGCGCGCATCGTCGTCACCCTGCTCAACGCCATGGAACGGAAGGGCGTCGACCGCGGCGTCGCCAGCCTGTGCATCGGCGGCGGCGAAGCGACGGCCATCGCGATAGAGCGGCTGCATTGAACGGCGCTAGTCCCGTCCGGCGCGAGGAAGCAGGGCATCGGCCAGTCGGCGTTGGCGTCGACCGGTTCGCGGGTCGCGCCGGGGACAATGAAATCGAAGTCGGCCGAAGGGCTCTCGGCCTCGACGATCCGGTCGATGACGATATCGCCGACAGCTTGGGTATTATGCTTCGGCCTTTACGGTTTTCACGACAGGCAGGGGACGGAAGCCAGTAGGGACGGTGCCTCTCTTCAGTGCTCCTTCAGCAGCCGTCCGAAGCCGTCGAGCCGGTCGTCGATCCCGGCGCGGCGCAGGGCGAACCAGAAGGTTGCCGTGTTGCTGCTGACCACCGGCTTGCCGGTTTCGGTCTCCAGCCGTTCGATAACGTCCAGCGTCGCGAGATCGGTACAGGACAGCAGGATCGCCTCGGCTTCGGGCCGGTCGACCCGCTTGGCGAGGGCGTAGACTTCTTCGGGCCGGATACGCGCGATATTGCGGTGTTCCTGCGGCCCGCCGGCGCCGTAGCCGAAACCTTCCTCGTGAACGACCTCAATGCCGTGATCGGCGAGGAAGCGCACCTCGTGCGCGTTAAGCCCGGCATCGTAGGGCGTGCCCAGTGCGATCCGGGCTGCGCCGAGCGCGCGCAGGGCTTCGACCAGCGCCTGCGCCGTGGTCACCGCCGGCCGGCCGGTGCGCTCGCTCATGAAGGAAGGCAAGGTCTCGACCGGGCTGACCATGGAGCCGGCCGTGCAGCCGTAGGCGATCAGGTCGACGCTCGCCATCGCCAGGTCGCCGGCATAGCGCTCGACGTCGGCATAGAGCGCCGCCTTGCCGGCTTCGCTCGTCGTATCGAGATGCAGCGGCATGCGCGCGGCATGAAGCGTCACGCCGGGAGGAACCATCCGGGCCCATTCCGCCTCGTTGGCGGTGTTGGTCGGCGGGACGATAACGCCGATCTTGGCCCGTGTGCCGTAAACGGTCGGCCGATCGATCCTGTCCAGCCGCATCGGACCGGCTACTCTGCCGCCTCGGCGGCGCCCGAACCGATACCGGAGAGCGCCCCGATGACCTCGTCGGTCGTCATTATGTCGGCGAAGCTGATCGACATGCTGGTCAGGCTGGCGTTGTGAATGGCGTCGGTATAGGTGGCGTTGCCGTCAGAGACCATGATGACATTGAAATTGCGCATCATGGCGTCGCGCGCCGTCGCCTCGCAGCAGACGTTGGTGAGCGTTCCGGTTACCGCCAGGGTATCGATGCCCAGGGCGCGCAGTTGCTCCTCGATATCCGAGGATCCCTGGATGAAGGCGCTGAACCGGCGCTTGACCGACCGTATGTCGCCGTCCTCGTCATCCATCTCAGGCCAAAGGGGATGACCTTCGGCGCCCTCCATAAGTTGCCGTGCGATCCGCTTCGCCGTTTCCGGGCTGACGGTGCCGCCCAGGAAGGACGACCATTCTGCGAAGATGTTCTCATCGAAGGTCGTGGTGACCCAGACGACCGCCGCGCCCGCCGCCCGGAAGGCCGCCGCCAGGCGGTTGATGTTCGGGACGATTTCCCGCGCCTCGGGCACTTCCGAAGGCAGGCCGGGTTTCAGAAACGCTGTCTGCATGTCGACCACGACCAGGGCGGTGCGGGCCGGATCGAGGGTTTCGTGGACGTGCAGACGGCCGCCGCGCCGTGCCCTGATGAGCCGGACGGCGTCCGGGTGCAATTCGGTCTTGTGCATGGCGTCCTCCCTTTCCGGTCCTTCGGTGCGGGTTCGGCTCCGGTTGCCGCGCAAAGGTGCATACGATCCCGGTATTGTCCAGCGCTACGCCGGGGCGCGGACAGGTCCGCCGGGCGGTGGCGCGCCGCGGCGCCGGTTGTGCCGTATGCCGCACCCGGTCCGGCGCAACACGGGAAAGGCCGGGCCCGGCAAATCCCGGCTACCGAAGCGGCCAGGTTCTGCCTATAACGAACACCTGCCCGGCATTGCCCGCGCCGGGCGCGGAGGTGACCGATGAGCCATGACAAGCACACACCCTTCGAAGCGCCGGTGGTAGATCACCTGGCGGTTCGGGTCGTCGTCGATTCCCATCACGAGTTGTTCCTGCCCAAGGCCAGCCATCCGCATGCCAATATCGAGCATGTCGGGGTTGTTGCCGGGCAGCATATGACGACGCTTGCCGGCGAATGGGGCCTCTCGCTGCATCTCGAATCGATGGCGGGCGGCCACCGGGCCGAATATGTGCTCGATTTCGGTTATACGCCGGAGATCATCAACCGGAATTTCGGGCTGCTGAACATCGATCCGGCGCGGCTCAGCGGTTTGATCCTGAGCCACGGCCATCGCGATCACTATGGCGGGCTGGAAGGCTTCGTCGACCGTTACCGCAGCGAAATGGTCGACGATATGAGCCTCTATGTAGGCGCCGAGGAGGCATTCCATGTGCGCTGGCTTCCGGCCGGACCGCCGAAGCCCGGCGAAAAGCCCGACATGCTGTACTGGGGCGCCCCGAATCGCGAGTCGCTGGTCGCGCAGGCGGTTGCGCCGGTCTGTTGCAACGGGCCGTCGGCGCTCGATGGTCCCTTCACCACAGGCTATATCGAGCGCGATACTTTCGAAGAGGTGACCGGCGGCACCATGCTCGAAAGCCAGGACCATTTCAGCGAGGCGGAACGGCGCGGCGAACTGGTGTTCGACAGCCATCCCGAAGAGCACGCGACCTGCTATCTGGTGCGCGGGCGGGGTCTTGTCGTGATTTCGTCCTGCGGTCACTCCGGCATCGTCAACTCGGTCCGGACCGCCATGTCGATCGCCGGCACCGACCGGCTCCACGCGGTGATCGGCGGCTTCCATCTCGGTCTGGCCAAGCCGGAATATATCGAGTTCACCATCGACGAATTGCAGAAGCTGCAGCCGGACGTCGTGGTGCCGATGCACTGCACCGGGGAGCCGTTCATCGAATCGATGCGCCGGCGCATGCCGGAACAGCTCGTGCGCTCGTATCTCGGCACCAGGATCACCTTCGGCGTCTGAGCCCGGAGGCAGAGCCTGCGGACAGGCGGTGAACGCAACGCCGTTTTCGCCACCGAAATACGCATCGACCGGATATGTCCTGACCGACTACTGAAACTTTACCGACAATAAAATTGTTGACTATTTGACAACACCGTTGACTATTTGACCGGCAGGTTGCGCTCTTGTCTCATCGATTATCCCGGCCGTACATTTTGAATCCTGCCCGAACCGGACAATAGCTTGCCAGACCGACAGCCGGTCGGTAACATCTGTCACAGCAAACCGGAATACGCGTTTGATTCGCTCAAGTAACGACGCTTCGTGTCGGGCAGCGGCAATGGGCGACTACAGACTTCATACCTTTGAAGCTGGTCTTTCACGGCTGCGTGACCGATCACAATTCGATTGCAGGCGATAGGCAAGCACCTTGGGGCTCCTATCGACAGGGAGCAGGCGGAATGTCCAGACCGACCCTTAGTCACATTGCCGAACAGCTGGGCGTCTCGACCGCTACCGTATCGCTTGCCATGCGCGGTAGCCCGAAAATCTCGCAAAAAACCCGTGAGCGAGTTGCCGTCGCATTAAAAGAATCAGGATATATCTATCAGCGAAGTGCGGCCGGACTGCGAACGGCGAAGACCCACACAGTCGGGATAATCCTGAACGATATTTCAGACCCATTTTGCACCACACTTCTTGCTGCGATCGAAGAAGAACTATCAAAGGTCGGACGGGTTATTTTTTTGTGCAACAGCAATGAATCGGTAGAAAGGCAGACAAATTTCTTGCGGACAATGGCCGAGTATAATGCGGATGGTGTCATTATTTCGCCGGTGATCGGAACCACCCCCGACGATCTTCTCGATCGGACGGGTTCATCGCTGCCGATGGTCTTCGTGTCCAGGGCGTTGTTCGAACTCGATAACGACTATGTCGTCAATGACGATCGGCAGGCCGCCGTTCTGTCGGCGCGGCGGCTGCTGGACACAGGGCACCGCCGGATCGCATTCGTCGGCGGAGAGCCCAGCGTCAGCTGCTTCGCAGCGAGGCTTCAGGGCTACAAGGAGGCGCTTGGCCAGGCATCCGTCGCGTTCGACGATGCGCTTGTCAAGGCTTGCACACCAACGCGTTCAGGCGGTTTTGCAGCCGCGCGCTGGGTCGCCGGGCTCGTTCCGAGACCGACCGCTGCAATCTGCTACAGCGATTCGGTCGCACTCGGCCTCAATTCGGGCTTGCAGGGCGAAGGCCTGTTCCCGGGCACAAATTTCGCGCTTGTCGGCCATCAAGACATCGAAGAAGCGGGATTCGCCAATCCGTCGCTCAGCACGACATCTGTGTCGGGCCGGGAGATGGGCAGGATAGCCGTTGCGCTTCTTGTCGAGCGGGCGGCGAATCCCGATGCGCCTCCGCAACGCCGTGTCCTGCCGTCCGAACTAGTTGTCAGGGAATCGTGCTCGATTTCCGAAAACGATGTCCTCTCCGGCAACGCGAACTAAAACGAAAAGCTGCATCTTCGCCGATCGTTCCGGCATCGAAGCGACAGTTGGCTAAGCGCCGTAAGAATGAAATTCTATTGATTCTGGACGGTAGGCTGGCCGGTTATTTCTGAGCAGTTTCCCGAGAAAAAAATATTACCGGCATATCCTGTATCGACAAGGACCGGCAGTTGCCGTCCCGCCAAGTGCCCGAGGGTGTAATTCCGCACTTTCCGTAAGGTGTTTGCTCTCGTGTTGCCAAAGGCCCGTCTACCTTTCTCAATTCAATTTGCCGCCTCCCTTGTATTCGGTCAGCCTCCGACGCTCACGTTAAAACAGCCCACATCCTTATAAAGTGAAATTATGGAACATTTGTTCATATATTATGAATTTTCCCTTGCAGAAATATTCCTATTCTTCATTTTTGTTCATGTGTTTGCCGAGATTTGCGATAAACATGCCTTCGTTCTTCGGTCTGAATTCCTTGGCCTCATGAAAGGATCAGCCCCGGCTGGCTCTCCGTTCTTTAGAGTTTGCCCGCCGGTGGGTATCCCGGCCGACCAATCTAGTCGTTCGGATGTTCGGTCAATCGGTTTGTCCTTTCAATTGAAAACTAGGGACAATTACCCAATTCAGGCATTACGGAACCGGAGAAACGGACATTCGTGCAGACGGCAATATCGATCCTGTCGCGTGCGGCCGCCGATAGGTCCCAGGGGGCCGGGCGCCGGACCGACGTAGTGTTGCCGATGGCCGGATTCATCGCATATCGCAGCGCAGGCGCCGGAGCGAACCGGCGCGGCCGGCATGGAGAGACGGCACAATGGGCATGATGATCGACGGCGAATGGCGCCGGGAAGACCGGATCGCCGCCGCGGCGGACGGGCGGTACGAGCGCGCCACCACCTCCTTCCGCGAGTTTGTCGCCGCCGACGGGTCGTCGCCCTTCAGGGCCGAGCCGGGCCGCTACCACCTGTATGTGGCGCATGCCTGCCCCTGGGCGCACCGGACGATGATCCTGCGGGCGTTGCGCAAGCTCGACACGGCGATCTCGATTTCGGTCGTCGATCCGCACCTGAGCGACGAGGGCTGGCATTTCAGCGACGGCCCCGGCTGCATTCCGGACAGTGTCAACGGTGCCCGCTTCCTGCGCGACATCTACAAGCTGGCGCGCGACGACTTTACCGGCCGGGTCTCGGTCCCGGTGCTCTGGGACAGGAAGGAGCGGACTATCGTCAACAACGAATCCCCTGAGATTCTCCGGATGCTCAATACGGAATTCAACGAATGGGGCGACGGCGAGCCGGACTTCTATCCGGAACCCCTGCGGCGCGAGATCGATGCCGTGAACGAAGCGGTCTACGAGCATGTCAACAACGGCGTCTACAAGACCGGCTTCGCGACGACACAGGAAGCCTACGAAGAGGCCTTCGAGGCCCTGTTCGCGACCCTGGACGAGCTGGAGGCGCGGCTGCAAAAGCAGCGCTATCTGGTCGGCAACCGAATCACCGAGGCGGACTGGCGGCTCTTCCCGACACTGGTGCGCTTCGACGCCGTCTATGTCGGCCATTTCAAGTGCAACAAGCGCCGGATCGAGGATTATCCCAACCTGGGCAACTATCTGCGCGACCTCTACCGGCAGCCGGGAATCGCCGGCACGGTCAACATGGACCACATCAAGCGGCACTATTACGGCAGCCACCTGCGCATCAATCCGACCGGCGTCGTGCCGAAGGGGCCGGCCCTCGACCTCATGCGCCCCCACGACCGCGCCCGTTTCGGCTGACCGGCGGCGGGCCGCCGTTCGGCACGGCGATTGGAACCGCGGCGCGCTCTAGTCGAACGGCAGCAGCACGTTCGAGCCGGTCGTGCGGCGCTCCTCGATGGCGCGGTGGACTTCCGCCGCCTCGCGCAGCGGAGAACGGTTGTTGATCGCGATCTTCACCGCGCCCGACGTCACGACATCGAACAGGTCGCCGGCGATCGCTTCCAGGTCCGCGCGCTCCTCGACATAGTGCATCAGCGCCGGCCGGGTGACGAACAACGAACCGCGCGCGCCCAGCTCGACGACATTCACCGGGTCCGGCGCGCCGGAGGCGTGGCCGTAGCACGCCAAGATGCCGAGCGGGCGCAGGCAATCCAGCGACCGGGTGAAGGTGTCCTTGCCGATGCTCTCGTAGACCACCGGGCAGCCCTTGCCGTCCGTCACCTCCATGACCAGCGGGACGAAATCCTCGCGCGAATAGATGGCGACATGGTCGGCGCCGTGGGCTCTCGCAAGCTCGGCTTTCTCGTCGGTCGAGACGGTGCCGATCACGGTCGCGCCCAGGTGCTTCGCCCACTGGCACAGGATCAGCCCCATGCCGCCCGCCGCGGCGTGAACCAGCACCGGGTCGCCGGGCTGGACCCGGTAGGTTCGGCGCAGCAGATACTGGGCGGTCATTCCCTTGAGCGTCATGCCGGCGGCCTGTTCGTCGGAGATCGCGTCGGGCAGCCTGACCAGCCGTTTGGACGGCATGACCCTGCGCTGGGCATAGGCGCCGTGGGGCGGGCTGGCGTAGCCGACCCGGTCGCCGATCGCGCATTCGGTGACGCCCTCGCCAACCGCCTCCACGGTGCCCGCGCCCTCAATCCCCACGACGAAGGGAAGCTCCGGCACCGGCCATGGATGGGGCATGCCGCGCCGGTTGTAGGTGTCGATATAGTTCACGCCGACGGCGCCGTGGCGGATCAGCGCCTCGCCCGGGCCCGGCTCGCCGGCCGGCCAGTCCTGCCAGCGGAAAACGTCGGGCGTGCCCTTTTCGTGGATGACGGCGGCCTTGTTGCTCATGGCTTGTTCCGGATGGTTCTGGGTCACAGCAGCGCGCGGGGAAAATACGACCGTTTCGGCGCAAGTCCCACTTAGAACTGCGCGTTGAACGTGAAGAAGAAGGTGCGGCCCCAGCCGGCTTCCGTCGGACCGTCCACACTGTCGGGGTTGGCCGTGTCCACCGAAAGGGCGGCGTCGGTGATGTTGAACACGCCGGCCGTGAGCCGCGCGCCGTTCAGCCCCAACGGAGCTTTCCAGTCGAGCACCGCGTCGTGACCTAACCAGGACTTGAACGTTCCGGTACCCGCCGAATTCCTGAACCCGGAGCGGTAATTGGAGGTCCAGACGACGCTCAAGCTGCCGCGCCTTACCAGGAACCCGGCGCGAACCATATTCCTGGCGATGACGTACCGTTCCTTGTTGCCCGCGACACGCCGTTTGGCGCTGGCGACGTGCCGCCAGGCGCCACGCATGCCGACAATGCCCCAGCTCGTTCTGAATCCCCCGCCAAACCGGGTTGTTACGCCCGTGATCTCGGAATCGACGACGTTCGCATAGCCGTCGCGGATGGTAATGTCGCCGCCGGTTCGATCGATGCATCCTGTCATGTCGTCGCCGGTGCATTCCTCCAGGTTCTGCATCGCCCAGTCGGCGCGGTTCCGCCCCACCAGCCCGGAGCGCGTGAGTCGATACCACTCGACGCCGAGGAAGTAGGGACGTTTGCGGACTTCGGCGCCAAAGGCGAGCCTCGCGGTGTCCGAGGGTTCGAGCTTCGGGTTTCCCCTGGTCACACGCGTTACCTGACGCGGGTTGGGCTGTTCGCATCTGCGGGGCGGGCTCCCCGTGCCGGGGTCGCAGGTGATATAGGGGTGGTCCTGCACTTCAGAGCTGTAGAGGCCAAGCGCCGAGGGCGCCCGATCCCCTTTGCTCCAGGAGCCGCGCAGCGCAAGGATGCCGACCGGGCGATACTCGGACGAAACGCTCCAGGATCGAAGTCTGCCCACGTCGTCGTATTCGTATTGTGTGCCGGCCAGCCGCAGATCGACAGTCTCGGCCAGCGGCAGGAACATTTCTCCGAAGGCGCCGACAGCCTTGCGCTCCAGAGCGAAGCTGGCCCCGCCGGAACCGAGCACGTCGGACACGTCATGGCCCACGCCGGCCCTGTCGCGATAGACAGAGACGTCGTGCGATTTCGCGCGGCCCAGCTCGATCCCCGCGGACCATGCCGCGCTGCGCCCGCCGATCGCGAAACCGGATCCTTCCAGCGCCAACCGGATTCCCTGGAATTCCGTGCCGACATCGTTCTCCAGCCGCAAGCTGCTGTTCCTTATGGCGTCCAGATGCGCCTGTTCGGTCGAGAACGGGTCGGCGAGGTTGTAGTTTCCGGCCGCGATCTCCGATGCGATCGTGCTGCCTCGCACGAAAGTGTTTCCCGACACGAACCCGTCAAAGCGGAACGCGCTGAGGCGGACATCGTAACCGAGCCATCCCGTCAGACGACCCTCGACGCCCAACGACACGTCATACTCCTCGGTTTTCGTGCGCCAGTCCCGACTGCCATGACGCACGAAGCGGTGCGCCACGGCGAACAGGTCATCGTTGTCGGCAACGGTCGAGCCGGCCGCGTTGTTGATCGCGGCCAGCAGGGTCGGGTTCGGGGTGAAGGCGAACGAGCCGACGGACGGCGCATAGCGGAACGCCGAATCGCCCTGCTGGACAATCGCATCGATGCGCAGCTTGGCGTCTTCGCCCAGCGGGTGGTCCAGGTCCAGCACGGCGGTCTTCCGCTCATCGCGCGTGGTGTTCCACATGATATTCCCGAAGGCGAATCCGCAGCCCTTATCGCCCGAGCGGATGCCGGGCGGATTGCTGAGCGGGCCGGTATAGCCCCTCGCCGGATCGCATTCCCCCAGCGCGACCGACCTTACGCCTGTCACATTTTCGTCTTCGTCTCGCTGGACGATCCAGACGGTGTTGCCGCCGACGCTGACATTCTTCGACTGGACGAACGCGCCGTCCTTCTGCCAGACGGAACGGCTGTGATCCCGGCTCCGCGCGGCGATTTCCTGGCGCTTGAGGATGTCCACGCCCAAGGTCAGGCGCCCCTTGCCGACCGCACCGCCCCAGAAAGCGCTGCCCTGATAACCGTCCCCGCCCGGCCGGCTCGGCATCCGCGCGAGCGCGCGCGTCTCGAAGCCGTCCAAATCCTTCCGCAGCACGACGTTGAGCGCGCCGCGCACGGCGCTGCCGCCGAGAGCGCCCAGGCTGTCGCCGCCCAAAAGCTCGATGCGCTCGATGACCGAAATCGGCAGGGTATCCAGATCGCCGGCGGTCGTGGCGTAGGGCCTGCCGTTGACCAGAACGAGCAGCGACTGCCCGCCGGTGAGGAAGTAGCGGATGATGCCGGTATTAAGCAGTTCCTGCAGCGTTTGGGAGCCGGAACGCTCGAGAAAGCCCCGCTCGTATTTGGCGATGACGCGCGGCTGCGGCGCGAGGGGACCGGCGTGGGCCGCCTTCGTGGCCGGTAAGGCGACGAGCGTCGCCGCCAGACACAACAGCACGGCCGAACCTAGGAACATCTTCAGATTCAGCGAAATCCGGTCACGGTGCCAAAATATCGATTCGAGCCGCATAGCGAATCCCTCCCGGTCGGCGATGACGGGCCCCATCGTGGTCATTCGATCCCATGAGTACAACCCGAATTATAATTTGAGATAGTCCAAGAATTTCTTATAAGCGGCGGCGGACCAACCGGCAGGTATCGAAGGGAACGGCCCCTTGCCCCAGGCCTTCGACGGCATCCGTATTCTCGATTTTACCCAGGTCGTCGCCGGGCCCTATGCTGCGCAATTGCTCGGCAACCAGGGCGCCGGGGTCGTCAAGGTCGAGCCGGCACGCGGCGACCAGCTCCGCCAGATATTCAAGACCTCCTCGCAGCCGCCGGACGCCGATTCGGCGGCTTACGAACTGGTCAACCGGGGCAAGCGATCGGTCTCGATCGACCTCAAGAATCCGGCGGGCCGCGACGCCATCCTGAAGGTCGCCGCCGGCTGCGACGTGCTGCTGGAGAACTTCCGGCCCGGCGCGATGGCCCGGCTCGGCCTGGACTACGAGGCGGTGCGCAAAGCGCGGCCGGACATCGTCTATTGCTCGATCTCCGGCTACGGCCAGACCGGCCCGCTGGCCGGCGAGCCGGCCTATGACGGCACGATCCAGGCGATTTCCGGCATGATGTCGAACAACGGCCATCCGGAAACCGGACCGACCCGCGCCGGCTTCCTGCCGGTCGACGTGCCGACCGCTTTTCTTGCCGCCTACGCCATCGCCGCCGCCCTGTTCCGCCGGGCGCAGACCGGCCGCGGGCAGTATGTCGATCTCGCCATGATCGATACCGCCATCCTGATGCAAATGTCGGTGTTCTCCCAGGTCTTTACCGACGGCAGCGGCGGCGGCCTGATCGGCAACCGCTCGACCGCCGCGGTGCTGACGGCGGACGCGTTTCCGTGCAGCGACGGCTATATCGCCGTGAGCGCGGTGACGCGGGCCCAGGGCCGGATCGTGCTCGAACTGGCCGGGCTCGATCCGGACCTGTGGGACGATTTCGATCCGAACGACCCGGAGAGCCCGCGCTCCCGGGAAGTTGCGGACATCGTCTATGCGGCCTTCCGCCAGCGTCCGATGAAAGACTGGGAGGCCCGGTTGCGCGGGGCCGGGCAGTCGGCCTCCTGCGTGCTCGACGCCAAAGGCGTCGCCGGTCTCGACCAGATGGCCCACCGCGCCGTTTTCCAGGACGATCCTGCGGAAAACCCTGCGGCTCCGCGCACGATCGGCGGCGCATTCAAGGCGAACGAGGACGGGCCCGCCATCGCCGGCCGCGTTTCCGCGATCGGCGAGGATACAGAAGCCGTGCTGACCGACTTCGGCTTTTCCGGCGCGGATGTCGCGACCCTGCGCGAAGCCGGCGCTATCCGGAGCGACGAGCCGTCCGCGCCTGCCTGACCCGGACCTGAGGATGGCAAGCGAGCAGCCAGGCGCCGCCGGCGCCTCCGGAGGATCGAGCGCAGGTTACGCGGCGCCGGCCGCCGTCGCTGCCTCCCTGCCTTCGCAAATGAGCGACATGATCTCGGCGCCGAGGACGAGGTCTTCCTCCATGCCGAATTTCTGTTTCCTCAAACGCCCCAGCCGATCGACGAGGATCAGCGTCGGCGTTCCCTGCATACGATAGCGCGCCATCGTCTCGGGAAGGCCGCCGCTTTCGGACGGCGCATCGATACCGACAGGAAATCCGATCTTGTATTCGTGCAGGAATGCGGTGAGCGCGGCGCGCGTGCCCTGCGCATCGTGGTGCTCGAACACCGTATGCAGGCCGACGACGGCCACGTCATCGCCGTTGAAGGACCGGTGCACGCGCATCGCCTGCGGCAGACCGTGGGACACGCATCCCGGACACAGCATCTGGAACGCTTCGATCAGAACCACCTTGCCACGCAACGATTCGAGCGAGATCGGCTTATCGACATTCAGCCAATCGGCGGTTTGCAATTCAGGCGCAGCGATCGGTTTCATTTGCGTTATCCATCGGATTCGGAACTGTACTCGGTTCTGCGCCGCCCTGACCGCTTTATCGCTTCAATGCCTCGGCCAGCATCCGCGCGGGTTCGTCGCTTTCGAACGACTCGGCGAAGGCGTCGATGCTGACGGCGACCGCTTCGGTCAGGGACACCTCCTGCCACCGGTTGAGCAGCGCCTTCTGGGTGCGGACGGCAGCCGGGCCGCAGGCGAGGATCGCGCCGAGCCAGGCATCGACGGCGGCGTCGAGTTCTGCCGGCGCCGTCACTTTCTGGAGGTAGCCGATCTGCGCCGCTTCCGCGGCGCCGTATTCGCGGCCGGTCAGCAGCATTTCCCGCGCCGCGCCCCAGCCGATCAGGCCCGGCAGCAGCGCGGCCTCGATCACGCTGGGGATGCCGACGCGGACCTCCGGCATGGCGATGACCGCCGTCGTGTCGCCGGCGCGGAAATCGCAGGCCGCCGCCAGTTCGACCGCTGCGCCCAGGCAATGGCCGCGGATCGCGGCGATGACCGGCACCGGCAGGCGGCGCACGGCGTCGATCGCTTCGTGCAGGGCGGTAATGAACGCGCGGGCGCTCGCCGGTGTCAGGCCAGCCATGACATTGACGTCGGCGCCTGCTGCGAAAGTCTCACCGCCCGCGCCGGCCAGTACCACCGCGCGCAGCCCTTCGTCCGTTTCCAGTTCCGCGCAGGCGCTCTTGAGGCCGGCGATGACGCCCAGACCGATGGCGTTGCGCTTGGCCGCCCGGTCGATGAGCAGCCGCGCCACCCGGCCGCCGTTCCGCTCCTCATAGTCGATCCGCGCGCCGCCGTCCGTCATTCTGCTCTTGCCCCTCAGGATCGGCGACGGCGGTAGCACGAAGCGGGGCCGCGAAACAGGCTTTTTGCCCTGCGCCGATCCGGCCTCCCGCGGGCTGTTGGCAACCCGCGCGGGCGGACGCTATATCTGCCGCTATATTTCTGGGCGAACGGCGCAACGCCAGTGTCACGATCAATCGCGAGGAAGCAGCAGCATGTCGGCCAACAATCTGAAATTCTACATCGATGGCGCGTGGGTCGATCCGGTCGAGCCCCGGACGCTCGACGTCATCGACCCGGCGACGGAAGCGCCGTGCGGGCAGATCAGCCTGGGCTCGGCCGCCGATGTCGACAAGGCCGTGGCCGCCGCCCGCGCCGCGTTCGACGGCTATGCCGACACCAGCCGGGAGGAACGGCTCGAACTGCTGAACCGGATCGTCGAGATATACAAGAGCCGGATCGACGATCTCGGCGAGGCGATCTCGCACGAGATGGGCGCGCCGCTCGGCTTCGCCAGGAAAGTCCAGGCGCCGTCGGGCCTGGCGCACATCAAGACCGCTGGCCGGGTACTCAAGAATTATGA
The DNA here is from genome assembly GCA_900197615.1 of Rhodospirillaceae bacterium Spongia-Bin9. Taxonomy (GTDB): domain Bacteria; phylum Pseudomonadota; class Alphaproteobacteria; order Bin65; family Bin65; genus Bin65. The sequence goes on from FZLR01000019.1 coordinate 27,312, forward strand.
GTTCGAGGAGGTGCAGGGCAGCACGCTGATGCGGAGGGAGCCGGTCGGCGTCGTCGGCATGATCACACCGTGGAACTGGCCGCAGAACCAGATCGCCTGCAAGGTTGCGCCGGCACTCGCCGCGGGCTGTACCATGGTGCTCAAGCCGAGCGAGGTCGCGCCGCTCGACGCCATCATCTTCGCCGAAATCCTCGACGAGGCCGGCGTGCCGGCCGGGGTGTTCAACCTGGTCAACGGCGACGGGCCGACGGTCGGCGAGGCCATGTCCGCCCATCCGGACATCGACATGATGTCGTTCACCGGCTCGACCCGCGGCGGCGTCGCTGTCGCCAGGGGCGCGGCCGATACGGTCAAGCGCGTGACCCAGGAGCTCGGCGGCAAGTCGGCCAACATCCTGCTCGACGATGCCGATATCGCCCGGGCGGTGAAGGGCGGCGTGTTCGTCTGCGCCGGCAATACCGGCCAGTCCTGCAACGCGCCGACCCGCATGCTGGTGCCGATGGACCGGATGGCCGAGGCGGTCGAGGCCGCGCAGGCTGCGGCCGGCAAGATCGCCGTCGGCGATCCGCGCGATGAGGGCACGACCATGGGGCCGCTCGCCAGCGCCATGCAGTTCGACAAGGTCCAGGGCCTGATCGAGAAGGGCATCGAGGAGGGCGCCGAGCTGGTCGCCGGCGGCCCCGGCCGGCCCGACGGGCTGGACAGGGGCTATTATGTCCGGCCGACCGTGTTCGCCAACGTCTCCAACGACATGACGATCGCGCGCGAGGAGATTTTCGGCCCGGTGCTGTCGATCATCGGCTACAGCGACGAGGACGAGGCCGTCGCCATCGCCAACGACACGCCCTACGGCCTGTCCGGCTATGTCTCCTCGGCCGATCCGCAGCGCGCCGCCCGGGTGGCGCGCCGGCTGCGCACCGGCAACGTCCATATCAACGGCGCGATGCCCGATCTCTCTGCGGCGTTCGGCGGCTACAAACAGTCCGGCAACGGCCGCGAATGGGGCGCCCACGGCTTCGAGGAATTCCTCGAGGTCAAGGCGATCTTCGGCGCCGACGCCGCCTGACGGCCGGCTGGCTCAAGCCGCCCCCTCGCCGTCGGAGACGATCAGCCGGCTTTCGCCGAGACCGTCCAGCAGGCGCTGCCCAGCGTCACTGCGCCGTTGCGGACATGCGGCACGAGTTTCTCGGCCAGCGCGGCCTCGGCGCGCTCGGCGAGGTCGCCGCCGGCTTCGGCGAGCAGGGCCGCCGCCGGCCCCATCTCGAGCAGGAATCGCGCCGTCTCCGGCGGCTCGCCGGGTATTTCGAGCGCGATATCCAGCGGGTCGAAGCGGCAATCGCGCCAGCCGGCGCCCTCCAGCCAGCCGGTCGCCAATGCGGGATCGGCCCACTGGAACTGGCTCGGCTCGCCCGGCGCCGGCCGCCGCGGCAGTTCGACGAAAGCCTTGGCCGCCGACACCGGGATCATCACCCACGGGTTATCCCGCGGTTCGCGCCAGACGATGAAGACCAGCCTTGCATCCGGCGTGCATGCCCGGCGCAGGTTGGCCAGCGCCGCCGGCGTATCGCGGAAGAACATGACCCCGAAACGGGAGAACAGGATGTCGAATGTGTCGTCCCGAAACGGGTAGTCCTGGGCGTCGCCTTCCGCGAAACACATGGTCTTGCGCCCGTTGGCCCGTTCCCACGCGCGTTCCAGCAGGGGCGGGGAAACGTCGATGCCGGCGGCCGATCCGCCGTCGCCGGCAGCTTCGGCCAGCGCCAGAGTGGTCCCGCCCGCGCCGCAGCCGATGTCGAGGCAATGTTTGCCGGCGATATCGCCGAGTGCCGTCAGGCCGGCCTCGGTGAACGGCGTCATCATCCGCTCGATGCGGTCCTCCAGGCGCAGCCATTTCTGCCCCTGGTCGGTCGACCAGAATTCGATCTGGTCCCGGTTCGCCTCCGCCACGGTCAGGCGGCCCGGGCCGGGCTGTCGAGGACAAGGCCGCAGGAGTCGAAGGCCGCACGGGTCGCCGCCTTCTCCGCCTCGGTGAGCGACAGGCCGGGGCGGCGAACATGGCCGCCGGTCTGGCCGAGCAGGTCCTGCCAGTATTTCTGGTGGCTGTGCGGCTTGCCCGGCGGGCGGGTGCCCTTGAGCGCCTTGCGAACCGGATTCAGGCTGTCGCGCACGGCGCGGGCCTTGGCGGTCTCGCCGGCGAAGGCGAGGTCGGTGTACTGGCGCATCCGCTTGTCGGCGGCGGTCTGGATCAGGTAGGGCGGCGAGGAGCAAAGGTAGAGCCGCCAGCCCAGTTCGACGACATTGTCGAACCATTCGTCTTCCGACGCTGTGCTGACCAGGATGCGGTCGCCGGCCAGTTCGGTCAGCCGGGCGTACATCTCCCGCGGCACGCTGTATTTGATCGCCACGATATTCGGCAAGTCGGCGACACGGCTGCACAATTCCGGGCTCATCAGGTAGCCGCTGTCCGGATGGCTCCACATGGCAACGGCGATATCCACCCGCTCGCAGATGTAGCGGTAATATTCGTAGACCGTATCGTCCGGATCGTTGTTGAAATGCAGCACCGGCGCGTGGACGACGATATAGGGGCAGCCGACATCCTGGGCGTGTTGCGCCAGGTCGATCGCGACATCCAGGTTCTGGTCCGAGCAGGACATGATCGTGCTGGCCGGGCCGCCTTCACATTCATCGACGGCGATTTCCAGGCAGCGTTTGCGCTCCTCCAGCGACATGGCGAAGAACTCGCCCTGCTTGCCGGAAATGAAAAAGCCGTCGATTTCGAGGTCGTCGATCCAGTGGCGCAGGTTGCGGCGCACCGCGGCCTCGTCGACCGCGCCGTCCTCGGCGAATGGGGTCAGCGCCGCCGCCCAGATGCCCTTCATATGCTCGCGGGCATAATCCTTGGCTTCGGATTTCCGGTAGGGAAGGGCCATCCTTCTCGCTCCGCCGTTTCTGTCATCGGTCTCCGGCGCCGGCCCCGATGTCGGTTCGGGCGTCGCGGATTGCCTGCCAAATATGCGCAGGGGTGAAGGGCATGTCGAGATGCTTCACACCGAGCGGGCGCAGGGCGTCCAAGACGGCGCAGGCGATCGCCGCCGGCGCGCCGATCGCGCCGGCCTCGCCGATGCCCTTGGCGCCGAGCAGGTTGGCCGGGCTCGGCGTCTCCATCCGCTCCAGCGTCACCGGCGGCATGTCGGCGGCGCGCGGGATGCCGTAGTCCATGAAGGAGCCGGTGAGCAGCTGCCCGTCCGCGTCGTAGACGATCCGCTCGATCAGCGCTTCGCCGAGACCCTGGGCGATGCCGCCCAGCAACTGGCCCTCGGCCAGCATCGGGTTGACGACGGTTCCGGCATCGTCGACCCAGACCAGCCGCTCGACGGTCGGCACGCCGGTCTCCGGGTCGATGGCGACGGCGCAGCCGACCGCGCCGTAGCCCCAGGCTTCGCCCGCCGCGGTGTAGGTCGCATCGGCTTCGAGGCCGCCGGTTTCGCGCGCGATGGCGGCCCAATCCGGGCAATCGCCGACGGGCCGGCCGTATCGCTCTTCCGCCTGCTGCCGGAGCGCATCGCAGGCTTCGATCAGCGCACTGCCGCCGATCGGCGTGCTGCGGCTGGCCAGCGCGCCGATGGCCGTGTCCGGGGCGCGGCTGTCGCCGTGGACGACGGCGACGGTACCGGGTTCGACCCCCAGCCGTCCGCCGACGATCTGCTGGACCGCGGTGGTCCGGCCCTGGCCCTGGGCGGTTGAGCCGGTGGCCGCCGTTATCCCGCCGTCGGGACCGAGGGTCAGCCGCGCGGTCTCCCAGCCGAGGCCGGAAGGCTCGATATAGGTGATTGTGGCGCTGCCACGCAGCAGGCCGTCGTCCGCTGCCTGTCCGGTCGGGCCGGCGTCCGCCAGCAGCGCGACCGCACGGTCGTGGGCGGCGCGATAGTCGCCGCTGTCCAGCCGTTGGCCCGTCGGCGTCGTCCACGGCATGTGAGACGCAGCTACGAAGTTGCGCCGGCGCAGCTCCTCCGGCGGCAGGTCCAGCGCCTCGGCCAGCCGTTCGATCAGCAGTTCCATGGCCAGTGCGGCTTCCGGCCGGCCGGCGCCGCGATAGATACCGACGGCCGCGCCGTGCGTCTCCATGCCTGCGGCTTCGATATCCACGGATTGGACCTTGTATGGGCCGGGCAGGATGCGCCCGGCGTTGCGCGCCGGCACGACGGCGCTGTAGGGCATCCAGGAGCCGAGCGGCGCCCGGACCGTGGCTTCCAGATGGAGCAGCGTTCCGTCGGCGGCAGCACTCAGGCTGGCCTCAACGCTCTGGCCGCGGCCCTGAGTGGCGGCGAGGAAGTCCTCGCTGCGGGTGCCGATCCATTTCACGCATCGGCCCAGCGAGCGGGCCGCGAAGGCGACCGCGATATCTTCGGGATAGAGCGAGGCCTTCATGCCGAAGGCGCCGCCGACATCCGGAGCGACGACCCGGACCCGTTCCGCGTCCAGCCCGAGGACCGCGGCAAGTTCCTCGCGCGCCCGGTGCGGCGACTGGCTGCCGAGCCAGACGGTGAGAAGGCCCGGCTCCGAAGCGGCGTCGGCGACCAGCCCGCGCGGCTCCAGCGCTGCCGGGGCGAGCAGCGGCTGGCGCAGGGACACGCTGGCCTGCGCCGCGGCGTTGCGGGTGTCCGGCGCCGCCGTGCGCCAATTCTCGAGCGCCCGGACTGCCTCCGTTCCGCCCGGTGGACCGTCTGCGGTTAGGGGCTCGATGTCGACCCAAACGGACTCTGCGGCGTCCGTTGCCGCGGCGGCGGATTCTGCCACGACCAGCGCGATCGGCGCGCCGACCGACGTTACGACATTCATCGCCAGCGCCGTCGGCGGCAGGGGCCGGATTTCCGGCATCAGCGGGTTGATCGAGGTCGGCCCGAGGCTGGCCGTATCCGCGCCGGTGAAGATGGCGGCGACGCCGGGCAGGGCGGCCGCTTCCGCCGTCTCAATCGCCGAGATCCGACCGTGCGCCTCCGGGCTGCGCACGAAGGCGGCATGGAGGCAGCCCGCGACGCGGATATCGTCGGTAAAGCGTCCGCGGCCGGTCAGGAGCGCCCGGTCTTCGACGCGCAGGCGGGCCTGCCCGACGCCGCCGGACGATGCGGTAAGATCTTCCGACAAGCCGGACCCCGCCTGAGGAAATTGTCCCGGAGAATTTAACCTGAATTTTCAGGCTAGCATGAGGCGGATGCCCGGTGTAGGGGTGCCGCCCGCTCGGCTACCGCGGAGGCGGAGGCCGACTTTTCGTATTGCGACCCGCGCCGGACAAAGCGCCTGACCGATCGTTCTTCCGGTGCCGATCGATGGAGGTTGCCATGGCCCGACGCGCCCGGGTGGACCGCGGACGACCGGCCGCTGCAAGTGGGGCGCCGGCCTCGCCCTATATCAGGCGCCGCCTGCCGAACTTCGATTTCCTGGACGAGGAGGGGCTCCGGCGGATCGAGGCCCAGGTCGACTGGATCTTCGAAGATGTCGGCATTGCCTTCCGGGGCGATCCCGAGGCATTGCAGCTATGGCGGGAAGCCGGCGCCACAGTCGAGGACGACATGGTGCGCGGTGCGGCGGACTGGATTCGCGATCTTTGCGCAAAGGCGCCGCGCCAGTTCACCCAGCTGGCCCGCAACCCCGAACGCTCGGTCGAGATCGGCGGCGACAACCAGGTCTATGCGGCGGTCTACGGCCCACCCTTCGTGCGCGATCTCGAAGGCGGCCGGCGCTATGGCGATATCGAGAGCTTCCGGAACCTGGTGAAGCTTATCTACATGCACCCCAACCTGCACCACGGCAGTTTCGTGGTCTGCGAGCCCTGCGACGTGCCGGTGAGCAAGCGCCATCTCGACATGCTTCACGCGCATATGACGCTGAGCGACAAGCCACATTTCGGCGCCATCACCGAAAAAAGCCGGGCGCAGGACAGCGTCGACATGGCCGAAATCGTGTTCGGACGCGAGACGATGGACGAACAGTGCGTCATCCTCGGCAATGTCAACACCAACTCGCCCCTGCTGGTGGACAAGGTCGTGACCGAGTCCATCCGGGCCTATTGCGGCCGGGGGCAGGGCATCGCCGCGGCGCCGTTCATCCTCTCCGGCGCCATGGGGCCGGTCTCGACCGCTGCCTCCGTCGCCCAGGCGCTTGCCGAGGCGATGATGGTCTGCGCCTTCGCCCAGCTCGTGCGGCCGGGCGCGCCCTTCATCCTCGGCAATTTCCTGACCTCGATGTCGCTGAAATCCGGCGCGCCGACCTTCGGGATGCCCGAAGCGGTGATGTCGCACTATGCCATCGGCCAGCTTGTCAGACGAGTCGGCCTGCCCTTGCGCTGCGGCGGTTCGCTGACGGCCTCCAAGATCGAGGACGCGCAGGCGGCCTACGAATCGGCGGATTCGATGCACTCCACCGCGCTTGCCGGCGCCAACTTCGTCCTCCAGGCGGCCGGCTGGCTGGAGGGCGGGCTGTGTACCGGGTTCGAGAAGCTGATCATGGATGCCGACCGGCTCGGCGGCTACCAGAAGCTGCTGGCCGAGGGCTTCGACACCGGCGACGAGGCGTTGGCGCGCGACGCCTATGGCGAGGTCGGGCCGGGCGGCCATTTCCTGGGCTGCGGCCACACGATGCGCAACTACCGGACCGCCTTCTACGAGGCGGCGCTGTCGGACAGCGAGAATATCGAAAGCTGGACGGAGGCCGGCTCGACGGACATGCGCCGCCGCGCCCATGCGCGCTGGACCGGGATGCTGGAGGAATACACGCCGCCGCCGATGGACGAGGCCGTACGCGAGGAACTCGACGCCTTCGTCGCAAAGCGCAAGGAAGAATTGCCCGACGCCTGGTATTGAGAATGGGTTCGGTACCCATTCACGACGGGGCCTACCGCCTGACCGATCGGGTCCAGTGTCGCGACCTGCCGGATCCGGAGCGCCGGCCGGCGGAAGACGATTGAAACCGCCGGGGGGCGCCTTGAATTTCCCGCCGGTTCAGGACAGGCGCGTGCGAAGCGCGGCGAAGACGGATTGGAACATCGCCGGCGTCAGGCGGCGGGTGTTCGTGTTGTAGCGCGAGCAGTGGTAGCTGTCGGCGAGGATTAGCCCTTCGGCGACCGGGTGCGTGGCCCCGTGGCGGAAGGCGAAGGCGGACTTCTTCAGGCCGAGCGCTGCGAGCGTCATGCCGTGGGCGAGGCCGCCCAGCGCCAGAATTACCCGCAGCCGCTGCATGGCCTCAATTTCCGCCGTCAGGAAAGGCAGGCAGGTCCGGCTCTCGACGGTTGTCGGGCGGTTTTCCGGCGGCACGCAGCGTACGGCGTTGGTGATCCGGCAGTCGGTCAGCGCGAGCCCATCGTCCGCCCGCCGGTCATAGTCGCCGGTTGCGAAACCGTAGCGCACAAGGGTGTCATAGAGCAGATCGCCGGCCCAATCGCCGGTGAAAGGCCGGCCGGTCCGGTTGGCCCCGCGCAGTCCGGGCGCCAGTCCGACGATCAGCAGCGGCGCGTCGAGCGGGCCGAAGGAAGGCACCGGCGCGTTGTGCCAGGCCGGCTCACGGGTGCGCCATTCGGCGCGGAAGGCGGCGAGGCGCGGACACAGGGGACAATCGCGTCCAGGCGCGTTCGGGCTCGTCATGGCGGTAATGCGCCGTCCCGGCTACAGGAATTTGCGGTTCGGGCGCCGGTGCGACGGTCCGATCAGTCCTGGCTGTCGAATTCCTCGTCGCCGTAGTTTTCTTCGCTGTCGCGCTCGAAGCGGTCGCGCCGCGGCGGCGGCCGGTCGCGCGGATCGCGCTGAATGTTCTCGGCGAGATCGGCCAACTCGAGGAAAAGGTCGGCCTGGCGGCGCAGTTCGTCGGCGACCATCGGCGGCGAGGTCTTGACCGTGCTGATCACGGTTACCCGCACGCCCTTGCGTTGCACGGCCTCGACCAGCCGGCGAAAATCGCCGTCGCCGGAGAACAGCACGACATGGTCCAGTTTTTCGGCGAGCTCCATCATGTCGATGGCGAGCTCGATATCCATGTTGCCTTTGATCTTGCGCCGGCCCTGGGAGTCCGTGAACTCCTTGGTCGGTTTGGTGACCATCGTGTAGCCGTTGTAGTCCAGCCAGTCGACCAGCGGCCGGATCGGCGAATAATCCTGATCCTCGATCAAGGCCGTGTAATAGAAGGCGCGCATCAGAATGGCGCGGCTCCGGAAGAACTCGAGCAACCGCTTGTAGTCGATGTCGAATCCGAGAGTCCTGGCCGCGGCGTAAAGGTTCGAACCGTCGATGAAAATCGCAATTTTCTCGTCGGTATAGATGCTGAGATTGCGTACTGCCATTGTCACTTCCTGTATCTAATGCCGATTATACATGGTGCCCGCAGGCTGAGAATTCACATGTCGCGCGAGGATATCACATGTTGGTGCGATGGGCGTAATAGCGCAGCAGAAAGGGCGGACGCCGTCGGTCTATGTCGCCGTCGGCGGAAATCTACCGCGTCCCGGAGGCGGCGTCGTCTCGGAGACCTTCGCCGAAGCCGCAGCGTGGCTGGGCGCGCTCGGTGTCGAACCGGTGGAACGCAGCAGCCTCTATGTGTCGCCTGCCTGGCCGCCCTCCGATCAGCCCGACTATCTGAACGCCGTGTGGCGGGTCGAAGACGGCGAGACCGCCGCCGCCCGCTCCGCGCGGGCGCTGATGGACCTGCTGCACGCGGCCGAACAGCGGTTCGGACGGCAGCGCGAGGGCGCCGCCGCGAACGCTGCCCGAACTCTCGACCTCGACCTGATCGACTATCGGGGGCTGGTATCCGCCGGCTCGCCTGTCCTGCCCCATCCGCGGCTCGAAGGCCGCGCTTTTGTCCTGCTGCCGCTTGCGGAGATTGCGCCGGCCTGGCGTCACCCGGTCAGCCGGCGGCCGGTGGCGGACCTGGTGGCGGCGCTGCCGTCCGATCACGGCTGCATTCGCTCGGCGGCGGCAAGAGCGGACTGACCCTGCGGCAGCCGGAGCGCTTGCTTCGCGCCGGCGGCAAAATATATTGCGCTGCAATCCTTTCCGGCATTGCCCCGTCGCGCGGAACCGCCGACACGGCCATCGCCGGAACCGTCGACGCCGGAATCGTCGACGCCGGGGCCGCGCGGGTACGCTGGCGCCGGCGCCCGAGCCCTCCAAGACCGGGAGATCGCCGCATGGCGCGCGTAACCGTAGAAGACTGCATCCTCAAGGTGCCGAACCGCTTCAATCTTGTGATGTATGCCTCCCAGCGCGCGCGGGATATCTCGTCGGGCGCGGCGGAGACGGTCGACCGGGATAACGACAAGAATCCCGTGATCGCGCTCAGGGAAATCGCCGAAGATACGCTGTCGTTCGAAGAGCTCCAGGAATCGTTGATTCTGGGCTTGCAAAAACAGCAGCCGAGCGACGATCTCGAAGAAGACCTCGAAGTTGCCGAAGCGCTGACCCGGGAATCGATCGTCCTCGGCGCAACGTCTGTGGACGGCGGCGTCGCCGACCGGCAGGCTGCGAATACCGCTGTTGCCGATGCCGAGGACGTCGGCACGATGCAGGAAATCGCGGCCGGCGCGGCGGCCGAGGCCGATACGGGCGTTCTGCTCGGCAGCGGGGCGCAGGAACCGGAGGCGCCCGAGGAACCGGAGGCACCCGAGGAACCGGAGGCACCCGAAGGACCGGAGACGCCCGAGGAACCGGAGGCGCCGGAGGAACCGGAGGGCTGACGCTGGGCCGATCTCGCGTTTCCTGCCGAAGTCGGCGGCGCGCCCGCCGGAACCGGCCCCGCCTGTCGGGCCGCAGGCCGGACGCATCCGGCCGCAGCCTGCGCACACCGGCGCCGTCGCGGAGTAATTTGCGATGATGCGCCAATACGAACTCGTCGAAACCGTAAAGAAATACGATCCGTCGGCCGATGAGCAGGCGATCAACCGGGCCTATGTCTTTTCGATGCAGGCCCACGGCGCGCAGAAGCGGGCCAGCGGCGACCCCTATTTTTCCCATCCGGTCGAAGTCGCCGGCATCCTGACGCGCTACCGCCTGGACGGCGCGTCGATCGTCACCGCGCTGCTCCACGATACTGTCGAAGATACGCACGCGACCCTGCCGGAAATCGAAAAATTGTTCGGCGCAGAAATAGCCAAGCTGGTCGACGGCGTCACCAAACTGTCCCAGCTCGAGATTACCGGGTCGGAATCCCGGCAGGCCGAGAATTTCCGCAAGCTGTTGCTCGCCATGTCGGAGGATCTGCGGGTCCTGTTGGTCAAGCTGGCCGACCGGTTGCATAACATGCGCACGCTCGACCACATCGCGGACAGGGAAAAACGCAAGCGCATCGCCAGCGAAACGCTGGAAATCTACAGCCCGCTCGCCGAACGGATCGGCATGCGGGAATTGCAGGACGAGCTGGAGGACCTGGCGTTCGGCCATATCAACCCGGATGCCCGCACCTCGATCATGAAACGGCTCGAATTCCTGCGGACCGCCGGCCAGTCGCTGGTGCCGCGGATCATCGAGTCGCTTTCCGGCACGCTCAAGGACGCCGGCCTCAAGGCGAACGTCAGCGGCCGGGAGAAATCGCCCTATTCGATCTGGCGCAAGATGCAGCGCAAGGATGTCGAGTTCGAACAACTCAGCGACATCATCGCATTTCGCATCCAGCTCGGCACGATCGAGGACTGCTATCGCGCGCTCGGCGCGATTCACAGCGCCTGGCGGGTCAGTCCCGGCCGGTTCAAGGACTATATCAGCCTGCCGAAGCCGAACGGCTATCGCTCGATCCACACCGCGGTGATCGGGCCCGACGGGCACCGGATCGAAATACAGATACGCACCAGCGAGATGCACAATCTCGCCGAAAACGGGCTCGCGGCGCACTGGTCCTACAAGCAGAAGGCGGCGAACGGGAAGGGCGAGGCCGATACGCCGCAATATCGCTGGCTGCGCGAACTGCTCGACATCATGGAGCAGGCCGAGGGGCCGGACGAGTTCCTGGAACACACCAAGCTCGAGATGTTCCGGGACCAGGTGTTCTGCTTCACCCCGCGCGGCGACCTGATTGCGCTGCCCCATGGCGCGACGCCGGTCGATTTCGCCTATGCGGTCCATTCCGAGGTCGGCGACCGGTGTACCGGCGTGAAGGTCAACGGCCGCATGGTCCCGTTGCAGACGGGCCTCGTTAACGGCGACCAGGTCGAGGTTTTGACCTCGAAGACGCAAAAGCCGTCGCCGGACTGGCTGCGTTTCGTCGCGACCGGCAAGGCCAGGGCGCGGATCAGGCGCTTCATCCGCATCCAGCACCGGCACGAATACCTGGAACTCGGCCGCGGAATCCTCGACAAGGCGTTCCGGCAGGAACACCGGCGCCTGACCAAAAAGGCGATCGCCCGCGCCGTCGAGACCTTTCAGGTCCAGGACGAGGACGATCTGTTCATTCGTATCGGCGAGGGACGCCTCTCCGGCCCGGAAATCGTCAACAAGCTGTTTCCGGCGCGCGCCGACGACAGCGAACCCGGCAAGGCGCGCAACCCGGCCGCGCGCGGGAAGAAGGGAAATGGCGCGGCCTCGACGGAAACCGGCATCAGCATTCGGGGCCTGATCCCGGGCATGGCCGTCCACTATGCCCGCTGCTGCCATCCGCTGCCCGGCGAACGCATCGTCGGCATCGTCACCACCGGCAAGGGCGTCACGGTCCATACCGTCGATTGCGACACGTTGCAGCGCTTCAACAGTATGCCGAGCCATTGGCTGGATCTGTCCTGGGACGTCGAGGGGACGGCCGAGGAAAGCCATATTGCAAGGATCAAGGTGTTTCTGACGAACGAGCCCGGCACGCTGGGCGATCTCTCAACCATCATCGGCAAGAACGGCGGCAATATCACGAACCTGCGCTTCGCCAACCGTTCGATCGACTTTTTCGAGATTCACCTGGATGTCCAGGTTGACGATGTCCGCCACCTGACCGAGATCATCGCAGCGTTGCGCGCCAGCCCGATCATCACCTCGGTCGACCGGGCGCGCGGCTAGGCGGGAACGGACAGGACTTCGGCAATGCGCTATCTGCGGCTCGGCGTGAATATCGATCATGTGGCGACCATCCGGAATGCCCGGGGCGGCCGGCATCCGGACCCGATGCGCGCCGCCCGGGCCGCGGCCGGCGCGGGCGCCGACGGCATTACCGCCCATCTGCGCGAAGACCGCCGCCATATCGCCGATCCGGATATCGTCCGGCTGGTCGAGGAGATCGACCTGCCGCTCAACCTGGAAATGGCCGCGACCGAGGAGATGCTGGCGATCGCCCTGCGCCACGGCCCCCACGCGGCCTGTATCGTGCCGGAAAAGCGCGAGGAACGGACGACCGAAGGCGGCCTGAACGTCGTCCAGGGCCACAATCGTCTGGCGCCTTACGTTCGCGCCTTGCAGGAGGCCGGCATCCGCGTCTCCCTGTTCATCGAGCCGGAACGCGAGGCGCTCGACGCCGCCGTTGTTCTCGGTGCGCCGGTGGTCGAGCTGCATACGGGATCGTTCTGCGAAGCCGATATCGCCGGCGACGCCGCGGCGCGCGCCCGCGAGCTGCGCCGTCTGGCCGACGCCGCCGACCATGCCGAGCGGATCGGGCTGGAATGCCATGCCGGCCACGGCCTGACTTTCGATACGGTCGGCGACGTTGCAGCCATTCCGACCCTCGTCGAACTCAATATCGGCCACTTCCTGGTCGGCGAAGCTATCTTCGGCGGCCTGGAAAGCGCGATCAAACGGATGCGCAGCCTGATGGACAAAGCCCGCGCCGAGGTCTCCGGCGCGCGCAGCGCCTGAGCGGCCGGCCCGCCGGCCGGCTCGTCGATAGCGTTCCGGATGTCATGATCGTCGGCATCGGCAGCGACCTGATCGACATTCGCCGGATACGACGCACGCTGGACCGGTTCGGCGACCGGTTCACCCAGCGCTGCTTCACGGAAGCCGAACGGGCCAGAGCCGATGGCCGGCGTCTCCGCGCGGAAACTTACGCCAAGCGCTTTGCCGCCAAGGAAGCCTGCGCCAAGGCCCTGGGCACCGGTTTGCGGCGGGGCGTTTTCTGGCGCGACATGGGTGTGGTCAACCTGCCCGGCGGCAGGCCGACGATGACGCTTACCGGCGGCGCTGCCCAAAGGCTTGCCGAATTGCTGCCGGACGGCATGGACGGCCGCATCGACGTTTCGATCACCGACGAACCGCCGCTCGCGCAGGCAATCGTCATCATTTCGGCGGTTCCCGCGGCGACCGGAGCCTGAGCCGGAGATCCGGGTCGCGCGTCCCGGTCGTGTCGGGACCGGCGGCCTCGGTACCGGTGACGGGCGCTGCAGCCGGCAGCGGCGGTCGAACGGTTGTGGCCACCGGGGAGACAGGGTACAGCGTGCGGGCGCTGCGGCGGGCCGGTTGCGCCCGCGCGGTTTCTCCCCACATCGGGCAGGAGCCGGCACCCGAAGGATTCAGGGAGTTAATTTGTGCGCAAAGCCGAAGCAGCCAAGAAATCCGCCAGGAAGTCCGATACCGGCGGCGCGTTGAAAACGATCTTCTACGCCGTCCTGATCGCTCTGGTCGTGCGCACCTTCCTGTACGAGCCGTTCAATATCCCGTCGGATTCGATGTATCCGGGCTTGCACAAAGGCGACTACCTTTTCGTCTCGAAGTTCAGCTACGGCTATTCCAACTATTCGATTCCGTTCAGCCCGGACCTATTCGCAAGCCGGATTCTGACAAGCGAGCCCGAGCGTGGCGACGTCGCCGTGTTCCGGCAGCCGACCAACACCAGGATCGATTTCATCAAACGGGTGATCGGGCTTCCCGGCGACCGGGTTCAGGTCCGCAACGGCCGGTTGTACCTGAATGGGATACAGGTGCGCCGCGAGGGGCCGTTGGCGCGCGGGGACATTGCCGGCGGGAGCGCCCTGAAAGCCTATGACGGTTTGACCGGGCGGGAATGCACGAGCGCCAGCGGCCTGCCGGCGCCGGCCAAGCTCTATCGCGAATTCCTGCCGTCCGGCCGGTCCTATACGATCTACGAATGCGGCGACCGGGTGCACGGCGCCGACAACACCGGCGTCTATACCGTTCCCGCCGGCCACTTTTTCATGATGGGGGACAACCGGGACAATTCGAGCGACAGCCGCTTTTCCGGCGTCGGCATGGTGCCGCTGCAGAACTTCATCGGCCGGGCCCAGTTCCTGTTCTTCTCGGTGAACGGTTCGGCCAGTTTCTGGGAAGTCTGGAAATGGCCCGGATCGATCCGGTGGGGTCGCTTGTTGATGGGAATAGACTGAATATTTTACATGAGAAATTATATAAAACACTTTATAAATAAAGAATTATATTCGTAGTTTGTGCCCAACAACAACACCGGACAGGGCGCGATCCAGATGAGTGCCGTTGAGCAATCCTCCGCTGGCCTGATCGCAGATCTCGGGTACGAATTCCGGCAGCCGGAATTGCTGGCGGAAGCGTTGACTCACCCGAGCGCCACCGAAGGCGAGGGCCGCGGCAAACGCAATCTGGAACGGCTCGAATTCCTCGGCGACCGGGTGTTGGGCCTGATCGTCGCGCGCCTCCTCATGGACGACTTTCCGGAAGAAAAAGTCGGTCAGATCGCCCGCCGCCATGCCGCGCTGGTCAGTGCAGAAGCCCTGGCCCGCGTCGCGCGCCGGCTCGAACTCGGCAGCTACATCAAAATGTCGCTTGGCGAGCGGCAACAGGGCGGCGCCGACAATCCCCAGGCGCTGGCGGACTGTTGCGAGGCCGTGATCGCGGCGCTGTATCTGGACGGCGGCGACGAAGCGGCCGCGCGCATGATCCGTCGCTATTGGCAGCCCATGATGCGCGAGAGCGCGCGCCCGCCCAGGGATTCGAAGTCGACCCTGCAGGAATGGGCGCAGGCGAGGGCGCTGCCGCTGCCGGCCTACACGGTCCTGCGCCGGGAAGGGGCGGCGCACGAACCGATCTTCGATGTCGAGTGCACCGTCCGCGGGTTGCCGCCCGCCCGGGCCGAAGGACGCTCCCGCGGGGCCCCCCGACCCCGGGCGGGGGGGCGCGGGGGGCGGCCGATGCGCCGGACGACCCGCCGGGAATGCGC
>FZLR01000004.1 GCA_900197615.1 Rhodospirillaceae bacterium Spongia-Bin9
TATTCCGGATCGGCGCCGGTGGATCGCCCCTCGGCGCCCGGACCTTGTGCGCAATCGCGCCGGCCGGGCGGCTGGCGTTCGTCGAGAATGCCGATCCGGACACGGTGGGCCGGGCAGTGGCAGGCGACATGGCCGATTGCGCCTTCCTCGCCATATCGAAATCCGGCGCCACCGCCGAGACCCTGGCGGTCTTCGCGCACTATTGGGCGGTGGCGGCGGACGCGCTGGGCCCGGCCGAGGCCGCAGCGCGCTTCCTTGTCGTCACCGGACCGCAGGAGTCGCCGCTGCGCCGGCTGGCCCGGCGCCACGGCATCGCGGTGCTGGACCACGAACAGGATGCAGTCGGCCGCATGTCCATTCTGGCCAATGTCGGATTGCTGCCGGCCGCCATCGACGGCGTCGACGGCCGGGCCGTCCGGGCCGGGGCGCGTACCGTCGCAGAGCAGGCGCTGACGGCAGAAACGGCGGCAGATTGCCCGCCGGCGCTGGGCGCGGCGATGCAGGTGGCACTGATGCGGGAGCGGGGCGCGACCGCCAGCATCCTGATGCCGTATGCCGACCGGCTGGCCGACTTCTCCCGCTGGTATTGCCAGCTCTGGGCGGAAAGCCTGGGCAAGGCGGGCTGCGGCAGCATGCCCTATCCGGCGCTCGGCACGGTCGACCAGCACAGCCAGCTCCAGTTCTGGCTCGACGGTCCGCCGATCGGCACCTACACGATTATCGACCGACCGCCGGCCGACACGCCGCCGCTGCGCCTCTACGACCCCGGCCTGGACTGGATGGACGGCCGGACTCTCGGCGAACTTATGGAGGCCGCGGCCGGCGCAACTGCCGCTATTCTGGTGCAAAACGGCCGTCCGGTGCGGCGGATTCGTCTCCACAGGAGCAGCGTCGATGCGGAAATTGTCGGCGCACTAGCTATGCATTTCCTGCTCGAGACGGCGATCGCCGGATACATACTGGGAATCGATCCATTCACCCAGCCTGCCGTCGACGCGGGCAAGAGTTTAATTCAAGAATTTCTCTCGAAATCTGTGGAAAAATGATTTACTTTATTTGGTGAATGATTCGTCTCCTTCCACCAGATGTTGTTAACCGCATCGCTGCGGGCGAAGTGATCGAGCGCCCGGCGGCGGTCGTCAAGGAATTGGTCGAAAACGCGATCGACGCCGGCGCCAGCAAGATCGACGCGATCGTGCGCAACGGCGGCCGGAGCTATATCGCCGTAACCGACGACGGCCGCGGCATGGGGCGCAAGGCCCTGGCCCTCGCCGTGGAGCGGCATGCCACCAGCAAGCTGCCGGGCGACGACCTCGTCAATATTTCGACGCTTGGCTTCCGCGGCGAGGCCCTGCCCTCGATCGGCGCCGTCAGCCGGCTCAAGATCACCACCCGGGAAGCGGAAACCGCTTCGGGCTGGTCGATACACATCCATGGCGGCCTGCGCGGCATTCCCGGGCCGGCGCCTATGCCCGGAGGCACCAAGGTCGAGGTGTTCGACCTGTTCTACGCCACGCCGGCGCGACTCAAATTCCTCAAGAGCGGGCGCAGCGAGCAACAGTCGGTAACCGACACCGTCAATCGCCTGGCGATGGCGCATCCGGAGATCGGTTTCAGTCTGCGCGGCGACATCGAACGGCCGCTGATCTCGCTGCCGGTCAACACCGGGGATATGTTCGATATGCGGCTGGCGCGGCTCTCGGCCGTCCTGGGCAAGGATTTCGCCGATAATGCCGTACGCGTCGACGCCATGCGCGACAAATTGCGGCTGACCGGCCATATCGGCGTGCCGACACTGCATCGGGGGAGCGCGCGGCACCAGTATCTGTTCGTCAACGGCCGGCCGGTCAAGGATCGCCTCATGGGCGGAGCCGTGCGCGGCGCCTATCGCGATTTCCTGGCGCGAGACCGGCATCCGCTGGTCGCGCTGTTTCTTGATATTCCGCCGGAAGAAGTGGACGTAAATGTCCATCCGGCCAAGACCGAGGTCCGGTTCCGCGACGCCGGTATGGTCCGGGGACTGATCGTGAGCGCCCTGCGCCACGCGCTGGCCGAGGCCGGCCACCGGGCGTCGACGACCGTGGCAGATGCGGCGCTCGGCGCGTTCCGCCCGGCAAACGGCAATGGCGCGGCGGGCCGGCCACCAGGCGTTTCGACCAACGGAAGGCCGTCTGGCGACCACGCGCCTGGCGTCAACGGCATGGCCGAGACGGCAACCGCCTGGCAGGGCCCCAACCCGTCGCATCTGCCGGCTTCGGATGTGTTCAACGGCGTCGGCGCACCGACCGTCCGGACGCTCGGGGAGCCGGACGCCGAAGACACTGCGTTCGACAATCCCCTCGGGGCGGCCCGGGCCCAGGTCCACCGGACCTATATCGTCTCCCAGACCGCCGACGGTATTGTGATCGTGGACCAGCACGCGGCGCACGAGCGGCTGGTCTATGAGGAGATGAAGAAGGCGCTGGCCAACGGCGGCGTTCATCGCCAGGGCCTGTTGATCCCGGAAGTCGTCGAACTGGACGACGACCTGGCCAACGCCCTGATCGCGCGCCGCGGCGATCTGGCGGAGTTCGGGCTGGCGATCGAGAAATTCGGCGGCGGGGCCATCGTCGTGCGGGAGTATCCCGCGCTGCTGGGCGACGGCGATATCCAGGGTCTGGTGCGCAATCTGGCCGACGAGATCGTCGAGATGGGCGGCGATTTCTCGCTGAAGGAGAAGCTGGACGAAGTGTGCGGAACCATCGCCTGCCACAGCTCGATTCGCGCCGGGCGGACGATGAACGGCGACGAGATGAACGCCCTGCTGCGCCAGATGGAGGCCACGCCGCACAGCGGTCAGTGCAATCACGGCCGCCCGACCTATGTCGAACTGAAGCTGAACGACCTCGAACGGCTGTTCGGCCGGCGTTAGGCGCGGCCCGGAGTCTCCACCGCTTTCAGGCAGCAATCACCGGCCAGCGGTCCTTCCACGGCCGGGCATTCTCAAGCTGCCCGGCCAGACGGAACAGGGTGGCCTCGTCGCCGTAGCGCCCGGCAAACTGCACCCCGACCGGCAGCCCCGCGCCGTTCCAGACCAGCGGCACGGTCATGGCCGGTTGCCCGGTCACGTTGAACAGCGGCGTGTGCGAACTGAATAGCGCGACGGCCTGCCGGGCGGACCGCCGGGTCTCCTCGGTCCAGAGGAAGCTGCCGACCGGCAACGGCGGCGCGGCCACGGTCGGCGTCAGCAGGATATCCCAGTCGTCGAAAAACCGGCCGACGATACGCGCGACGCGCTGGGCATCCTGAACGGCAATCAGATAGTCGGACGCGCCGATCTTCTGCGAGACTTCATACATGCGCCAGGTCCAGGGCTCGAAATATTCGGGCGCGGGCGCCCGGTCCAGGCGGCGCGCCCAGTCGGCGACAACCCATCCGAACATGCCGGTCCACAGGTTCGAGAACAGCCTGGCGATGCCGTCCCAATCGATATCCGGTTCGGCATAATCGACACGGTGGCCGAGCGATTCGCATAGCCGGGCCGCATCCTCGACGGCGGCGACGCAATCCGGATGCACGTCGCAACCGTTCATCGAGCCGGTCATTACAGCGATCTTCAGCGTGCCCGGATCAGCCCCGACCTCCGCGGCGAAGGGCCGGGCCGGCGGGGGCGGCGCATAGGGCTCGCCGGGCGCCGGGCCGGCGGTGGCGTCGAGGATCGCCGCGCTGTCGCGCACCGAGCGGCTGACGACATGTTCGTGGATAATGCCGTTGCCGATATCGCCGTAATGCGGCGCCAGCGAGTTGCGCCCGCGGGTCGCTTTCAGCCCGAACAGGCCGCAGCAGGACGCCGGAATGCGGATCGAGCCGCCGCCGTCGTTGGCGTGCGCGACAGGGACCAGCCCGGCCGCAACCGCTGCGGCCGAGCCGCCGCTGGAGCCACCGGTCATATGGCCGGTGTTCCACGGGTTGCGCGCCGGGCCGAACAGGGCCGGCTCCGCCGTCGGCAGCAGGCCGAACTCCGAGGTGTTGGCCTTGCCGAGGACGACGAGCCCGGCGGCGCGATAGCGGGCCACCAGTTCGCTGTCGCCGTCCGAGACGTAACCTGCGAGAAATTCCGAGCCCTCGGTCATCGGCTCGCCGCCGAACTCCGCAGCCAAATCTTTCAGAAAAAACGGAACGCCGCGAAATGGCCCGTTCGGCAGATCGCCGGCGGCGGCCGTGCGGGCCTGCTCGAACATCGGATGGACAACGGCATTGAGGGCCGGATTGCGCCGTTCGATCCGCCCGATGGCGGCGTCGACCAGTTCCAGCGCGGTGACGTCGCCTTGCCGGACCAGTTCGGCCTGGGACGTGGCGTCGAGTTTCCAGACGTCGCCGAGACCTGTCATGCCGTTGCCTTTCGTTCGAGCAGCATAGCCACGATGCCGCGGCAGCCGGCTTCGATCAGGTCGAGCGCCAGCTCGTAATCTTCCGCGCTGCCGTCATAGGGGTCGGGCACGTCGCGTCGCCCGGTCCCCGGCGCGAAATCGAGAAACAGGCGGATCCGGCCGGCGCGCGCCGCCGGCACTGCCCGCATGAGCCGGTCGAAATGCCCGCTGTCCATGGCGAGGATCGGGTCGAACCGGTCGAAGTCGGCCGACGAAAACGTCCGGGCGCGCTGACCGGCGAAATCGTAGCCGCGCCGTTCGCCGGCCTCGCGCGCCCGGGCATCCGGCGGCAGACCGGTGTGATACGCATGGGTGCCGCACGAATCGATCGTTACCGTATCGCCGAGCCCGGCGGCTTCGGCCATCCGGCGCAGGACCGCCTCGCCCGTCGGGGAACGGCAGATGTTCCCGGTGCAGACGAACAGGACGTTCATGCCCTACAGGTGCGAGCCGCCGCCGTCGACCGTCAGCGACTGGCCGGTGAGGAATCCGGTCTGCGGCGAGGCTAGGAACAGGATGCAGCCGATCAGGTCGTCCGGCGTTTCCGTGCGCTTGAAGCACTGGGTCTGGGCGAACGCCCTGAAGCCCTCGGCCGTGGTCGTCTCGCGCGGGACTTCGGTCATGGTCGCGCCGGGCAGGATGCAGTTCACGGCAATACCGAAATCGCCGAGCTCCCGCGCCATCGAGCGGGTCATGCCGATCACGGCGGATTTCGAGGCGATATAGTGCAGGTAGCGGTCGCGACCCCGGTTGACCGCGGCGGACGAAACGTTGATCACCCGGCCCCAGCCGGCCGCGCGCATCGCCGGCACCACCGCCTTCGTGGCCAGCATCGTGCCGGTGACGTTGACGTCGAGCACCCGCCGCCATTCGTCGACCGGGATCTCCCAGAACGGGCGCATTTTCAGGGTCGAGAAGATGGCGGCGCCGTTGAACAGGATGTCGATGCGCCCGTGTTCGCGCAGCACGGTTTCCGCCATCGCCTCGACCGAAGCCGGGTCTGCGACATCGGCCGGTACGGCCAGCGCAGCCGGTCCGATTTCCTCTGCCACAGCCGCTGCCTTCGCGCCGTCGATATCGGCAATGACCGGCAGCGCGCCGCAGGCCGCGAAGGCATGGGCCGCCGCCCGGCCGATCCCCTGGCCACCGCCGGTGACGATGGCGACCCGCCCCTGCAGGCCGTCCATCGCCGGGCGATCCGGGTCAGTTGCAGAAGCCACGGGCGCCCAGCCAGTCGAGGCAGGTATCGGCCGCTTCCTGCAGCTTTTCCTTCTGCCCGAGATAATAGTGGGAGCCGCCCTTTATCACCTTCATGGTTTTGTCGGCGCTGCCGGCGGCATTGTAGATCGTACCGGTGTGGGGTTGCGGCACCGCATCGTCGGCCGAATTCTCGATGGCGAGCAGCGGCGCTTGCACCGTGCGCACGCATTTCTCGCCATGGGCGTTGGTGTCGTCCGGCGACCACTGGCTCAGCCAGGCGCGCAGGGTGGAGAAGCGGCCGAGGCCGACCGGCCCGCTGTTCACCGTCTCCGGCACGCCGAGATAGCAGGTGCCGGGTTCGCGGTCGTTCGGGTCCAGCGCCGGATCGAGAAAGCGCGGCTCCGCCATCGTCCGATGGGTGATCAGGCTGCGCTCGATCTCGTTGCCGCCGCGCTTCTTCAGGTCTTCCAGCATCTGGCGCACATAGGCCGTCTTGCGGCGCACCCGGCCAAGCTGGGCAGCCCGGAAGCGGGCGATGAAATCGGCGCTGTAGGGCGGTTGGTTCGGGTTTGCGGGATTGTAGAGGTCGAGCTCCGGATCGCGGTTGTCCGGATCGTTCTCGTCGCGCACGGAGGGATCGATCCAGTCGGTCAGCACGACGGCGCGGGACAGGTGTGCGGCCTGGAATATGACCGCGTCGGCGGCAATCAGGCCGGCGGCGGTCAGGTCGTAGGAGTCGCCGGCGGGCGTGTGGGTAATCGTCGGGTTCTCGGCCTGGGACTGATAGAACAGCGAGAGCGAGCCGCCGCCGGACCAGCCGACCAGCACGACCTTGCCGTAGCCCCAGTCCTCCTTCGCGTGCCGGACCCAGGCGCCGAGGTCGGCCGTGACCTTTTCCATGATCAGCGATGTATCGTTCTTCGGATAGCGGCTGGCGGCGCACAGGACATGGACGCCGTGGCGCGCCATCGCCCGCGGCATGGGCAGGAGCTGGAGCGTCGAGGCCGGATGCATGTAGACGAGCAGCGTGTCGGACGGCTTGCCTTCCGGCAGGAAGCGGACGCCCTCCAGGTTCACCCGGCCGTGGCTGCCGGCGAATCCGTACGTCTCGGTAAACTGGCTGGTCTCCGCATAGGAAATGTGCGCCCAATCGGGCCGCCAGGTGAAGGTTTCGCGCGCCATCGCTCCCCGCTCTCCGCTCCCATTCGTCTTCCGCCATCCATGCCCGCGCCCGGCGCGCCTGTAAAGTCCCGGCGGCGCGCAGCCCGCTCCCCGGTGCAGCTATTGATCGGGGCCGGCCGATCGGGTTTATAGGCGGTTCCCCAACGCCCGGAGCCCGCCATGTACCAGCCGTTCGATCTGACCGGAAAAGTCGCCCTCGTGACCGGCGGCAACGGCGGCATCGGCCTCGGCTTCTGCGAGGCGATGGCCCAGGCCGGGGCGGACATCTGCATCTGGGGCACCAACGCGGAGAAGAACGCCGCCGCCGCCGGGCGGCTGGTGCCGACCGGCCGGAAGGTCCGCACACAACAGGTCGATGTCTCGGACAGCGCGGCGGTCGACGCCGCCTTCGCCGTGGCACTGGCGGCGTTCGGCCGGGTCGACGGCGTGTTCGCCAACGCCGGCGTCACCGGCCGCAAGCGCAGCTTCTTCGAAATCGACGACGCCGAATGGCAGCGCGTGATGCAGGTCAATCTGGATGGCGTGTTCTACACCCTGCGCGCCGCGGCCCGGCACATGGTGGACCGGGCGGAGAACGGCGACCCCGGCGGCCGGCTGGTCGCAACCGCCAGCCTCGCCGCCCTCTCAGGCGCCGCCCGGAACGAGCATTATGGCGCGACCAAGGGCGCCGTCGTCTCGATGATCCGGGCGATGGCGGTGGATTTCGCCCGCCACGGCATCACCGCCAACGCCATCCTGCCCGGCTGGATCGAAACCGACATGACCGAGACCCTGTTCGCCTGGGACCGCTTCGCCGAATCCGCCCTGCCCCGGACGCCCGCGGGCCGCTGGGGCCGGCCGGAGGATTTCGGCGGCATCGCCGTCTACCTGATGAGCGACGCCTCGGCCTTCCACACCGGCGACAGCCACCTGATCGACGGCGGCTATTGGGTATTCTAGCCCCGATTCCGGAGCCGGCCGACGCTATGCCGGATCAGTTGTTCGGCCAGCGCAGGCGCCGGAGCGGCGCATCGAGCGAAATTACGCCCGGTCCCCCTTTGACGATCATGGCGGCGAGAACGGCGAACGCGAGCGTCTCCTTGGAAAAGAAGTTCGGATACACGACTAGGCCTATAATCAGCGCCATAAAGCACAGGACCGCCGCCGCGTAGCGCGACGCCAGGCCGACCATCAGGAACAGGGGCGCGATGCTCTCGGCCCAGACGATCGGATGCATGGACACGGCGTGGAACCATTCCGGCATTTCGAAACCGAAATACTTGTATTCGGCGAACACGAAATCCTGGTTTTCCGCGATCGCCCAGGGCAGTGGAATGCTCATGAATCCGAGGTCGATCTTCTCGCCGACCCGGGTCAGCGCCGAGCGGAAGAAGAACAGGGCAACGGCGAACCGGGCGCCCAGCGCGAGCAGCGAATAGGGGATCAGCTCGAAAAGGCGGAAGGTCTGCTGGACCAGGCCGTCGAGCCCCTCTTCCGTCGACTTGTTTTCGGTCATTCTCATCGAGTTCTGCTCCTTGCTTGGCTGAGGTCCCGGGATGCCCTGCCCGTATCAGCTGGCATCTATCGTGTAATCGGAATGGAATGTGCCGCCTGCCAGATGGCCGGCCAGGCAGGTCGAAAGGTCGAAGTCCGCATCGGCACCGGCGACCGCAGCGGCAGCCTCGCCGAGCGTATCGCCGCGGGCGAACGCGTCGAGGAAAGCGAAGTCGCCGGGCGCCAGCAGGACCACATCGACCTTGCTTTCCGGCCGCCGCACCAGCACCTGCTGCGCGGCGTCCTGCTTTCCGTCCGGTCGCGGATCGGGCAACGCCTCGGCGCCCCACATATCCCAGACCGGCCAGTCCGACCCGATCAGGCGGACAGTCGGGTGCAGCCGGAAGCGCAGCCCGGCATAGCGGTCCGGCGCCAGCCCGGCCAGATGTTCTGCAACCAGCGGTTCGGCATCGGCTTCGAAATAGGCTTCGTTCACCGCCCACTCGACCCGCGCGAGATCCGGCAGGAAAGGCAGTTCCTCGACAGCCGGCGCAAAGCCGGCCAGAAACGCCGCGAAGTCGGCGCCATAGGCGTAGAGGGCGGGCCGCTGCGGCGGGTGCGCCGCGATAAAGCGATGGGCCAGCACGGCGAAATTCTCATCGCCGACCAGTTTGGCGACGGTCGGGAAAGCAGCTTCCAGCACGCCGGTCAGCGACAGGAAGATGTTGTTCCGGTAGATGCCGAAGCGATGGCCGTTTTCCATGCCGTCGTCGGCGAGGGTCGCGACCGCCGCGGCGTCCCGGCCGACAGTGCCCGCGCGAAAAGCGGTTTGCAGATCAGGCAACATCGTCCAGCACCCGGCGTTGCGGCGCGAGCCTGTCCAGAAGCGCCTGCGCCCTGCCCGCTTCGCCGAGCAGGACTTCGAGCGGCGGCAGGTCGAGATCCCACTCCATGAGGACGGGTTTCGGCCCGAGTCGCGACAGCGCGGTTTCGAGCAATTCCCAGACCGCCTCCTTGACGGTCGATCCATGGTCGTCGATCAGCACCGGCCGGCCGTCCCATTCCGTATCGGCGTGGCCCGCGATGTGAATCTCGCCGACCGGGTCGCCGGGAATTGCATTCAGGAATTCCAGGGCGTCGTAGCCGTGGTTATGGGCGCTGACATGGATGTTGTTGACGTCCAGCAGCAGGCCGCAACCGCTGCGCCGCGCCGCCTCCGCGCAGAATTCCCATTCCGGGATCGTCGATTGGGCAAAGGTGACGTAGGAGGACGGGTTCTCGATCAGGATGCGTCGGCCGAATGCGTCCTGCGCCTGCCCGATATTGCGCACCAGAATATCCAGCGCCTCTTCGGTATACGGTAGTGGCAGCAGGTCGTTCAGATAGTCGCCGCCGGTCGTACTCCAGGAGACGTGCTCCGAGACCAGGCCGGGCTCGAACCGGTCGAACAACGCCCGGAGTCGCGCCAGATGGTCCTTGTCGAGGCCTTCCGCGCTGCCCAGCGACAGGCCGACGCCGTGGCAACTCAGGGGATAGTGCTGCCGGATCGCCTCGAGCGTGGCCAGCCGCGGCCCGCCCGGGCAAAGATAATTCTCGGAATGAACTTCGAGCCAAGCAACCGCCGGCCGGCCGGCCAGGAATTCGTTATAGTGGGTATGGCGCAGGCCGACCCCGGCGGCAGCGGGAACCGGTTCCCGCGTAAAGGCCCCAGACGAGCCGTTCCCGTGGTCGAAGGCCATACCGTCCTCTGCCGCCATCCGTTGCCGCCCGTCGGCCTTCTATATCTGGACGCCCGTGCGCAAGTCGCAAGGACTTTCCGTTCGTCGAAATATTATGGCTCACGCGCCGCGTTCCCGGCCAGCAATGCCGGAAAAGCGGGGAGAGTCCGTCTCAAACGAATATCCCCGGCGCCGCTTGCGCAGGACCGAGGCGAAAATTCGGGGACGCAAGAATAAGGCGGCGCGACAGAGCCGCGCCGCCTCTTCGATCGATCCAGCGTCAGCTGGACTTCTTCTTCGGGTTCATACCCTTGAACGGCTTGGTCTGGCCGCCGGCTTCCATGCAGGCTTCGGCCGACGCAACGCCCTTCCAGTCGTCGCCGCTGTAGCTGACCTTGGACTGGCCGGCGCAGCTGTGGGTGTTCGCGGCGTTGCCGCAGTCGTTCTGGCCGGCTTTGGCGATGCCGTAGCACTTGGTCTTGGCGGCCATGGCCGGGGTCGCCGCCGTGACGGCAGCCAGGGAAAGGGCGCCGGCAACGGCGGCGGCAACGGTCAACGCGTTGACTGATTTCATGGTTCGGTCCTCCGATGAGATATGATTTCGGGTGTGTGGTGTAAAACCGCTACATAGATACTCACTGGCTCTGCCGAATCAAATCCCCTTCGTTCACGAAGGCGTGCAGGAATTGTGGTTTTCCGCCGATTTTGCTCTCATTGCCGTTACCGCTATTGACCGGCCGGGCGGCGGCGATCACATTCCGCCGCCAGCAGCCCCGGCAACGGATATCAACAAAGGCGGCGGCCATGCCAGACCTCTCGACGACATCCCGGAACGATGCGATCCGGCAGGCCCGCCGGGACCTTGCCGCCGCCCTGCGCATGGCGGACCGGCTCGGCTTCGGCGAAGGCGTGTGCAACCATTTCAGTTTCGCCGTCCCCGGCGCCGACGGCCTTTTCCTGATCAACCCCCGGCGCCTGCACTGGTCGGAGGTGACGGCGTCCAGCCTGCTGCTGGTCGATGACGACGGCGCGCTGGTCGAGGGCGACACGCCGCCGGAGGCCAGCGCTTTCTATATCCACTGGCGCCTGCACAAGGCGGCGCCGCAGGCGAAGTGCGTGCTGCACACCCACATGCCCTACGCGACGGCGCTGACCATGCTGGAAGACCCGACGCTGCTGCCGCTCAGCCAGACCTCGCTGATGTTCCATGACCAGGTGAGCTACGACACGGCCTTCAACGGGCTCGCCGGGTACCGGGAGGAAGGCGACCGGATCGCCGCGGCGCTCGGCAACCGCTCGACCCTGTTCCTTTCGAACCACGGCGTTATCGTGACCGGCGCGAGCGTGCCCGAAGCGTGGAACCGGCTCTACTATCTGGAACGGGCCGCGATGCATCAGGTGATGGCGCTGTCGACCGGCAAGCCGCTGCGCCCGGTGCCGGAGGATATTGCCGAATTGACGGCGCAGCAGATAAACGAAGACCTGGCCGACATGGCGGAGAACCATTTCCGCTCGGTCCACCGGATTCTGGAACGGGAGTGCCCCGAATACGTCCACTAGGCCGCCGGTCGCGCCGGCGCCGTGAACGCCGCCCCGACAAAGAGGAAAAAACGATCCCGCAGCGGCGCAGCGAAGCGGCGGACCGGGGCGAAGGCGGGCGCGGCGCAGGCGCGGCGGCTCAGGACGCGGGCGGCCTTCTCCATAGCTTTGTCGTGTTTCGCGCTGCCCCTGGCGGTCGCCGGGCTGCTGATTCCGCTGCCGGCCGGGCTGGCTGCCGTGCTCGCGGCTCTGATCGCGCTGATCGCCGGGCGCGGTCGGCCATGGCCGCGCCGAATCGCGCTGGTCGCGCTGACCCTCGGTGTCTGCGGGCTAGTCGGCGGGTTCGTCATCGGTATTACCGTGACGGCGCCCGGATGAGCGCGGGCCCGGCCGCCATCGCCTCGGAACGCGCATGAGTTTCCTGGACCGGATTCGCGAGATCAACCGGCACGATCCGGATGCCTTTATCCCGTTCGTCGTCGACAGCCGGCGCCTCGGCGCAGTGCGCAAGGACCGGATCGGCGCAGTGCTGTCCGCCACCGACGCCTTCGTCCGATCCCGTGACGGCAGCCTGACTTTTGCGGACACTCTGGCTGCCGGAACGCCGGAAGTCGTCGCAGCGCGAAACCGGGCCATGGCGGCGGCGGCGGCGCGCCTGGCCGAGACCGAGTCCATAGGCCGTTTGCGCGGCGAACTCTATCCCGCCGCGTGCCGGTTCGGCGAAACACCTGCTTTCGTTGTCGACCGGGCCGCAGTGCCCTTTTTCGGCCTGCGGGCCTGGGGCGTGCACCTGAACGGCTACACATGGCGCGATGGCGCGCTGCACATGTGGGTCGGCCGGCGCGCGAAAGACAAGCCGACCTATCCGGGCCGGCTCGACAATATGGTCGCCGGTGGCCAGCCGGTCGGGCTCGGCCCGATGGAAAACCTGGTCAAGGAATGCGCCGAGGAGGCGGACATTCCCGAAGCTCTGGCGCGGCAGGCCCGGCCGGCCGGCGCCATCACCTATGTCCAGCAAGCGTCGGAAGGCCTCAAGCCGGATGTACAATTCTGCTTCGACCTGGAACTGCCGCCAGCGTTCGTACCGCGCAATACCGACGGCGAGATCGAGAGCTTTGCCCTCCAGCCGATCGAACGGGTCGCCGAAACCGTTTCCGAAACCCGGGAATTCAAGGACAACTGCAACCTGGTGATCGTCGACTTCCTGATCCGCCACGGCTTTATCCCGCCCGACGATCCGGACTATGTCGCGCTGGTCCAGGGCCTCCATCCCTGAGGGGCGCCCGGATTCCGCCGCGAAATTTTTTTACCCCGCTTCAGCGGAATTCTTCTGCTAGAGGGCAGGGCCGCCGCAATTATCCTTCCCCCGCTTCAGCGCACTGATGTCCGGTTTAAAATGGTGGACTGGATGCATGACATTGATTCTATTCGTTTCCAGACGTTTAGCGGCGTTTGGGACACGAACGGAGTGAGGTGGCCCCCACCCGGCGCGCTGCTGCGCGCCGACCTCCCCCGCTGAAGCGGGGGAGGTACAGGAAAGCGCCTCCATGGGCGGATATTTGCGGCCATTTGCAGAGGAACCCTCCGGGTAGAAACCGGAAAAGGCCCAACCGGCTATCCGGCTGCCGGCGGACGGCCGATCGCTTGCGCCGCGGTTTCGCCCGAGCGGATGGCGCCTTCGATGGTCGCCGGCAGGCCGGTGTCGGTCCAGTCGCCGGCGAGATAGAGGTTGCGCCAGCGGGTTCGCGGACCGGGCCGCAGCCTGTCCTGGGCCGGAGTCTGGGCGATGGTCGCGCGCTTTTCCGTAATCACCCGGCAGGGCGGGACCGGGCCAGCCGCCCCGGTCGCCCGGCAAATGTCGTCCCAGATCGTGTCGGCGAGCCGGTCGTGGGGCAGGTCGGCCTCGGCGACCCCGGCGCTGACGGTGACGGACAGGACGTCGCCGCGCAGGAACAGCCATTGCGCGGTGCCGCCAGTCAGCCCCAGCAGCGGGAGCCCGCCGGGCAGGGCAAACCCGTCCCCGACGACGTAATGCAGGTTCACGATCGGCCGGTATTCGTTCGGCGTTTCGACACCCGGGAAAAGGCCGGCGCAGGCCGACGACGGCGCCGCGCCGACGACGGGCTCGCCGGGCGCGACGGCGACTGTCTCGCCGCCGGCCGCCAGTGCGGTTACCGCCGCATCGTCGAAGGAAACCGTACGGACCCGGACGCCGGGCCGGACCCTGCCGCCGCGGGCTTCAAGCCACTTTACCGCCGGATCGGCAAAGCTTTCCGACAGGTCCGTCCGCGCGATGCAGGGCCGGAAGGCGGCCTCCCCGCGCAACAGGATTTCCGACATCACCGGCCAGAGCAGCCGCGCCGCGCCGGCGGCAGCCTCTGTGTTGAGCACGGCGACCGCCATCGGTTCCCAGAACCGTTCGTAGAGGCGGCGGCGCGCAGATCCGGGCGGCCCGTCGAACAGGTCGGCGACCGTGCGGTCCCCGGCCCGGCGCAGGCCTAAGGCGGCGGCATAGTCCGTGAGGCGGGTCTCCGGCACGCGCCGGCCGGGGGCGCAGACCCACCAGGGAAGCGGCCCTCGGTTCGGCCGCAGGGTCCAGCGCTCCCCCGATCCGAGATCGACGAAAGCCAGCCGCGCGGGCGATACCTCGACCAGGGAGTCGGCCGCGCCGACGGTACGAAGAAAGGCCATGGCCGACCGGTTGCCGGACAGCAGCAGGTGGTTGCCGTTGTCGATGCGGCGGTCGAGCGCGGAATCGTAGAAGGACCGGCAGCGGCCGCCCGGCCGGGCGGCCGCCTCGAAAACGGTGACGGACCAGCCCAGTCCGGCGAGCCGGACCGCGGCGGACAGGCCGGCGAGGCCGGCGCCGATCACCCAGGCCCGGGAGATCCGGGGGGAGGCGGTGTCCGACGGCATCCGGCTCAGATCAGCCCGTAGCGCACGGCGATCCACAGCTTGCGCGGCCTGGAGAGCGACACCGGCTCGGCGTAGCGCTGCCAGCCGCGCCGCTCCATTGCACCGAGAATCGCGCGGTAGCCCATCATCATCATCCGCGCCGGCCGCATCGGGCCGCGCCGGCATTTGCGCATGTGTTGCAGCGCCATCCTGTAGTGCTGCTTTGCCATGCGCGCGACCTCGGCGCAGATCGCCGGCAGGGCGGAATGGCCGAGCACCGTATTGGGATCGCGCGACTCCAGTCCTTGCGCATGGATCAGCTCGGCGGGCAGGTAGAGCCGGCCGCGCCGGGCGTCCTCGTCGAGATCGCGCAGGATGTTGGTCAGTTGCAGGGCGCGGCCGAGATGATGGGCGACCCGACGGGCCCGCTCCTCCTCGGCACCGAACGCCCGGATCGAGAGCCGGCCGACGGCCGACGCCACCCGGTCGCAATAGGTATCGAGCGTCGCCAGGCTCGGCCCGCGAATGTCTTCTATGGCGTCCATTTCCATGCCGTCGACGATGGCGAGGAAATCTGCCTTCTCCAAGCCGAACTGGCAGACGGGACGGACCAGCGCGCGCAGGGTCATGATCTGCGGATCGCCGCGATAGACCCGTTCCAATTCGCTGCGCCAGTTCTTCAGCCGGCCGATCTTTTCCGCCGCCGGCGCCGCGGCATCGGCGATGTCGTCGACCTCCCGGCAGAAGGCGTAGATCGCATACATCGCGGTGCGCCGGTCCTCCGGCAGGATTTTCATGGCCGCCAGGAAGCTCGTGCCGGAGGCCTGGACGATCTCCTGCGCATGGGTCTGCGCCTCGAAATCCGGCGCAGGCAGGCCAGCATCGCCGCTATCGGCGGAGCCGGGCGGCGGCGGGCGGTCGGAGTCGGCGGCTGGCTGGGTCACGGAACGGGGCTATCGGGGCGGCGAGGCCGTCACTGTTTCCGCACGGAGTCTATAGCCGCGCAACGGCAGGCGTCACGCATTTTCGGCGCCCGCCCCTCACGTCCCCGGCGTAGGCGACCGGAGAAAACGGCGGTGAACGGCCGGACGTGAGGTCGCGTCGAGGTTTCGGACAGCTTGGCGACCGCTTGGGCCTAGGCCACCGTACCGTTGCGGCGGTAATTCAGGTAGGTGCAGCGCCGGCCCTCTTTCAGGGCCTTGGCCTCGTAGCGCGTCTGCGGCCAGTCCGCGGGCCGTTCCAGCCAGTCCGCGGCCGACCGGGCCGTCCAGTCGAACCAGGGCTGCCGGCCCATGATCCGCAGCGTCCATCCAAGAAAGACCGGATGATCGGTTGCAATGCGCAGGATGCCGCCCGGCGGCATCAGTTGGGCGAAGCGCCGGACCGTTGCGCTCTGGACCAGGCGGCGGTCCCGGTGCCGGCGTTTGGGCCAGGGGTCGGGATGGAGCAGGAATAGCCGGTCGATCGTCGACGGGCCGAGCGCTGTCATGAGCAGTCTGGCGTCGTCGTCGAAAATCCGGATATTGCCGAGCGTCCGCTGCTCGATATGGCGCAGCAGCGAAGCAACGCCGTTGGCGAAGGCTTCGCAGCCGATAAAGCCGATGTCGGGATAGGTTTCGGCCTGCCAGGCCAGATGCTCGCCGGCCCCGAAGCCGATTTCCAGCCAGTAAGCCTTCCGCGGCGTATCGAAGAGCGCCGGCAGATCGACCGGGCCCTCGCCGGGCAACCGGATGACCAGTTCGGGCAGCAGGGTCTCGACCAGCCGCGAGCGGCCTTTGCGCAAGGGGCGGCCCCGCCGGCGGCCGTGAAACCTCCGTTGCGCCCCCTCGCCCGGATACGCTTCGCCCGGAGGCAATTCGCCGGGATGCGGTTCGCCGGACGCCGGCCTTTGGCCCGAATTCGAGCCCGCCCTAGAAGGCCTCTTTGAGGTCATCGACCAGATCGGTCCGTTCCCAGGAAAACCCGCCGTCGCCATCGGGCTCGCGGCCGAAATGCCCATAGGCGGCAGTGCGCGCATAGATCGGCTTGTTGAGGCCTAGATGCTCGCGGATGCCGCGGGGCGAGAGGTTCACCAAGTCCTGCAGCACCTCGGAGAGCTTTTCCTCGTCCACCTGCCCGGTTCCGGCCAGATCGACATAGACGGAAAGCGGCCGGGCCACACCGATCGCATAGGCAAGCTGGATGATGCATTTCTCGGCCAGACCGGCCGCGACGACATTCTTGGCTAGATAGCGCGCGGCATAGGCCGCCGACCGGTCCACCTTGGTCGGGTCCTTGCCGGAGAAGGCGCCGCCGCCGTGCGGCGCCGAGCCGCCATAGGTATCGACGATGATCTTGCGGCCGGTCAGGCCGGCATCGCCGTCCGGGCCGCCGATCACGAAGCGGCCTGTCGGGTTCACATAGAATTCCGCCTCGTCGCACATCCAGCCTTCCGGCAGCACGTTGACGACATGGGGCCGCACGATTTCGCGCACTGCGTCGGCGTCGATCTTTTCGGAATGCTGGGCCGAGACGACGACGGAGGTCGCCCCGACCGGTTTGCCGTTTACATAGCGCAGCGTCACCTGGCTCTTCGAATCCGGCCCGAGGAGGGGCACGGCGCCGGAATGGCGCGCTTCGGAGAGCGACTTCAGGATCTGGTGCGACAGATGGATCGGCGCCGGCATCAGCGCCGGGGTCTCGGTGCAGGCATAGCCGAACATGATGCCCTGGTCGCCCGCGCCTTCGTCCTTGTTGCCGCCGGCGTCCACTCCCTGGGCGATATCGCCGGACTGGCCGTGCAGATGCACCGCCACGTCGGCTTTCTGCCAGTGAAAGCCGTCCTGCTCATAGCCGATTTCCCGCACGGCGGCCCGGGCGATCTTCTCGACGTGGCCGGTATCGACGTTGCCGTCGGCATCGACCAGGGGCGCCGGGCCCCGGACCTCGCCGGCGATGACGATCCGGTTGGTCGTCGTCAGGGTTTCGCAGGCCACCCGGGCTTCCGGGTCGGCGCCCAGAAAGCCGTCGACCACAGCGTCGGAAATCCGGTCGCAGACCTTGTCCGGATGACCTTCGGAAACGGATTCGCTGGTGAACAGGTAATTTGCGCTTGGCACAGGTATTCTCCTCCCTGCCGCTACAGCGTTACGCGAATTGCGGCGTGCGGCCGGACCTTAAAGAGCGCCGCCGGGCCGCGCAAGCGACCGCAGCGGGCACAAACCGCATAGCCGACAGACCGTGTAGGGGAGGGTCTAAACCGGTACAGACCGGATAGATAGGTAACACTTTAGACCGGACGGATGTCGCGCGCTGTCGTGCCGAATTCCGCTCCGGACCGAATCCGAGCGTATCGAAGGGCCTGCCCTGAGCTTGTCGAAGGGGGCTGCCCCTATCCCCCGAACGTCCCGACCGGCGCGCCTTTGACGCCGGGGTTGAGGGCGAACAGGCCGCCGGCCAGCGGTTCGGCGGCGCGCGCCGCCGCATCCATGCCCGCGGTGCCCGAGGTGACGACAAGAATGTCGAGGTCCGGGCCGGCGAAGGCGCAGCTGGTCGGGCGGCCGACCGGCAGTTCGATGACACGGTCGACCGCCCCGTCCGGTGTGAAGCGCACGATGCAGCCGCCGTCCCAGCGCGCGCTCCACAGGCAGCCCTCGGAGTCGACGGCCATGCCGTCGGGCCAGCCGGGGGCCTGGCCGGGCGCGACCGCCACCTGCCGCGGGCCCAGAACACCGCCGTTGGGCAGGCCGCCCTCCGGGTCGAAGCCGTAGCGGAAGATCGCGCCGGCAGGGCTGTCGGCGATGTAGAAGACCGTCGCGTCCGGGCTCCAGCCCGGGCCGTTGGGCACGGTGAAGCCGTCGGCGATCTCCGCCGCATCGCCCCCCGGCCCGAGCCGGTAGAGCCGCCCGCCGGCGCCCGTGTAGTTGCGCGGCATCGTGCCGGCCCAGAAGCGGCCGTCGGGGCCACATTTGCCGTCGTTGAAATGGTAGTCCGGCCGCGCCGCTTCCGGGCGGCTGACCAAACCGAACGCACCCGTCTCCGGGTCCAGCAGGCCGAACCCGGACGCCATCGCCGCGACGAGTCCGCCATCGCCGCACAGGCCGATACTGTGGATCGCTTCGGCGACCGGAACGCTCGCCGTTGCGCCGGTCGAAGGATCGGTGCGGTAAAGCCGAGGGCCCATGCAGTCGATCCACCGGACGCAGCCGCACCGCGCATCCCAGACCGGCGATTCGCCCAGCCGGGCCTTCGCGTCCGACAATAGCGCGACAGAGTTTCCTTTCGTCATGGTGCGGAGCATGAGCAATCGCCTCGGATGCAGCAAGTTTACTGCAAACGCCGGCTGAAACCGAAGCGCACCTTTACGGGACTCGTAAAGCGAAGTAGCCTCCGTACAGGTGATTCGAAACTTCAAAGATCGGCGCACCAGGCGCTTCTTTGAAGGACATCGAGTCTCGGCATTCCAGCCGTTCGCCGACCGGTCCGCCCGTCGCCTGACGCTTCTGGATAGTGCGGAAACGCTCGGCGATCTGGCCGCCCTGTCCGGCAATCGTCTGGAAGCTTTGCCAGGCGACCGCTCGGGTCAGCACAGCATTCGGATCAACAGGCAATGGCGTGTCTGCTTCCGCTGGACCGAGGATGGGCCGCATGACGTGGAGATCGTGGATTATCATTGAGAGGATGGGACGGTGAGCCTGAAGAATGGCATGCGGCCGGTTCATCCCGGCGAAATTCTGCGCGAGGAACTGGATGCGCTCAGCCTGTCGGCGAATGCGCTGTCGAAGGCGCTGGGCGTGCCGGTTAACCGGATCACGGCCATCCTGAACGGCCAGCGCGGTGTGACCGCGGACACGGCGCTGCGGCTGGCGCGCTACTTCGGCACGACGCCGCAAATGTGGCTGAACCTGCAAAAGACCTGGGAACTTCGGCGGGCGGAGGCCGAATCCGGCCGCGAAATCGCCGAACGGGTGACGCCCCGGCGGTCGGCCGCGTGACGTTTCTCCGATAGACCGGACCGTCCGCCCCGGATATTTTCGGAATGTATCCCGTTTATCGGTCTTGCAAGACCGCCTCGGTGCGGCAAGGCCCCGCGGTCGCCGGTATTCCGGCGCGCGGGGCCTTCTACATTCGGGGACGGCGTCTACCGCCCCCTGCTTCCAACCCTGTGTCATTCTTCGCGCTATCGGGCGGACGGCACGCGCGTTAGGGAGGCGGCTGCCGACCTTCCATTCCCCGACCGTCCGGAGCCTGCCATGGGCGACGCCGAGCTTCTTGCCGCCATCAACCCCCGCATCGCGGCGATTCCGGAAAGCGGCATCGTCGAGCTGGCCAATCACGGGCGGGAGATCGAAGGGCTGATCCCGCTCTGGATCGGCGAGGGCGACCTGCCGACGCCGGCCTTCATCGGCGAGGCCGCAATGGAGGCGTTGCGCGAGGGACAGACCTTCTACACATACCAACGCGGCATCCCGCCCCTGCGCCGGGCGCTCGGCTCCTATCTCAGCCGGATCTACGGCGTCGAGGTGTCGCCGGAGCGCACCATCGTCACCATCGGCGGCATGCAGGCGGTCATGCAGACGATGCAGATGCTGCTCGGCCCGGACGGCGAGGTCGTCGCGCCGGCACCGGTCTGGCCCAATATCGGCGCCGCGGTCGATATTGTCGGCGGCCGGGTCGTCGATGTGCCCCTGCGGCTCGGCAATGCCGGCTGGACGCTCGATCTCGACCGGCTGTTCGATGCGGTCGGCCCGCGGACCAAGGCGTTTTTCATCAATTCGCCGGGCAACCCGACCGGCTGGACCATGAGCCGCGAAGACCAGATCGCCGTGCGCGACTTCGCCCGGCAGCGCGGCCTGTGGATCGTCGCCGACGAGGTCTACGGCCGCCTGGTCTACGACATGCCGGTCGCGCCCTCCTTCCTGCAGGTCTGCGAGCCGGACGAGCGGCTGGTCGTCGTCAGCACCTTCTCGAAAAACTGGTCGATGACCGGCTGGCGCATCGGCTGGCTGGTCGGGCCGGAAGCGCTCGGCCAGGTGTTCGAGAACCTGGTCCAGTACAACACGTCCGGCGTGCCGACCTTCCTGCAACACGGCGCCGTGGCCGCAATCGAACGCGGCGAGCCCTACCTGCGGGATATGATCGCACGGTGCCATACGGGGCGGGATATCGTCTGCGATGCGCTGGCGCCGCTGCCCAACGTCCGCTTTGCTAGGCCGGACGGCTCCTTTTACCTCTACCTGGCGGTCGACGGCGAGACCGACAGCCGCGCGCTCGCCTACCGCCTGGTCGACGACGCCCGCGTCGGCCTGGCGCCGGGCTCGGCCTTCGGGCCGGACAGCGAAGGCTTCATGCGGCTCTGTTTCGGCGTCTCCCACGACAAGCTGGAAACGGCGATGGCGCGGCTGGTCCCGGCGCTCGCGCGCTAACGGCTGCGGCCGTTTCCTTGACCGAGAACCCGGCCCGGCGGCAGGCCCCACGGCAGGCGCGGCCCGGCGGGCTGCTGTTCGCCACGCTGGTGCTCGCCACCATGATGGGGCCGATGGCGCTCCAGATGTTCTTCCCGGCGGTGCCGGGCGTGAAGGCCGGACTCGGCGTTTCCGACGGCCTGGCCCAGTTGACTCTCAGCCTACCCCTGTTCGTCATGGCGTTCCTGACCCTGGCCTACGGCGCGCTGTCCGACCGGCTGGGCCGTCGGCCGGTCCTGATCGCCGGCATCCTGCTGTTCGCCGCGGGCAGCGCGCTGGCGTCGGCCGCGGACACGATCTGGCTGCTGCTCGCCGGGCGCTGCGTTCAGGCGGCGGGCGGCGCCTGCGGCGTGGCGCTCGGCCGCGCCATCGTCCGGGATGTCTACGGCCCCGAGCGGCTGGTCAGGATGATCGCCTGGCTGACCATGGCCTTCGCCCTCGGCCCGATGCTCTCGGTGCCGCTTAGCGGCTGGCTGATCGCCGGCTACGGCTGGCGCAGCGTGCTGGTCTTCGCCGCGCTCGCCGGCCTCGTCATCGCGTTCTGCGTATTTCTGGTCGTCGCCGAATCCCATCCGCCCGCGGCGCGCACGACGGGCGGCGTCCGCCGCCTGATCCGGGACTATGCCGCCCTGTTCGGCAACCTCCGCCTGCAGGCCTTCGTCTGGCATTCGGGCGCGACCTCGGCCGCCTTCTTCGTCGCCGCGCCGGGCTCAGCCATCGTGATGATCGACTATCTGGGCTACTCGCCTGAGGCTTACGGCACCTGGTTCCCGCTGTTCCCGACCGGCTTCCTGCTCGGCAATTTCGTCGCCGGGCGGCTGAGCGGCCGCTTCGCCGACGAGACGATGGTTCTGGCGAGCAGCCTGCTTCAGGCGCTGGCGGTGGTTGCGCTCGCCCTGTTCGCGACATCGGGCGCGCTCGCGCCCTGGATGATTTTCGTCCCCGGCGGCTTTATCACCTTCGCCAACGGGATCGGCCTGTCCTACGCCCAGGCCGGCGCGATCCGGCTGGCCGGCCGCCTTGCCGGGACGGCCGCCGGCATCGGCTCTTTCATGCAGCTGTTCTGCGGCGCTCTGTTCGTCCAGCTCTTCGGCCTGCTCGCCGACGGCACGTCCGGGCCTTACGTGCTCGTGCTCTCGCTGACGACCGCGCTGGCGCTGATCGCCGGCGGCGCTGTCTTCGCCCAGCGCGCCCGTCCCTCTATACGGCGCTGACGCGCCTGCTTGGGATGAGGGATCTTGGGAATATTCCTGAGCGTCAACAACACTCGCCCTCACCCTGAGTAGCCGCCGAAGGCGGCGTATCGAAGGGTCGTCCGGCCAGTCGCAGGTTTCGGGGTCAACGAAAGTGCGCTTCGTAACTAGTAGCAAAGAGTGACACGTGCGCTTCGAGGGGCGGATACAGTTCGAATGCCTTCGGTTCCCGAGCAAAATTCCACAGCCTTAACAAACACCATTCGCTGGCTTGCGCTTCGGAAACGGCACGTTCGTTGCGCGTGATGTGAAAGGGCGTGCGCTCCCATCCGTTCGTGGTCTTTACTTCGATCAGCCGGGGGCGACCGTCGTGCCAAAAGCTCGCGATGTCGTATCCCGCGCCGTCTCTCTCGTCACGGGATACCCATTTCACCCGCTCCGCCAGATCGGGACGATGCTCTGACCATAGTGTCTGTCGTTCATAGTCGAATACCAGCGCCTCTCCAGCTTGACCGAGCGCCCGGTTGCGCTGGTCCCGGCCCGCTACATCGAATCTTCGCGCGACGCCGAGCATTCTCTCGAGATCGGCTGGCGGAAGCGCGTTACTGTGAGTGGGCGGCGGCGAAACATAGAGCAAGCCCGGATCCGCATTGCCGGTCGCAGTACGCGCGACCCGATCAAGCGCAAACTGGTTCGGATGGCGCTCCAGCCAGCGCCATACCGCATCGATCAGCGAATCTTGGAAATTGTAGGCCGGTCTGTAGCCATCAAGCCAAGTCTGAGCGAATGCCTTTAGCACCGCGCTGATATTCCGGTGCTTAAACTCGATAGAGCCCCGGCTACGATCGATTCGCATCTGGAGTTGCCGGTTGTGCTCGGCCTTGTTGGGTCGATGACCTGAGAGATCGTCTGCAAGCATCGCAAAGTAGTCGGCGACGATTGCGTCGTTCTCCTCGTCGGTCCAGGGAGTGCCCGCCCCGCCGGCCATAGTTTGGACCGCTCAGCGCGCGCCTACCCCGTCCGGTTCTGGCGGTTGTCGACCAGGTCATCGACCACGGCGGGCTCGGCGAGGGTCGAGGTGTCGCCCAGGTTGCCGAAATCGTCCTCGGCGATCTTGCGCAGGATGCGGCGCATGATTTTGCCGGAGCGGGTCTTGGGCAAGCCGGGCGCCCATTGCAGCCAGTCCGGCGAGGCGATCGGGCCGATCTCCTTGCGCACCCAGCGTACCAGCTCCTTGCGCAGGTCGTCGCTCGGCTCGGCGCCGGCGATCAGGGTGACATAGGCGTAGATGCCCTGGCCCTTGACCTCGTGCGGCGCGCCGACCACCGCGGCCTCCGCCACCTTCGCGTGCGCCACCAGCGCGCTCTCGACCTCGGCGGTGCCCATGCGGTGGCCCGAGACGTTGATCA
The DNA here is from genome assembly GCA_900197615.1 of Rhodospirillaceae bacterium Spongia-Bin9. GTDB lineage: Bacteria > Pseudomonadota > Alphaproteobacteria > Bin65 > Bin65 > Bin65. The sequence goes on from FZLR01000004.1 coordinate 23,462, forward strand.
CGTCGTCGACCCGGCCAGTGATCCAGTAATAGCCGTCGGAGTCGCGCCGGCAGCCGTCGCCGGTGAAATACTTGCCCTTGTAGGTGCTGAAATAGGTCTGCACGAAGCGGTCGTGGTCGCGGTAGACCGTGCGCATCTGGCCGGGCCAGCTGTCGGCGATGCAGAGATTGCCCGCGCACGCGCCGTCCTGCACCTTGCCGTCGGCGTCGACGACCTCGGGGCGGATGCCGAAGAAGGGCCGGGTCGCCGAGCCGGGCTTCAGCCGGGTCGCGCCCGGCAAGGGGCTGATCAGGATGCCGCCGGTCTCGGTCTGCCACCAGGTATCGACGATCGGGCAGCGGCTGTCGCCGACGACCCGGTAGTACCATTCCCAGGCCTCGGGATTGATCGGCTCGCCGACCGTGCCGAGCAGGCGCAGCGATTCGCGGCTGCACGCCTTCACCGGGCCGTCGCCTTCGCGCATCAGGGCGCGCAGGGCGGTCGGCGCGGTGTAGAAGATGTTGACGCCGTGCTTGTCGCAGACCTGCCAGAAGCGCGAGCTGTCGGGATAGTTGGGCACGCCTTCGAACATCAGCGTGATGGCGCCGTTCTGCAGCGGGCCGTAGACAATATAGCTGTGGCCGGTGACCCAGCCGACATCGGCGGTGCACCAGTAGACGTCGCCGTCGTGGAAATCGAAGATCAGCTCGTGGGTCATGGCGGTGTAGACCGAATAGCCGCCGGTCGTGTGCATCACGCCCTTCGGCTTGCCGGTCGAGCCCGAGGTGTAGAGGATGAACAGCGGGTCCTCCGCGTTCATCGGCTCGGCCGGGCAGTCTTCCGACGCCCCGTCCATCAGCTCGTGATACCAGTGGTCGCGGCCGTCGTTCCAGGCGATGTCCGCCCCGGTCCGCCGGACGACGACGGTCTTGCGTATCTTGCCGGCGATGTCGATGGCGGCGTCGGTATTGACCTTGAGCGGCACCGCGCGGCCGCCGCGCAGGCCTTCGTCCGCCGTCACGATATATTCCGAATCGCAGTCGTCGATCCGGCCGGCCAGCGCGTCGGGCGAGAAGCCGCCGAAGACGATGGAATGGATCGCGCCGATGCGCGCGCAGGCCAGCATGGCGACCGCGGCTTCCGGGATCATCGGCAGGTAGAGGGTGACTCGGTCGCCTTTCCCGACCCCGAGCCCCTTCAGCGCGTTGGCGAACTTGCAGACGTCGCGGTGCAGTTCGCGATAGGTGATCTTCTTGTCCTCGGCCGGGTCGTCGCCCTCCCAGACGATGGCGGTCCGGTCGCCGCGGCTCGCCAGATGGCGGTCGAGGCAGTTGTGGGAGACGTTGAGGACGCCGTCCTCGTACCACCTGATCGAGACTTCGGGCGGGCCGTAATCGACATTCTTGACGATCGTCGGCGCGCGGAACCAGTTGATGCGTTTCGCCTGCTCGGCCCAGAAGCCTTCCGGATCCCGGATCGAGTGCGCGTACATCTCCAGATAGCGCTCGTTATCGATATGGGCCTTGCGCGCCCATTCCTGGGTGACGGGATATTCCGCTGCGTCCATTGTCCTGCCCCAAATTGCCGGCCGGGACCGCCAACGCGCCGCCGCCGGGTCCGGCCTGGTATCCCTCTGCCGCCGTTTTATCGCGCCGGGGCGCTTTTGCACAGGGGGGCACAATAAGTTCGACCGCTCGCCAATGCATCGACCGATGTGCGTCCCGGCAATACCGCCCTGCCGCTAAGAAATGGCCCTTCCGGCTGAGCCATGTTATGATCTGACTAGAATCATAACCATATGGAATTTAGATGATTGACGCCGACCCGACTGACAGCGACCCGACGGAAGTCAATCTAACCCATGCGAAAGCCCGTCTCAGCGAATTGCTGGACAAGGTGGAGGCGGGTCGGGAGTTCGTGATCACCCGCCGGGGCAAAGCGGTCGCGCGCATCGCACCTGCAGTCGGTCCCAAAAAGCCGCTGCCCTTGCAGGATCTCGCCGAATTTCGGGCGACGATGCCACGCCTGCGCCGGCCTTCCGCCGACCTGCTCCGGGAGGTTCGGGACGAAGGGCTTTGAGGCGGGCGCCCGGGGTGCGCTATTTCGATACCAGCTTTGTCGCTCCTCTGATCCTGCCGGAAGCGGCCAGCGGACCGGTCGCCGCCTTCCTGGAATCGCTGCCGGCGAACGATCTGGCGGTCAGCCACTGGACCCGTGTCGAATTCTCCTCGCTGCTCGCCCGCGAAGTCCGTATGGGTGGCCTGACGGCCGACACGGCCCGCGCCGCCGACGCCCGCTTCGAAACCATGATCGACGAGTCCTTTGCCGTGCTGCTGCCCGGCAGGGCCGATTTCGACCTCGCCAGGGCGTATCTCGGCCGTTTCGAAACCGGCCTGCGGGCCGGCGATGCGCTGCATCTTGCCATCGCCGTCAACCGGGGCGCGGAAGCCCTGTACAGTCTGGACAGGAATTTGATCGAAGCGGGTCGGCAGCTCGGCGCGCCGGCCGTCAGACTCTCGCTGCCGCGCAACGACCGGTAGCCGGGCGGTTGCAGCACAGGAACCTCCGACTCTCACCGGAAACCGGCTTGCGGGAGCGGCGCGCAGACGCGGACATTGCTGGTCAATACGGGAGTATGACCATGAAACGATCGGGAACGGTTCTCGCGGCGGCGGTTCTCGCCGTGTCGGTCCTTGCGGCGGCGGCCGGCCCGGCGCAGGGCGAGCGTCGAATCCGGATTGCCGACGATCTCATCGGCATCCCGATCCGGACACTGCACGCCTACGTTGACGGCGTCCTGGCGGGGCACCGGGCCTCGGCCGGACTGTACGGCCGTCTACCGATCGTCTGCCCGCGGCCGGGGGCCAGCATAGCGGAACTCTCCATCGCCGTGCTGCTGCATCTGCGCAGCGCCCCTGGAGATCGCATGCGGCCGGCCGGTCGCATCGTCCTCCGGGCGCTCGGCAAGACCCATCGTTGCCGGCGCGTTTGAGATTTGCCCGCGGCGGTACCTTCCCGATGCGAATGCAGGCCTGCAAATTTCTTAAAACTGTATATCTAAGAGAATAGTATATCCAAAATCCGATAATATCCGGATACGGACCATGCAGGTTTCGAAATGGGGTAACAGCCTAGCCGTCCGGCTGCCCAGGGCGGTCTTCGATACCCTGGGCCTGACGGTCGGCGACCGGCTGGAGATCGTGTCCGCCACGCCCGAGCGGATCGTGCTGGCGAAGGACGAGCGCCGGGTGCGGGCAATCGAGCGGATGCGCGCACGCGGCTGGTCCCTGCCGGAGGGCTATACCTTCGACCGCGACGACGCCAACGTCCGGTGACCGCCTTCCTCGACACGAACCTGCTGATCTACGCCCAGTCCGCCGACCCGAAGGGCGAGGTCGCGCGGCAGGCAATTCTGGACGGCGGTGTGATCAGCGTCCTGGTCGTCAACGAGTTTAGCTCGGTCCTCCGCCGGAAGTTCCGGCTCGACTGCCACGCGGTTGCCGGGGCGGTGGCGGACTTACGGACGGCGCTCGATCCGGTCCGCCCGGTCGGAATCGACACCTGGACCGCGGCCATCGACCTCGCCCGGCAACACCGGTTCAGCTTTTACGATTCGCTGATCCTCGCCTCGGCGCTCGAAGCCGGCTGCAATACCCTGCTGACCGAAGACCTCCAGGCCGGCCGCCGCATCGACGGCCTCACCATCGTCAACCCGTTCGATCGATAAAGGCACGCGGTGAAAGAACCTCGACCGGTCCGTATTGCGGTTCTGTGAAATCGCGGCGATTGCCCGTGATCAGGTTCGCGCCGCCGGCTATCGCAGTCGCCAGATAAGCTTCGTCGTCAGCGTCGCGAAGACCGAATGTGACGTCTGCCGGTTCTACGAAGACGGCGACCTGTTCGAAGTCAGCGATGATGGCCAGGATGCCGTCACGATAGCCGGCGTGTGCCGACCGTTCGGCGACTTCCTCATACTCTTCGACAATGGGGCGGGACAGCACCACCTCGCAATAGCGTATCGCCTCGACGATAACCCTGGCGCAGACTCCGCCGGACCGAGCAGCCGAAACAACGACGTTACAGTCGATGACGACCCTCATACTTTACGAGAATGGCGTTCCTTGCGGGCGGCAGCGATATCGGCGAGGACATCTTCCATAATCTCGTCTTCGGAGCGGCCGATATCCTCGGGTGCCGGTTCGATCTGCGCTAAGACGGCGGCAACACGGTCGGCTACCACGTTACGATCGACCACCTGCTTGGGGCGAAAGAGAATTCCGTCGCCGACGACGGTGGCTTCTAAAAGGTCGCCTTCATGCAGGTCGAGCCCGCGGCGCAGCTTCGCGGGGATGGTGACCTGGAACTTCGGTTTTACCGTGACCAGCGACATGGCAGACTCTGCGGATCAATTGTTGGAAATTTGGAAATTCCTACAATCTTGAACCGATTTGGTCAAGTATCCGGGACCAACGGTTTTGCCGCGATCCTTCCCCCGTCACGCCTCCGTTTCTGCCATCCGGCACAGCAGCCGCCAGTGTTCGTCGCTCACCGGCATCACAGAAAGGCGGGAGTTGCGCACCAGGGCGAAATCGGCGAAGGCCGGGTCGGCCTTGATCTCGGCGAGGGTCACCGGGCGCTTGACCGGGAACAGCGCCTTGAAGTCCACCATGTCGAAGCGGCCGGACGGGTCGGTGTGGTCGGGATAGAATTCCCGCGCCACCTCGAGTACGCCGACGATCCGCTTCTCGTTGACCGAATGGTAGAAGAAGGCGCGGTCGCCGAGCTTCATGGCGCGCATGTTGTTCGACGCCTGGTGGTTGCGCACGCCGTCCCACTCGGCGACGCCGTCGCGCACATGATCGTCCCACGACCATTCTCCGGGTTCGGATTTCACCAGCCAGTAGGCCATCGGCCCGCCTCCTTGAGCTTCTGTCAGTCGGTGTGCCGCTCCGTTTGGCGCGCTTCGGCCCCCGGCGCAACCCCCGGCGCAACCCCCGGCGCCGCTCTCCGCGCGATCCAGCGCCGCCAGCCTTCGGCGATCTGCCGGCGCAGCACCAGGGTGAAGACCGCCGCCGCAATCAGCAGCACGGCGCCGATGCCGGCGAACACGACGCGGTAGGCCTCGGCCGGCGGATGGCCGTCGACCGGCAGCCACAGCCCGAGCGCGATGCCGGGGACGACCTGCATCAGCCCGGCGCCCATGAAGGAGGTGAAGTTGACCGAGGTGATCGCCCGGCCGGTCAGCCGGTCCGGGAACATGTCGCGGGCGATCGCCAGCAGCAGGATCGAGCCGAAGTTGAACGCGCCGATCAGGACGAAGACCAGCGCCGCCTGGACCGACGAGGAGAGCGGCGCCAGCGCCAGGATCCAGAAGCCGAGGCTGCTCGTGCCGGCCGCCAGATAGATGAAGGGCATGCGCAGCGTCGTGCGCCGCTCGAACAGGGCGTAGAGCCCCGCGCCCACCATCGTGGCGACGCTCATGACCAGCAGGATGTCGCCGCGCTCGATGGTATCGGCGCCGTGCACGTCTGCCAGATAGGGCCCGCCCCAGAAGCCGCGCAGGGCGATGATCGACGGATAGGCCACCATGGCGAGCGCGATCACGCCCCAGACCGGCGCGTGGCGGAAGATGCGGCTTAGGTCGAGCACCGAGCGGAGGAAAGATTCGGCCGGCTGCTCGGGCAGGCGCTCGCCGCGCCGAGGCACCGCCCGGAAGATGACCAGCGCGAGTACCAGCGAAACCGCCGCGGCAATCAGGAATCCGGTGCGCCAGCCGACGGCTTCGGTGAGCGCGGCGAAGGGCGTGCCCGAAAGGATCATGCCGATGCCGCTCACCGAGGTCAGCAGAGCGGCGAGGCCGCCGAAACGCGCCGGCGGGAAGCGCTGGGAAACGACGACCAGGCCGCCGACGAACATGGCCGAACAGCCGGCGCCGATCAGCAGTTGCGCGGCGACCAGCCCGGCCGCACCGCCGGCCTGGGAGAACAGGGCGGCGCCGGCGCCGGCAATCGTCAGCATCGCGGCCATGACGCGGCGCGGGCCGTAGCGGTCGAGCAGGACGCCGATCGGCACATGCATCAGCGAGAAGGCGATGAAGAAGGCGCCGGCGGCGAGGCCGAGCTCGGCCGGGCTGAGCGCGAGGCCGCTGCGCAGCTCCGGCCCGATCACCGCCGGGGCGGTGCGGTAAAACTGGCTGACGGTGAAGGCGGCGGCAAGCACGGCCAGCAGCCCGACGGTTCCCGTGCGGGCTTCGGTGCGGGCGGCAGGCGGGGGCACCGACGGTTCGGGCGGGTTCGGGTCGGTCACCGGCGCGTTACCGTCCTTATTGCGTTTGTTGCGGCCAAGTCGGTCTTATCCCTGGCGCGTCCCTCGATACGCCCCGGATCGAATCCGGGGCTACTCGGGATGAGGGAGGAGGGAAATCGGTTGCCGTCCTTACACTACTCACCCTCACCCTGAGTAGCCGCGAAGCGGCGTATCGAAGCGCGCGCGTGCTCCAGTGAGGATGTCGAGCGCCTTACACGGCAGTTCCCGGCACGGAAAGGCCCGCTTGCACACAGGCGTCCAGCACTCGGAGCAGGGCTTGCCCGGCCACCGCGTCGAACGGGCCGATCAGGACGACGCGCGCGGGACCGCGCGGCGCTGCGGACAGGCCGAGCCGCCCGCCGCTCCAGTCGATCCGTTGCAGGCCCGCACCGGTGGCGACAACGCCCTTGGCGCGGTGGATCTCGGGCCGGTCGGCAAGTAGACGTCGGAAGGCGGCGGGATCGACCGGGCGGGTCGGCCGCCAAACCACCGACGACAGGCCGTGTCCGGGGTCTTCCTTCTGTTCGGCTTTGCCGGGCGGCGCTATCGGTTCTGCGCCGCCGGCGCCGAGCAGCCTAGCCGGATCGACGCGCGCGAACCGGGTCTCGACGACCTCCGCCGGCCCGGCCTGCGCTTGCACCCAGTCCCGGAGCTCGGCGGGTTCCTCCGCCGCCAGCAGGTCGAGCTTGTTGAGCACCAGCAGGTCCGCCGCCTGCATCTGCTGCACGACCAGCCGGCCGACGAACTTGTCCGCCGCCCGCGCCCGGACCGTCGCGGCATCGGCCAGCACTGCGGTTCCGCCCGGCCGGCAGCCCGGCCAGTTGCCGGCAAGCCGCATGACCCGCGCCGGGTCGGCAACGCCGCTCGCTTCGACGACGATGCGATCCGGCGGCCGCCCGCGCCCAACCTGGGCCTGGAGCGCCGTGCCCAGATCGTCGGCAATCGCGCAGCAGACGCAGCCGTTGGTCAGCGCGATCGTGTCGCCGCCATGGTCCGCTATCAGCCCGGCGTCGATATTGACCGCGCCGAAATCGTTGACCAGCACGGCCAAGCGCAGCCCGTGCTCCGCCGCCAGCAGGGCGTTCAGGCAGGTCGTCTTGCCGGCCCCGAGATAGCCGCCGATCACGGTGACCGGGATGACAGGAGGGGCGGTCACTCCGGCTCCCAGTGCGTAATCGCCCGGGTGAAGTCGGCGTCGGGGCCGAGCGCGGCGTTGGCCTCGGCCCAGCGCGCCTTCATGTTCCCTGCGAGCGGCGCGTCGGCGCCGACGGCCTCGGCCAGATCCGCGGCGATCGCGACGTCCTTGGTCATCAGCCCGAGCTTGAAACCGGTGGCGAAAGTCCGGGGCAGAACCTCCTGCTTCATCGGCACTTCGGAGTTGAAGTTCCGGCCCGTCGAGTTGTTGACGATGGTGAGCAGGGTCTCGCGCTCCAGGCCGAAGGCATCGCCGACGATCAGGGCTTCCGCCGCAGCGGTAAAGGCCGCCGCCGCGATATAGTTGTTCAGCGCCTTGGCCGCATGGCCGGCGCCCAGCGGCCCGGCGCGGAACAGCCGGTTGCCCATCGCGCGCAGGATCGGCTCCGCCCGTTCGGCCGCCAATTCGTCATCGGTCCCGACCATGATGGCGAGCGTGCCATCCCGCGCCTTTTCGACACCGCCGCTGACCGGCGCGTCGACCAGGCCGATGCCGTGTTCCGCGAGCGCAGCGCCGAGCGCGCGGGTGCCGACCGGTTCGGAGGAACTCATGTCGATGACCAGGCCGCTCCCGGATTTGCCGACGCCGAGGCCGCGCCCCAGCGCGCCGCCCTCCTCCTCAAGCAGGACCTGCCGAACGATGGCGCCGGTCGGCAGCATGGTCACTATGACGGTCGCGGTGTCGGCGAGCGCGGCCAGCGTCGGGGCGGTCCGGCAGCCGGTCTCCCCGGCGCAGGCCTGAGCGGCGTCCGGGTCGGCATCGTAGCCGATCGCCTCGATTCCTGCGCGGGCCAGGTTGGCAGCCATCGGTCGGCCCATGTTGCCGAGGCCTATGAAGCCGACGATCTCCCCGGAAAGCGGCATGGCATTGCTCCGTTAGCGTTGCGGACAGGCCGGCCATGATAGCCGCTGCGCGGCGCCGGCGCTGCCGTCTTTCCCGAATCGGTCGGGCTGCCCGACTGTGGCTTCCCCCGCGCCGCCGGATGCCGTAACACCCCGGCCATGCAGTTCTTTGCCGACACGCCGCTGCTCGACCTCGCGCCCTATGCCGGCCTGCGCACCGAGGTGCGGGCCTTTCTGGCCGAGGAGCGAGAACGCGCCGGGATAGACAGCTGGGTCGGCTCCTGGGAAGGTTTCGACCGCGGCTTCAGCGCGCGGCTGGCGGAGCGCGGCTGGGTCGGCATGGCGATCCCGCAACGCTATGGCGGCCACGAAAAGGGCCTGCTCGAGCGTTATGTCGTGCTGGAGGAATTGCTGGCGGGCGGCGCGCCGGTCGCGGCGCACTGGATCGCGGACCGGCAGACCGCCCCGCTGATCCTGCGCTTCGGCACGGAGGAACAGCGCGCCTGGTTCCTGCCGCGCATCGCGACGACCGAAATCTGCTTCGCAATCGGCATGAGCGAGCCGGACAGCGGCTCCGACCTTGCCGCGGCCCGGACCCGCGCCGAGCCGGTCGGCAACGGCTGGCGCATCAACGGCACGAAGGTCTGGTCGTCCAACGCCCACCGCGACGACTGGATGATCGCGCTTTGCAGGACCGGGGGCCGGACCGGCGACCCGGGCGAGGGCCGCCCCGATGACAGACATGGCGGGTTGAGCCAGTTCCTGATCGACCTCAGCGCGCCGGACATCGCGATCCGCCCGATCCACAATCTGGCAGGCGACCATCATTTCAACGAGGTAGTGTTCGAGGATCACGACATCCCGGCCGACCGGATTATCGGCAATCCGGGCGACGGCTGGCGCCAAGTGATGAGCGAGCTGGCCTTCGAGCGCAGCGCGCCGGACCGCTTTCTCTCGACCTTCCGCCTGATCGTCGAGCTGGTGCGCGCCGCCGGGCCGGAACCGGACAGGCTGGCCGCCGGCGAGATCGGCGCGCTGGTGGCGCGGCTGGCGGCGGTGCGGCTGCTCTCGATCCAGGTCGCCGGCGCGCTCGACCGGGGCGAGACGCCGAACACCGAGGCCGCTTTGGTCAAGGAAGTCGGCACCGCGCTGGAACAGGACACGCCGGAGGCCGCACGCCGGATCCTGGCCGAAACGCCGCCCGGCGACCGCGCGGCGCTGCTCGAAGAGTTGCTGGCCTACGACGTGCTGCACACACCGTCCTTCACCCTGCGCGGCGGCGCGCGCGAGGTGGTGCGCGGCATCGTCGCCCGCGGGCTGGGCCTGCGATGAGCGGAAACGGCGATACGGTCGCTGCCGCGTTCGCCGACGCCGTGCGGCAGGCCCTGGCGCCGCACTTTGCCGCCTACGAAGGGCCGGCGGACCGGGCGCTCGAATGGTCGGGCGATCATTGGCAGTCGGTCGCCGATCTCGGCCTGCCGAAGCTGCTGCTTCCGGAAACGCAAGGCGGCGGCGCATCGCTGGCCGAGGGGGCAGCAGCGGTCGAGGCGCTGGGCGCGCTCGGCGATCCCTCGCCGGCTGCCGATACCGCGGTGCTGGCCTGGCTGCTGGCGCGGCAGGGCGCAACCGTGGCGGACGGTCCGCTGGTGCTGGCGGAACCGGGCTGCCGCGTGGCGTGGCCGCAAATCGCGTGCGCCATCGATCCCACCGGCGAGCCGGTCGCCGCGTTGGCGGCAGATAGCGGTGCGCTGCTGAACGGCGTGCCGGCCTCGGCCCCGCTGCCGGGCGCAACCGGCGACGTCGCGCCGTTCCGGCAGGCGATGGCGGCGGCGCGCGCGGTGCAGATTGCCGGCGCGGCCGCAGCAGCGCTGGAGTTGACCATCGGCTATGTCCGGGACCGCAGCCAGTTCGGCCGGCCGCTCGCCCGCTTCCAGGCGGTGCAGCAGCATATTGCGGTCGCCGCGGCCGAAGTCGCCGCCGCCGCCCAGATCGCGCGCACCGCCTTCGCCGATTTGGACCGGGGGCTTGACCGGGACGACCCGTTCCTCGCCGCTTCGGCGAAAATCGCCGCGGGCCGGGCCGGTACGATCGCCGCAAAGGCCGCCCACCAATTCCACGGCGCCATGGGCTTTACCGCCGAATATCCCCTACACCGGCTGACCCGCGCGATCTGGCAATGGCGCGAGGATTTCGGCAACGAAGCCTGGTGGAGCCGCCGCCTCGGCGCGCAGGTCTGCAAGGCCGGCGCCGACGCCCTGTGGCCGACGCTGGCGGGCGGGTGAGGGCGGAACCGACGCGTCGGACGTCACGCCGAAGCTGCCGTTTACCCAGCGATGCCGAGAAAGACGAGAATGGCCCGGTCGATCCGGCGCATGTCCGCTGCGGAAAGCCTGCCTATCCGTCGGCTCAAGCGCTCGCGGCGAACGGTTGAAATTTTGTCGACCATGACGTGGCTGTCCTCGACAAGGCCGTTGTCCGGATTGGCGGCAAGGGGGATGCGAAGCAGCGGCGCTTCGGTCGATTCGCCGGTAATCGCGCAAATGGTGACGGAATTAGTATCCTCGAACCGGTCGTCCTGAACGATGACGACTGGCCTGGGCTTTCCCGTGTAGTCGCCGCCACCTGCCGCGACCCAGGTCTCGCCGCGCTTCACCCGGCTTCGAACTCGCTTATGGCATCGATAAACGCCTGATCGGCCTCGTCATGCCGGCTGGCGGCGACGGCGCGAGATTGCCGGCGGGCTTCATCCGCGAAATTCGGCGCGCGGGTATCGGGCACCCAGATTTGCAATGGACGCAGACCTTCCCGGCGCAGCCGGGCGCGATGCCGGCGCACCTTGTCATTTGCTGCTGTAGTACGCTTGAGAATATTGGCCACGAACCGCCTCTCCTCTAGTTACATGTAACCTATGCCGGTTCTGTCTGCAATTCAAGGAGGAAACGCTGGAGCGGATCTTGTTCCCTGCGGTCACGCACGCCCCTTCGGCACCACCTCGTAGCCCGGTTCTTCCGGTTCGTCGTCGGTCATTTCGGCCGGGAAGCCGGGCGCGCGGAGGTCGATGCCGCAGGCGTCCTCCAGCCGCCGGACGATGTTGGGCGACCACTCGCGCGGGCCGTAGCGGGCCTCACCGTCCCGGAATATGTCGATCAGCAACGGCGCGATTTCCAGCGGCACGCCGGCGCGCTCCGCAATGGCGCCGAAGATGCCGATGTCCTTGGACACCAGGTCCATCGTGAAGTTGATGTCGCGGCTGCCGTTGAGGATGACCTGGCTTTCGGTTTCGTGGACGAAGGAGTTGCCGGACGAGATGCGGATCGCCTCATAGGCCGTGTTGAGGTCCATGCCCGCCATCTTCGCGGTCGCCAGCGCCTCGCACAGGGAGACCAGGTTCGCCGTGGCGAGATAGTTGGTCACCACCTTCAGGATCGAAGCCGAGCCGAGCGCGCCGGTGTGGAGGATGCGCCGGCCCATGGCCTTGAGCACGGGAAGCAGCGTCTCGAAAGTCGCACGTTCGCCGCCCGCAAATATCGCGATGTTGCCGGTCGCGGCCCGGTGGCAGCCGCCGGAGACGGGGCAGTCGACCGGTTCGCCGCCCTTCTCCCGCACCAGAGCGCCGAGTCGCCGGACCTCGGCCTCGTCTGTGGTGCTCATCTCGGCCCAGATCGTGCCCGGCGTGAGGCCGGCCAGCAGGCCGCCCTCCGCCTCCAGCACCGCGCGGCTCGCCGCCGGCGACGGCAGGCAGGTGATGACCACATCGCACGACGCGGCCATCGCCGCCGGGCTTTCGCCCGCATGCGCGCCGCGTTCGGCCAGCGTCCGGACCGCGCCCGGATCGAGGTCGCGAACCGTGAGGTCGAAGCCGTTGCGCAACAGGCTGCCGGCGAGCTTGCCGCCGACATTGCCCAGGCCGATAAATCCAATCTTCATCTTGCGCGCCTTGTTGCGGAGGTATGAAGACGGCGGTTTGTGCCGCGCTCCGGGTTCGACTTCAAGCGCCTTGTGCCTGCGCCCTTGACCGACGGCGCGGGACGGGCTTGCCTGCCGCCGTCGCGACAGGAGAGACCGGACCATGAAAGAGCATATCGCCCCTATCGACGCGCCGGACGGCGTCATGGAGACCTTCGTCACACAGCCGGACGAAGGCGGGCCGCACCCGGTCGTGCTGTTCTACATGGACGCGATCGGCGTGCGCGAGGAGCTGAAGGACATGGCGGGCCGGATCGCCACGGCCGGCTATTGCGTGCTGCTGCCCAACCTGTTCTACCGCGTCGCCGGAATCGACGAGGTGCTGCTCGACGCGAAGCAGATCGAGGTCAAGGGCTCCGCCGAGCGCGAACGGTTCTGGGGCCTGGTCAAGAGCGTGAGCAACGACCGGGTGGTGGCGGATACGCGCCCGCTGCTCGACTATGCCAGCGCGCTGGACGGCGCCCGTCCCGGGCCGGCAGGCTGTGTCGGCTACTGCCTGTCCGGCCAGTTCGTCTACACGGTCGCGGCGCGCTTTCCGGACGAGATCGCGGCGGCAGCGAGCTATTACGGCGCCGGCATCGTGACCGACCGGCCGGATTCGCCCCATCTCGCAACGGACGCCATCCGGGCCGAACTCTATCTCGCCTTTGCAGAGGACGATATGTGGGTGCCGGACGCGTCGGTGGACGCGCTGGCCCGCTGCCTCGAAGGCACCGCCGTACGCCACCGGATCGAGCGCTACGCCGGCGCGCATCACGGTTTCGCCTTCCCCGACCGGCACTGCTACGACAAGGCCGCGGCCGAGCGCCACTGGGAGCGGATGCTCGCCTTGTTCCGCCGCAATCTTGGCTGACAAAGGGGGTCTGCGCGGCCTCGCAATGCGGTCGGATTCCCTTGAAACGCCGGGACGCAGGACCAAATTGAGCGCATGACCGAAGGAACCGACAAGATCGTCAAGTCGGCTGCCGATTGGCGCGCGCAGCTGACCGATATCCAGTTTCACGTCGCCCGCGAGCACGGCACCGAGCGCGCCTTCACCGGCGAATATTGGGACACCAAGACACCCGGCACCTATCGCTGCGTGTGCTGCGGCCAGCCGCTGTTCTCGTCCGACGCCAAATACGATTCCGGCACCGGCTGGCCGAGCTTCTGGGCGCCGGTCAACGACAGCGCCGTGGCGCTGCGCGACGACCGCAGCCTGTTCATGCTGCGCACCGAAGTGCTGTGCAGCAAGTGCGACGCCCATCTCGGCCACGTCTTCCCCGACGGGCCGGCGCCGACCGGCCACCGCTTCTGCATGAATTCGGCCGCGCTGAACCTGGAGGCCAAGGCGGACGGCTGAGAGGCCCCCTGTCGGTTTGAAACCAGTAACCGCACCGGGCCGCCGCCAGCTTTCGACAGCACGATAGCCGGGCCGCGTTGCCGTCCCCGCCGCGTTTCCGCAATCCATCGCAAAATTGGGGCTTGCGCGCGCCGCGATCCGTCCCCATATCGCCGCGCCTCGGCACTTCCGCCGGGCCTCTCTGGAAAAGGCGCGAACCGTGGCGCGCATTGACGCCTCCCTCGCCGAACCGAAAGCGCTGCTGGCGCCGGTCGCCGCCCTGCTGGTCGGGGTGGCGCTGCTGATGCTGGGCAACGGCCTGTTCCTGACGCTGGTCCCCCTGCGAGCCGATCTGGAAGGCTTCGGCGCCGCCTGGATCGGCGCGATCGGCGCGGCCTATTCCGTCGGTTTCGTGATCGGCTGCTATCTGGTGCCGCCGCTGGTCGCCCGGGTCGGCCATATCCGCGTCTATGCGGCCATCGCGGCGCTGGGCGCTATCGTCCCGCTGCTGCATCTGCTGGCGTTGAATCCCGTCGCCTGGATCCTGTTCCGCATCGTGATCGGCCTGTGCATTTCCGGCCTCTACATGGTCATCGAAAGCTGGCTGAACGGCGCTGCGACCCGGCGCAACCGCGGCACGGTTTTCTCGGCCTATGTCGCCATCCACCTGATGGCGGTGACCGCGGGGCAATATCTTCTCCTGCTCGATACGCCCAGCAGTTCGAAGCTGTTCTCCCTGGCGACGATACTGTTCGCGCTTGCGGTGATCCCGGTCTGCTTGACCCGCGCGCCCTCGCCACCGCTGCCGGTCAAGGCGCAGCCGGAGTTGCGCAGGCTGTGGCGCAATTCTCAGGTCAGCGTGGTCGGCTGCCTGACCAACGGCATGGCCAACGGCGCAGTCTGGAGCCTGGCCCCGGTCTACGCCAAAGGCCTCGGCCTGTCGGTGACCGGAATTGCGACATTCGTCAGCATCGCCATCGTCGGCGGCGCGGTCGTCCAGTATCCGCTGGGCCGCCTGTCGGACCGGCTGCCCGACCGGCGATTGCTGATCGCCATGGTGTGCGCGGTCGCCTCGCTCGCGGGGCTGGTCCTGCTGTCGGCGGGGGACCTCCCGGTCACCGTCGTCTACCCGGCCTATTTCCTGTTCGGCGCCGCGGCCTTCTCGATCTACGGCTTCTCCGTCGCCCACGCCAACGACCATGCCGAGCCGGAGGATTTCGTCGAGATCATGGCCGGCCTTCTGGTGATCTTCGGCGTCGGCGCCGTCGCCGGGCCGCTGATCGCCGCGGTCCTGATGGAGACGTTGGGATCGGGCTCCCTGTTCCTGTTCACCAGCGTCGTGCACGGCGCCGTCGCGCTGTGGACCTTCTGGCGCATGAAACAGCGCCGCCCGATCGCCCCCGAAGATCGCGAGGATTATGTGCCGATGGCGCGGACCTCGCCGAACATTTTCGCCTTCGATCCCCGGGCCGAGGATGCGTCGCCGGAGGGAGGCGGCTGACCCGCGGCAGCCAAGGCGGCGCCCGGCGGCTCTTTATTTCGCTCGCGCGATTTATAGATCAGGGAAACGCGCCGCTCCGGCGGCGCGGCCGGCCCCCTTCCACCGCCGTACATGCCGCATGAACCCGTTTTCCTTCGAAAACGACGCCGCAGCCGACGCCAAACCCCCTGCCGAAGCCGCGTCCTTTCCGGCCGGCCCGCCGGGCATCGAGCCGCGGACTATCGGCGCCGTGCACTGGCTCGGTCTGTGGACCCTGTATCGAAAGGAAATCCAGCGCTTCGCGAAGGTCGTCACCCAATCCGTGCTGGCCCCGATCGTGACGACATTGCTGTTCCTGTCGGTCTTTTCGCTGGCGATGGGCGATGTCGTGCGGGAGGTCGGCGGCGTGCCGTTCGTCGAATTTCTTGCGCCCGGCCTGGTCATGATGGCGATCGTCCAGAGCGCCTTCCAGAACACCGCCGGTTCCCTGCTCATCTCGAAGATCCAGGGCAATATCGTCGACGTGCTGATGTCGCCCCTGTCGCCGGGCGAACTGGCGCTGGCCTACGCGGCGGCGGGCGCGACCCGCGGCCTGATGGTCGGCGCCGTCACCCTGGGCGCCATGGCGGTCTTCGTGCCGATGCAGATCCACGCGCCGTTCACCATCCTGTTCTTCGCCGTCATGGCCTCGGCCATGCTGTCCCTGCTCGGGCTGATCGGCGGCATCCGGTCCGACAAGTTCGAGCAGATGGCCGCGGTCACCAACTTCGTCATCACCCCGGCGGCATTCCTCAGCGGCACCTTCTATTCCATCGAACGCCTGCCCGGTGTCCTGAACGACCTGGCCCACCTGAACCCGTTCTTCTTCATGATCGACGGCTTCCGCAGCGGCTTCATCGGCCGCGCCGACGGCGACACCCTGGCCGGCGGCATCGCCCTGCTCATCCTCAACGTCGCCCTGTGGTTGGTCTGCCTGCAGATGTTCCGGACCGGCTACAAGCTGAAGAGTTAGGCGGGCGTTTCGATACGCGACTTCTCGGTAAATCGGGCATAACCGAAGTCCGTCATATCGACCGGAACGGCCCGAACAGGCAGTGGAGCGGAAAATTCATTCCTGCGTACAACGAGTGTCTCGGCACCGCGCCGGAAAGATTTCTCCGCTCCCTCCAGTCGGTCGAAATGACGGAAGCGAGGTTACTCTCCGGGCGAGATGCCGGGTGAAAATTTCCTTCGATATTACAAAGGCGGGCTGACCGCTTTCGGTGTCGGCCTTACTCCTGCGGCTTCATCCTCGCACCTCTTCCAGCGCCCGCCACACCGCATGCGGCGTCAGCGGCATGTCCAGGGCCGTCACGCCGTCCTCCGCCAGCGCGTCCAGCACAGCGTTGATGACGGTCGGCGGCGAGGCTGCGGTCGGGCCCTCGGCGATGCCCTTGACGCCGAGCGGGTTGTCGTCGCCCGGCACCGGGTTGAAGGCCGTATCGACCGGCGGCATGTCGTCAGCCCGGGGCAGGCAGAAATCCATGAAGCTGCCGCTGAGCAGCTGCCCGGTGCCGGATTCGTAGACGGTGTTCTCCATCAGCGCCTGGCCGACGCCCATGGCGATACCGCCATGCAACTGCCCGGCCGCGAGCAGGGGATTGATCACCTTGCCGGGGTCGGAGACCACGACGTAGCGGTCGAGCCAAACCCGGCCGGTCTCGGGATCGACCTCGACCTCGCACAGATGGCAGCCGCTGGGATAGCTCATCCCCGGCACTTCGAAGCGTTGCTCGATATGGAGCGGCGCGCCCTGCGCCTCGGCTGCCGCCGCCACGGCGAACAGGGAGACCGCGCGGTCCGTGCCGCGCACACCGTAGGCCCCGCCGGCAAAGCCGATATCCGCGTCGGCCGCTTCCAACAGCTCGGCCGCCACCGGCTTGCCGGCGTCGATAATCGACAGCGCGCCGTTATGGACCGCTCCGCCGCCGATGCGCATGGTGCGCGAGCCGTGGGAGCCGGCGCCTTCCGCGATCCGGCCGGTGTCGCCGTCCTCGACGATCACCCGGTCCGGCGCCACGCCCAGCAGATCGGCGACGATCTGGCCGAACACGGTGGCGTGGCCCATGCCGCAATCCTGGCTGCCGACCAGCGCCCGGACCCGGCCCTCCTCCGGACCTTCGGCCTCGACCCGCATATCGACGAACTCGGAGAGCGCGCCGCCGGCGTTCTCGACATAGGTCGTGACCGACCGGCCCCGGCGCAATCCACGGGCCGCCGAGGCTGCCCGGCGCGCGGCGAAGCCGTCCCAGCCGATCCTGTCGAGCCCGGCTTCCAGGCTGCCGAAAAAGTCGTTGCGCTGGTAGCGCGCGCCGGTCGGGGAGTCCCACGGCATGTCGGCGAGCGGAATCAGGTTGCGTCGGCGCAATTCCACCCGGTCGATGCCCATCTCGCGCGCCGCCGCGTCGATCAGCCGTTCCAGCGCCAGCGTCGCCTCGGCCCGGGCGATGCCGCGATAGGCGGCGATCGGTGCGGTGTTGGTAAAGACGCCGGTAATCTCGAAGCGGTGGGCCGGGATGCGGTAGGGCCCGCAGATCATCGGCGACATCCACGCCACGATGACGTGCGGCGCGCGGTTCACCCAATAGGCGCCGTGCCACCATTCCGCCTTGACGTCGATGGCGGTAATACGGCCGTTGGCGTCGAGCGCCATGCGGGCGTGCAGGTTCTGGCTGCGCGACTGGGTATCGGTGAGGAAGGCCTCGCTGCGGCTGGCGATCCAGCGCACCGGCCGGCCGAGGTCGCGCGCCGCGGCCAGGGCAACGATGAATTCGGGATAGGTCAGGTTGCGCGCGCCGAACCCGCCGCCGGTGTCCGGCACGATGACCCGCAGATCGTCCCGGCCGATGCCCAGACAGCCGGCGACGGTGGCACGCATGCTGTGGCCGGACTGGCAACCCGCGCGCAGTGTGAATTTGCCGTCGCTATAGTCGGCGAGCGCGCCACGCGGCTCCATGAAGGCGGCGGTCGAGCGGGTAAAGACGATATCCTGCGCGACGATCCGTTCCGCCGCTGCGAAAGCCGCATCGGTTGCGGCCGCGTCCCCCGCCGCCCAGGCGAAGGACCGGTTGTCGGCCGCATCGGGCCAGATCGCTTCAGCACCGTCGGCCAGGGAATCTTCCAACGTGCCCAGCGCCGGCAGGGAATCGTAGTCGACCTCGACCAGTTCCGCCGCTTCCAGGGCAGCCGCTTCGGTCTCGGCAACGACGAAGGCGACGGCCTCCCCGGCGAAGCGCACCCGGCCCTCCGCCAGCGGATACAGCGGGGCATCGGCGATCGGCCGCAGGGTCTCGCCGGCCGGCAGCGGCTCGCCGGCGCCGGTCGGCAGGGGCAGCACGCCGGCGGCTCTCAGGTCCGCCGCGGTGTAGACTGCCAGAACGCCCGGAACGGCCAGCGCCGCCGCGGTATCGATGGCGCCGAGTTCGGCGTGGGCGTGCGGCGAGCGCACGAAGATCGCATGAACCTCGCCGGGCAGCGACAGATCGGCGGTGAACGTGCCGTCCCCGGTCAGGAAGGCGCGGTCCTCGACGCGCCGCATCGGGGCGCCGATCAGGGGCGTGGTTTCGGGTGCGGTTTCCCCGGAGGATTCGGTCGTTGTCATACCGTCGGATTTAAGGCCGCGGCGCGGCCGGCGACAGTCGCCTTTCTGGCGCGCCCGCCCGGCATCCAAGCACCGCCCCGACGTCACCGGGGGCGCGACCCGGCTGCCGGTTGACCTTTGTCCCGGCCGGGGCCTTTCTCGCCGCCATGAGCACGACCGACCCCTCCGCCGCCGCTACCCCGCGTCCCGGCCTGCCGCTCGACGGCGTCCGCGTCCTCGATCTCACGACCATCGTCTACGGCCCCTACGCCACGCAGACCCTGGGCGATTTCGGCGCCGAGGTCGTCAAGGTCGAAGCGCCGGGCGGCGACGCCATGCGCCAGATGGGGCCGCGGCGCAGCCCGCGCATGGCCGCGGTGTTCCTGGGCATGAACCGCAACAAGAAAAGCATCGTGCTCGACCTCAAGCGCAAAGCCGCCCAGGAGGCCCTGTGGCGGCTGATCGATAGCGCCGATGTCTTCGTGCACAATATCCGGCCGCAAAAGATCCTGAAGCTGGGCTTCGACCCAGACGCGGTCATGGCGCGCAACCCCGGCATCGTCTACGCCGGGCTCTACGGCTATCGAGACGGCGGCCCCTATGCCGGCCAACCGGCCTATGACGACGTGATCCAGGGCCAGGCCGGGCTTGCCGGCACGTTCCTGGCGCGGGACGGTGCGCCCAGCCTGATCCCGACCATCGCCGCCGACAAGATTTCCGGCCTGCTGGCGGTCAGCGGCATGCTGGCCGCCCTGCTGCAGCGCTTCCGGACCGGCCGGGGAGTCTATGTCGAGACCGCCATGTTCGAAGGCGTGGCCAGCTTCACCCTGGCCGAGCACCAGTACGGTGCGATCTTCTCGCCACCCATGACGCCGCCGGGCTATCCGCGCGTGCTCTCGCCCCATCGCCGGCCCCAGCCGACCGCCGACGGCTTCATCTGCCTGCTGGCCTATACCGACGAACAGTGGCGCCGCTTCTGGGACCTGGTCGACCGGCCGGAGATGATGCAGGACCCGCGCTTCCTGACGATCGGCGACCGGCTGAACCATGTCGATCCGCTGTACGGCGAATCGGGCAAGGAGCTGGTCAAGAAAAGCTCGGCCGAATGGCTCGACCTGCTGCGCCGGGCCGAGATTCCCTGCGGCCCGGTCAACACGCTCGAAGACCTCTATGCCGACCCGCACCTCGCCGCGACCGGCTTCTTCCGGCGGTACGAGCATCCGACCGAAGGATCGATGGAGATCCCGGACACCGCCTTCCGCTTCGACCGCGCGCCCCTGCCGGTCCGACTCGGCCAGCCGCAACTCGGCGAGCATACCGAAGCGCTGCTCAGCGAAGCTGGCTTCGACGCCGGCGAGATCGCGGAGATCGTGGACGGGTGAGCGGGATCGCCGATCCGCAGCTCCCGGCGCGCGATCAGCGAGTGGATCGGCTTCTACAACACCCAGAGGCCGCACTCGGCGCTGGGCGGACGGACGCCGGCCGAGGCATACCGGGGCGACACGCCTGTGGATACGATGGACAAGCCGCTTCGCGCCTTGACCACATCCCCACAGGCGCAACAGCAGCAACAGGAAGATCGATTCAAGGGGATTCTGGCGGCCTGAACTCCAACCGGAATACACCCTAACTCAGCCGTCAGGCTGTCCGAAAAGGCGAGACCACCTCAAACCTCGGATAGTTCGAATTTCTGGCGATCGAAGGCGGGAAGACGGCAGTTCAGGACGCCTGCCCGGCCCGCTTAGCAGAACTCCGGTCCAGCGCCGTCAGCAGTGCCGGCAGGAGCGACAGGTCGGCAATCAGCGCAAAGGCGATAATCATCGCGGTCAGGACCCCGACCTGTGCGGTGGGAATGAATGGAGAAAACACGAGGATCAGGAATCCGGCCACCAGCACGACCGTTGTCGTGAACAGCGCCCGGCCGGCCGTGTCGAAGGTCTGGCGCACCGCTTCTTCGGGGTCCAGGCCGTATTCGCGTCGCGCACGGCGGTACTTGGCGAGGAAATGCACCGTATCGTCCACGACGATGCCGACGGTCATTGCCACCACGACGGACAGCGAGAGACCCACCTGTCCGACCGTCAACCCCCAGACGCCGAAGCCCAGCACGGCGGGAACCAGATTGGGAACGATGCTGATCAGGCCCAACCGCAGCGACCGCAAGGCGAACAGGAGAATGGCGGAAATGGCCAGGAGCACGACTATTGTCCCTACCAGCATGGCGCGGATGTTGCGCTGTCCGATGTAGGCGAACAGAGCTGCGGGACCGGTGCTGTTGACGCTGGCTACATGGGACGCGTTTTCCTTTAGCCAGGCTTCGGCACGCGCGTTCAGGTCGAGCAGTTCTTGGGAGTCGAGCGTTTCCGCCGAAACCGTCATGCGCGTGGCCGATCTGGATCTGTCGATCTGGTTGTTCAGGTCCAGGCCCTGCGGAAGCGAGAGCTCGTAGAGCAGCAGGTATTGTGCCGCCAGTTCCCGGCTATCCGGAATCCGGTAGGCGGCAGGGTCGTCGCTGTGCATGCTCTTGTTGAGCTGACGGAAAGTGTCGGTGATGACCGCCACATGGCGTACGGGGGGCTGTTTCCGGTACCACTCGGCGAACTTCGAAACCTCGGTAAGGAAAGGAGGATCGGTAACACCGCCCTCGTCAGATGCATGCAGCGAGTATTCGAGCAGGGTATTACCGCTCAAGCGCTCGTCCATAAAGTCCGTATCCTGCCGAAACTCGACACTCTTGTCGAAGAAATGAACGAGGACATCGTTTAGCTCGTTGCGCGGAACGGCCAGAAGCATCGCGGCCACAATCGCCAACCACCCCCAAATCAGCGCCTTCCTGTGGCGCAGCACGGAATCCGCAAGAATTTTCATTGTCGGACCGCGGAACCGGCGCTCCTTCGGGGCGCGAATGGGGAGAAGCGAGAGCAGAGCCGGCAAAAAAGTGACGGAAAGAATAAAGGATGCGGCGATACCGAAAGCGACGAAGATACCGAGATGACGGTAGGGCGGTACTTCGGAAAAGTTCATGCTCAAAAAGCCGAGCGCCGTCGTCAGGCTCGCCAGAAATACCGGATGCAGGTTGAGCCTGACGGATTCAACGATAGCGTCGTGTTTGGAATCTCCGGCACGCAGACGTTGCTGCAAAGTCACCAGCAGGTGCACGCAGTTCGCTACGACAATCATCAGCACGATGGTCGGCGCCGGCGAAATGGGCGGCGAAAACGGTAAACCAACCCAAAAACCCAGGCCCATCGACGCGAGAATGGAAAGGACGATGACCGCTCCGGTCGCCGCCACTCCTGCCCAGCTCCGGATGAGGACGCCGAGGATCAGGGCCATGAGCAGGAGGCTCGCCGGCAGGAAGATCATCTGGCTGCCGATCGAAGCCTCCAGAAAAGTTTGGTTGATCATGACCGTGCCGACGATGCGAAGATCGATGCCGGGAAATCGCTTTTCTGCCTCTGCAGATACCGATCGGGCGAATTCGGCGACTTCGGCCACGGCCTCCAACAGGCCCTCTTCCGGCATTTCGACGGTGACGTTTACAACGCTGACATCGCTGTTCCTGGCCAGAATACTGCCTGCGATACGCGGGTCGGACAAAGCAATGGCACGAATTCGCGAGCGCGCTCCGGCTTGGGCCAGGTCTTGAGGATCGACCAGGTTCCGCACATATAAATCGTCACCATCGGCGGTCGTGTGCTGAAAATTGGTGAGCGAGTCGACGCGTCTCGAATACGGTGTCTTCCAGGCTCTTTTTGTGAGCCATACGGCAGCCGAGAGCGCCTTTTGCGACGTTGCGTCACCGTCGTCCGGAACGATCAGGAACGCGACGTTGTCGTTTTTCCCGTAGGTGTTTTCCAGCGCTTCGAGTGCCAGAAGCTGCGGATTGTCTTCGTCGAAGAAAATGCGGTAGTTGGCGGAAAATTCGAGCAAGGCAATGCCGCCTGACGCGATTGCAGCGAAGAACAGTGCAGTCAGGATGACCAGCCAGCGGGCCGCGATCACCCGTCGGGCAAATCGCTTTGCGAATTGCTCTCCTACTATGCTGAGTTTGTCCACAGGACTCGCGCCACCAATTACGAATGCCCTTGGCGGGCAAGCGGCGCGCAAAGTATCATTGCAACCGAATCCTTATGGCCAGGTTGCCAACGGGCTAATTCGCAGCCAAGAAGCCGACGACTCTGAGAGCAGTCCAACTCACACCATATGCTCCTAACTCACTGAGTCCGGAGCAATGTCGATCGAGGCATTAACTGTCCTCGGCAGCGCAGACTGAAGATCAATCAGCGGCAAGGTATGGTCCGCCGGGGCGCGATGTCAACGGCTTTGCCCAGCTTCTGCAGAGCCCATGCATAGCCGATCGTCGTTCATCGAATCGGTCAATGTTCGGCTCTTGGAAGAAGGATCGCCCGGTCGCGGATGCGATCGAACAGGCCTGCCGATATGGCCGCCCGACTCCCCACGTTCCGCATATCGCCCAGCGTGGTAGAAATACCGTCAATGCACTAACATTCCATACGGACCAGGCAACCGGGCCGGTCAGCGGAGCTAATCATGGGCAAGAATTCTCTGCGGAAAATTGCAGTTGTCGGGCGAGGTACCGCGGGGTCCCTGGCGGCCGCCAGCGTAACGCGTCTTCACCCCGATAGCGACTACGAGTTACACCATATATACGACTCGCGTATCCCCATCATCGGTGTGGGCGAAGGCAGTTGGCCGAGCCTGGTCCAGGAATTGCGACAACTGACGGATTTGCCCCATGAAACCGTCCAGCAGCGCTTGAACGGAACCCGCAAGTACGGCGTTGCGTTCGAGGGATGGGGCCGGCGCAATCGGGACTTTACCCACTATTTCACGCCGCAACAGGTGTCCTACGCCTACCATCTGTCTGCCGACGTGTTGACAGACCTGCTGCACGAAAGCACGCGCGCGCGCCACATCGACGCGAAAGTTCTCGATATCGCGAGGGTGGAGGATGGCGCGCAGGTGGAATTCGAGGGCCGGGCCCCGGAGCGCTATGACCTGGTCTTCGATGCCCGCGGGTTTCCCCGAGATCTCCAACCCGACCGGCACATCGATATTTCCTTCATCCCCACCAATACGGCCGTCATCCGCCGCTGTCCGGCGATCGTCGAAGAAGAGCGGGCCGGGCCGGTTCTGCAACATACCTATACCCGTGCGGTTGCGCGTCCGCACGGTTGGATTTTCGTCATTCCGCTAACCGTACACACGTCCTACGGCTACATATTCAACCGCGATGTAACCGACGTCGAAGAGGTCGAATTGGACTTCGATTCGTTCCTCGAAACCGATGGCGTATCGGAATTCGAGCAACGCGCCGTCATTCCGTTTCCCAATTTCGTCCACCGTCGGATCTACAACGGCGCGGTGGCCCGCATCGGCAATGCAGCTGCCTTCATGGAGCCCCTCGAAGCCACGGCGATCGTATCCGCACAATTGCAGATAGGGATGGTTCTCCACATACGTTTCAATCGTTCGGCAGAGACCGTTGAGCGCGACGCGCCGACCGTCAATCGCTTCCTGATCGGCACCGTCCTCCGCTACGGCCTGTTCGTCGGCTGGCACTATTCCTGCGGCTCCAAATACGATAGCGAATTTTGGCGCTACGCTCGCGACCGCGCCTGGCCGCAACATCGCGAGGCAGCGGATCCGGAGGTGGTGGGCTGCGATGCGCTCCGCAAATTCGACGAAATGATGGGACTGTTGAACAGGCCGGTCATCGACAAGGCGGACTGGGATCGAATGTGTGGAGTCCCTCTCACCAGCTATGCCCAGATGTCCCAGGGTCTCGGCTATTAGCCGCGGTCCCGAAACTCTCTTCGGAGGCTCAACTGCGAGAGCTTCTGCGCCGACGTCCGCATTCTCGGGAGCCGCGCCTTTCCAGCACCCTGTTGCGGCCCTTCGATCTTCAGGCTTCTTGTCCGCCCCTCACGCAATAACCGGCTCGGGATTGAGTTCTTCTTCGGCGAGCGGCTTTTTGCGCCAGCCCATGGCGACCGGCACATCGTACAGGCGTCCCGGCGCGAAACGCTCCCAGAAATGGCGCATGCCGGGCACGACGACCCGCGCCACCGGCATGCCGATATCCGGCCGCGTCTGGTCGAGCACCAGGAATTCCATGCCCCTCGCTTCGGCCAGCGCGCGGCACCGCTCGACCTCGTCGCGCGCATCCGCCGCATCGGGAACCGGATAGTCGGCCTTGCCGCGCAGCGCCGCGCCGTCCGCCGGCGCCAGATACGGATGGTCCGCCAGCGTCGCCGTCCTCCACCACCGCAACGCCAGCGGATCGTCGATCGCCGGGCCCGGGCCTCCGCCGGGCCGCGGCAGCCAGGTCAGGCACTGGTTCAGTTCGCACACGGCGCGCAGGGCGGCGATGCGCGGATCGGTATGCGCCCCGGCGCCGTAGATGATGTCCTCGGTGTCGCCGCCGGTCCGGCGCGAGACGGCAACGAAGGCGGGAATGCCGAGATCGGCGGTGACGTCGAGCACCCACATGTCGCGCTCATGCCGGCGGTAGTAGTCCGGCGCCGCGGCGAGATAGTCGTCGCCGAAACTCTCCAGGTCGACGCCCGGCACGCGCAGCCGGTTGTACCACCAGATGGCGAAGGCGTCGCGTTCGACCAGCTCGTAGAAGCCCTGGAGGATCGCCTCTTCCAGCGTGTTGCCGGCGGCGCAACCGTTCGAATCGGCGATAAAGTCGGCGCTGCCCCGTTGCTCGGCCGGGGTGCTGTAGAGCATCGATGTCGGCAGATGGCGGTGGCGATTCTGCGTTAGAGACCAGACCGGCGACCAGTCGATTTCGGCCTCGGGGTCGAGGCGCGGCGGTACGATGTTATACGGGTGGCCCCTGGCGTTGATGTTATTCGCATCGTCCAGCTGGCGCTCGCTGAACAACTGGACGTCGTTCGGAGGGATCGCAGCCGCATCGCCGTCGACGGCCAAATCGGCATACCGGTGCGTGCAGCAAATCTCGTCGCCGTGATAGGCGCCGGAGTAGCGCTCGATCGCCTCGCACAGCGCGCTCGCTTCGGATTGCGCTCGCGTGCTGCCCTTGCCGGCGCTCTTGCTGCGCAGGCTGCGCCTGAGCGAACTCAGCTTCCGGCTTCGCAGTCCGTAATTGGTCCCCGCCCAGTAAACGTGAAGCCAGGAATCGGCCTCTTCTGTGGTGCGCGCCACCCAGGTCACGACGCCGCTGACCGGGCTGACCAGATGGCGGTATTTCGCAAGGGTTTCTTCGGGAGATACCGAACGCACACCGCCGCTGTTGCCGACGCGCGTCGGGCTCGGCCGCAGACGCACCGGAACCGGCGGCCGGTCGGCGCGGTACAGGGCCTCGTCGCCGCACGCGAAACATTGCGGCCGGCGCATGACCTGATGCCGTTCGCCGGCGAGACGGCCGACATTGAGCGAGATGGCCCGGTCGTGAATCGGCGCCGTCTCCTCCAGCACCAGCCACTTGGCGATTTCGGCCGCAATCAGCCCATAGACCGCGTCCAGCACGGCGGGCTCGGCGGCGCTAGGCCGGAAGGCGGCCTCGTCGCCGGCAAGGTTGCGCAGGAAGGTGTGGACTTCCCGATGGCTGCGTATCCGGTAGGCGAGGCAGGCCCAGCACGGCCCCCGTTCCGCCGGCCGGAACACCGGACCGAACAGCGGCTGCAGGCCCTTTGGCCGGACGAGCATCCAGGGTGCGCCGGTTTCGATGTGGCGCCGGTTGATCTCTTCGTAGCGCTCTTCGAGATAATCGGCGCAGACGGCGACCGAGAGGGTCGGGCGGTTCGCGGCCGTCGCGACACCCATCGCCTCAAGCCGCCGGGAAAGCTGTCCGCCGTCGCCGTCGACCGCCACGCGCGCAGCCGCCAGGCGTTGTTCCGCCCAGCGCGGCGAGGCGCCGAGGGAGGACCAGTAGGCCGCCCGGCCCCGGTCCATCGAATGGTCGCCGGAAACGGCATAGCCGCGGGACGCCAGGCCGGCGAGAGCCGCGCGGACATCGGCAGCGGCATGGGTGCCGGAAAGTGCGGCAACGATATCGCCCTGCGGCCGGCCGTCGAGCAGCGGCAGGAGATTGCCATAGATCGGTCCGCGCAGCAGCGTGTTGAATGTCTCGGAAACCAGCAGGGTCTGTCCCTCCTCGACCTCATGGAAGTCGAGATGCGGGGTGAGCGTCGGCCGCTCGACAAGTCCCCGGTCCGACGCCGAGACCTCGGTCAGGATTCCCTGCGGCGACGGCCTGCCCGGCGATGCGGGCGCGCCCGTCTTCCTGTCCGGGGCCGGGTCGGCGGACCGGCGCAAAGGATTGCCGTCGGGTCGATACCTGTCAGTCATTCAGCCGGTCCGTAGCGCATTCACGGCGGCGGGGCTTCGCGCGCTTCGAAGCGCACGCAATCCACCTTCTTGCAGCGGGACCGGGCTCAGGACGGGTTGGCCGGGGCGGATTCGGCGGCGTCTGCCGACCCGTCCAGCGCGATGATCGCGGCGGCGGCGCAAGCTGCCGTTTCGCCGACCGCGGCGTTCAGCGCATCGAAATCGTCCCGGCCGCAGGATCGCGCCAGCGCTTCCCCGGCCCTCGAGCCCAGAGTCTCGACCGAAGCGTCTTCGTCTGCGACGAGCCGCAGGACGCCGTGCAAGTTCCGCCACAGCGTCGCGGCTTGCGCCAGTTCCGCTGCCAAGCCGTCTTCGATTCGCCCTTGTGCCGCAGCAGCGTGGAAAACCGAGGCTGCCGCAGGCGCTGGCGCTCCCATGTCGTCCACGGCATGGACAACTTGCAGGAGCCGTGCAGCGCGTTCGATATCGCGGAAACCGCCGCGCATGTCCTCATAGGCCGAAAGGCCGGTTCCGGCGCCGCCGTCGCCGGCCTCGCGCAGTTCGGCGATCAGCGCGTCGCGCGCGGCGCTCGCGGCAAGGGCTTCGCGTCGCGCTTCGTCGAATCGCCGCCCGATTCCGGCTGCCCCGTGTTCGAAGATGCAGCGCGCGCGGGTGAGTTCCAGAAGTTCGCCTGCTGGCGCGGCAGCCCGGCAGTGCTCCGCGAAACCGGTCAGGGACCGCACAGCGCGTCCTTTTCGGCCGCCGGGGATCGGCGCGAAAATCAGGCTGTCGTGCGACAGCTCCCTGAGTGCATCGTGGAAGCGCCAACACAGTCCGTCGTAGCTGTCGTCGGAGTTGCCTTCGTAAACGAAGAGAATATCGAGCGCTGCGCCTGGCGCCGCTTCGCCGCTGGCCAGATCGCCCAGTACCGCGGCGGCGACTCCGCCTTCGCTGCCCGGCACGAGCCGGTCGGCGAATTCTTCCGCGACCGACGACAGGACGACGGCAATCGAGGCTTCGGCCAGATTGGCAAGCGCCGTCCCCGCCTCGATCGGCGTCAGGTTGCCCCGCAGGATGTGCATGCCGATCTGGAACGCCTTGTCGTTCGACCAGTTGCGCACCGTCTCCACCGTGTCCCGAACGTCCTGGACCGGCATTTCGGCGATCCGCTCCTTCATTTCCGCAACGCCGAATTCGTGCGTCCAGTAGAGGCGCGTCAGGCCCCGGCGGGCGATCGCCTCGGCCTCCGGGTCCGGCCCGAAGCCCTTCGGAAGGTCGAGATCGGTGAATTCCCTTTCCTGCAGGTTGTCGAGCAGCTCCGGATGCCGTTCGATCCATCCGGCGAGGCGCGGCGCGGCGGCGAATATCTCGACGATGGCGTCGAACGCTTCCGGGCGCGCGGCCGAGACCGGGCTGTCATAGGCGCTCCAGTCTTCGATCTCGGGATAGAATTGCGCGCGCCATCGGTCGACCAGCGGGTCCATGGTCGCGAACCAGCGTTTCGGACGCACCGCCAGATTGAACATCTTGGCGTAGCTGCCCGGCAGTTGCGGCGACTCGTCGGCGCCGCGATTCTGCAGCAGGGGATAGGGGCGGCTCGCCCAGGCGTGGTGATCCGGATGCCGCTGCATGTTGTAGAACATCCAATTGCTGAACTTGTAGTTGGCGTTCCACGAATGCCTGGGCAGGACCTTTTCGAACCGGCCGCTGCGCAAGCGGATCCGGCGTAACCCGTAATGCTGCATGTAGTTGCTGATCTTCATCGAGAAGACGGCGCCGAAACACAGGAACGCGTAGGCCAGAGCCGCCCAGATACCGCCCATCCAGAAAATCAGCCCGTACCAGAAGCCGGTTTCGATGCTGTAACGCCAGAACGGGTTGCTGTAGTGCCAGACCGGCAACCTCTTGCGCGCCAGCCGCTCCCGGATGACCCGCCACGAGCCGGTCAGGTTGCTCGCGACTTCCCGGGGAAAGTAGTTCCAGAAGCTCTGCCCTTTGGGCGCGGAGCCGACATCCAGCGGCGTGCCCACCTGGGCGTGGTGGATGTAAACATGCTCGGTGGCGTATTGCGGGTAGGACGCGGAAGCGAGTAGGAACTCGCCGAGCCGCCGCTCCCAGGTTGCACGCCGGTGAATCAGCTCATGGCCGACAATGAAGACCGCCTGGGCCTCGACCCCCAGCACCACCGCCAGCAAGAGGCATTCCCAGACCGTGAACTGGCCGGAGACGAGGATCTGCCAGAGACCGAACGCCAGCGCTGCCGGCCAGAGAAGCGCCCAGAGCCAGACCGGAAGATTGTGCCAGATCAACCTTCCTTCAGGCGTCCTGGCGGGATCCATGTTCCGCGCGTCGTCGCCGAATGCGATATCCAGCGGCCCCGCGAGCATGAAGAAGACGAACGGCGCAACGATCCACCAGCCGCCATGGAACAAGGCAAGGAAAATCAGCGGAAAGATTGCCAGCGGCAGAAAATGCGGCAGCGCTTTGAAGAAAGACGGCTCGATGGCCGTTACAGCCGCCGCCGTTCCCCGATCCGGACCGTCTATCGCGACACTGTCATTCGCCATAGCCCTGTTCCTGAGTCTGCCGGCCACATTCGTATTTCGGTTCGATCACGCTCTGCGGTCAATACCGGCGAACCGATTTCCAGCGATTTATCGCGGTCGCGAACGTCCGGTTCCAGGCCGTCCGCTCGATTGTTCCGCAAAGCGGCTTCCGCCGGCTGCGCGCCGATTGCTTCGAAGCCTGGCCTGCACGCCTGGGAGTGCCGGTCGACCGTCGCCGCACCGGACGCACCGCAAACTTGCCGGAACGGTTGTACGTCGAGGCACGCCGCCGGGCGGAAAACCCGAACTGAAGCTCGATCGGAACTACGAAGCCCAAAATGGCGTCTCTCGCAAGCCCCCGGCCGATGTATGTCGGATCGGTATTTCCGACACCCCGATGACTTGACCTTGCCCGGCCAGGATTGTATATAATTTCCTAATTCTTCACCCAGCCCAATAGAAACATTGTACTATTTGCTTTTTCTGTTGGAGGAGGCCCTGCGCGACGGTGTTCAATAATCCATTTGACTCATTTCACAAGACAGTTGCCGAAGCGAAAGAAGAACGCGAACAACTCGACCGGCTGCTGACGATTTCCACACCGCGCGAGCGTCTGCTTGTCGGTGTCACAGCCCTGTTGTTGTTCATCCTTGCGGTATGGCTCTTCTTTGGCAGCGTATCCCGTACCCTTGCGGTAGACGGAGTAATTGTCGAAGCCGGCAAAGATTTGCACGCGGGCAGCAGGTCTGTGCAAGCGCTTGTCTGGGTCGGGAACGACGTCGCTCCGCAGATCGTAGACGGCATGTCGGCTACAATAGAACTTAGCTTGGCGGATGGAGAGGTGAAAATTCTTGACGGAAAGGTCGAGAAGGTCTCCGCAGTAAAATTGTCCGATGAAATGGGTGCATTTGAATTTGCGACACCTTTGTCCGTGCGCCGCGTCGTTGTCGCGCTCGGCAACAACCTTGATGTCGCTTCAATCGCGGGCAGGAAATGCCGGATTATCGTCGAACTCGGCAGTCAATCTCCGATCACGCTTTTTCGAATAGGGCGATAGTAAGATGCCGCCGCGTGCCTCCAAGGTATCTGGAGATAAGGCTGCATCGGACTTCTCGAAGCAAAAGTTAACCACGCCGATTTTCTTGCAGATGCACGCGTCAGAATGCGGCGCAGCCTGCCTCGGCAGCATACTGGCCTATTTCGGGCGCTGGGTGGCGCTCACCGAATTAAGGGAAAGATGCGAGGTGAGCCGGGACGGCAGCAGTGCCGCCAGCATCCTGCGCGCGTCCAGACACTACGGTCTCGAATGCAATGGGCTCAGCGTACGTGCCGATCAATTGAAAAAGCTGCCGCTACCCCTGATTATTTTCTGGCAATTCAGCCATTTCGTTGTCCTCGAGGGATTCGATGGCAGCAAATTTTTCCTCAATGACCCGGCTACGGGGCGGCGCACGATTTCTGCTGACGAATTCAACAAGAGCTACAGTGGAGTTGCACTGCGATTCATGCGCGGCCCCGATTTCAGACCCGGTGGCGAGCAGCCTGGCTTGTTCAGTCAACTGGGCGCCCTGCTCGATGGATCGTGGAGTATGCTTGCCGGAGTCATTTCCTGCGGCCTTATGTTAACGATTCTAGCATTTGTCATTCCAGCATCTCTCAGTATTTTTGTGGACGGCGTTCTGGAAAACCATGGGCCATGGGGCGGATTGGTGGCAGCCCTAATCGGTGCCGGTGCCGTCGTTTACATCCTCTCCCTGCTCAAGCACCGCTTCCTGAAGCGGCTCGCAGTGCGGATTTCCGTGACAGGCTATAGTCGGAGCTTGTCGCGTATGCTGCGATTGCCGATAGAGTTTTTCGAGCATCGGTTGGTTGGCGATTTAACCGATCGGATTTCTTCCATTGACAGAGTCGCGAAGAATCTGACTGGCCAGTTTATTGTGCTCATTATAGACATGGCAATGAGCGGAATCTTGCTCATAGCAATGCTGATTTACGATGTTATTCTTGCGTCAATTGTCCTTTTTCTGGCTGTGCTTCACGGAATTCTGGCCCGATTTCTTAACGGGCTTCGGGCCGTTCGAAGCCAGGCTATGCGCCGCGAACAGGGATTGCTGATCGGCTTCGGCATGCAGATGTTGAGTCATGCGGACAATTTGCGCATGACGGGGTCGGACGATCGTTTCTTTTCGCGCTGGAGCGGTCAGCAGGCACGCGAACTGCACGCGCGCCAGCACTATTCCGAACTGGTCTCCGTCAATACCGCGCTTCCGGGCCTGGTCGGCGCACTTCGCAGCGCGGCGATCCTGGGCATCGGGGGCGGTCTGGTCATTTCCGGAGAAATGACCCTAGGGACGCTGGCCGGATTCTATATCCTGGCGGAGATGTTTCTTGCGCCGATCGGGCGCTTTCTGGAATTTACCGACCAACGCCAAGCGCTCGAAACCGATCTTCAACGACTCGACGACATCTCCAAAACCGCTGAAGACCCCGTTTTCGACCACCGAAGTCCGGAAGCGGAGTCGATTCCCACCTTCAAAGGTCGGCTCCAGCTTGCAGGCCATCTCGATCTGCGAAATGTCACCTTCGGGTTCAACAAGAGCCGGCCGCCCTTGATCAAGGACTTCAACCTCGCGATCAAGCCGGGGCAGCGCGTCGCCTTGGTCGGTCCCAGCGGTTCCGGAAAGTCGACCCTGGCGCGTCTGGTTTCGGGTCTCTACCAGCCCTGGTCGGGCGAGATCCTGTTCGATGGCCATCTGCGGGATGAAATTCCCGAGGAAGTGCTGCGGCGGTCCGTTTCCATGGTGGCTCAGGAAAACGTGCTCTTTTTCGCGTCCCTTCGCGACAACATCACCTTGTGGAACCCGGCGGTCCCGGATGAAGCCATCTTCGCTGCGACGCGAGATGCCTGTATCCACGACGAAATTCTGCTCAGGCCGCAGGGATATTCGACTCTCGTCGAGGAAGGCGGGGCGAATTTCAGCGGCGGCCAGCGGCAACGACTGGAAATCGCCCGCGGGCTGGTGGGCAACCCGACAATTCTCATTCTCGACGAAGCGACCAGCGCCCTCGATGCCGCGACGGAGGAAATTGTCGACGATGCCTTGCGGCGTCGCGGCGTCACCTGCCTGATTGTGGCGCACCGGCTGAGCACCGTGCGGGATTGCGACGAAATTGTCGTGCTCGACAAAGGCGTCGAAGTGCAGCGCGGCACGCACGACGAGTTAATCGCCGACCGGGACGGCACTTATTACAAGCTGGTCAGGTCGGGCTGATGCAGGACGCAAAGCCAACATACGCATCGATTTCCGAACTGGCCGCCCGCTCCGGCACGTCCGTGCCCTGCGCCGGCAACCTGCCGGTAGAACTCGACGATCCGGATAGTGTCTGGTTCATCGACCGGGGCGCCGTAAATCTTTTCCTGGTGGAATTCCAGGACGGGGTGGAGCAGGCGGCGCCGCAACATCTGCTGCGGCGCGAAGCGGGCTGGTTGCTGCCGGGCGTCGCACGGGACGCACGAGGCGATGACGAAGACACAACGCTCAGCCTGGTTGCCAAGGGATCGCCGGATACCCTTCTGAAACGCCTCCCGGCCTCCTTACTGTCGGAGGTTCATCCAACGGAATTGGCGGAACAGACCGATACCTGGCTGACCGCCATTACGGACACGCTTTCTCGCTTTGCAAGCCGTCTTCCGCGTCCGACGGCGCTTGCCGAACCCGGCATGACGCAGACTCTGTCGCCGTGTACGCTATCCGTGCGGCGCGGCGTGGTATGGGTATCCGAACCGCCGCGCGGCACAAGCCTGTACATGGATATTGTCGACCTGGCGGATCTCGCCGGGGCAAGCGGCCCTGACGAAGCCTCGATGCCGCTGACCCGGACAAGCTGGCTCACCTTGTTCGACGAAGCGACGCTTTCGGGAAAATCGACCGAAACGTTGGCGCAGCAAGGCATGCTGCTGCCGGCGCTGGCCTCATTTCACGCGGTTGCATTCGCCCTGGAACGCCTTAACCGCCGTCTGGCCGTGGTCGACGATGCGAATCTCGAACGCGCGCGGACGGCCAGTCGCCGAACGGCCGAGAGAGTTGCGCGGCAGCGGCTCTTCAACATCTATGACCTGCCGATTGACCGGGCTGCCAATGTCGAGGACACGATGCTGGCGGATGCCCTGCAAGCCATCGGACGCCATGAAGGAATCGCTTTCAAAATTCCGGCGCGCCCCGGAACTTCCGATTCGCCTGTCGGCCTCGTCGACATTCTCGATGCGTCGGGCGTACGCGCCCGGCGCGTGCGATTCAAAGCCGAGGGCGACTGGTGGCGCGGCGACAGCAACGCAATGCTGGGATTCCGCGCCGCGGACGGCCAGCCCGTAGCGCTGCTGCCGGGAGCGTTCGGGCGCTATCGGGAATTCGACCCGGTCAGCAAGCGCAGCGTCCGGATTACGGCGGATCGCGCCGGCACTCTGGGAGAGGAAGCCTGGATATTCTACCGGCCATTGCCGTCGGAGAACGTAAGACCGTCAGACCTGCTGGGAATTGCCCTGCACGGTTCGGCCGCAGATCTGGCGCGGCTGGTGATTGCCGGGCTGCCGGGCGGCCTGATCAAACTGGTGCCGGCACTCGCGCTTGGCGTCGTCGCAAATCAGGTAACGGCGGGCGGAAGTGCCGGAGCGCTCTATGCCGTGGCCGCGACGGTGGCGGCGTTCGGCCTGCTCGGCGCGCTGCTGCACCTGCTTCAAAGCACGGCGATGATGCGGCTCGAGGGTCGCTCGGCGTCGCGGGTCGAAGCGGCTTACTGGGACCGCCTCATGCGCCTTCCGCCAAGCATTCTACACCGCCAACCGGCCGGCGATCTGGCCATGTCGGGAATGACATTCCAGAATATTCGCGACGGCCTGCAGGGGGTCGTTGCCGATAGCCTGCTGTCGGTCATCTTCCTGCTTCCGGTATTTGGCGTCATCTTTTTTTACAATGGCATCCTCGGGGTCATCGCTCTCGTCTTCAGCCTGGCTTCGCTGTCGATCACCGTTCTCCTCGGGCTGCGCCAGATTTCGCCTTACGGGCGAATGATGGGCGCAGCACGTCGCGTAGCCGGCCGGCTGTTCCAGATCGTCGGCGGCATCGCCAAGCTGCGTGTGGAAGGCGCGGAAGGGTCGGCTTTCGCCATCTGGGCGCGGGATTATCGCAAGCAGAAGCGCGCGGAAATCGAACTGGGCGCGCTGGAGGGGCATTCTCAGGCATTCGGTGCCGCGCTCCCGTTCCTTGCCGGTGGAGTGCTGCTTTTTGCGGTGGTCGCTGTCGGCGACCGGAATGTCCCGGTCGGCGATTTTCTCGTCGTCTACACCGTCTTCATCGCTTTTCAGTCCGCCATCGCCCGGCTGGGAGAATCCTTCGGCGCGCTCGCCGCTATGTTGCCAGCATTCGATCAGATGCGCCCGCTGTTCGCCCCAGTTTCGGAAGCCGCGGTCGAAGGCGAGCCGGTCGAATATCTGGGCGGCGATATTCTGTTCGACCGCATTTCCTTCCGCTACGACTCCGACGGGCCGCTGATCCTCGACGATGTCACGATTCGCGCCCGTCCCGGCGAGTTCGTTGCGATCGCCGGCGAGTCCGGCGCCGGCAAGAGCACCCTGTTCCGGCTCGCCCTCGGGATCGACCGGCCGACCGCGGGCGCGGTGTACTACGACGGACGCGATCTGAGGCACCTGAACCTGAAGCAGGTGCGTCGGAGAATCGGCGCCGTGCCGCAATCGGTCGGGCTCCATCCCCAGGATCTCTGGGACAACCTGGTCGGCCACCACGAGGATGTGGCGAGTGAAGACGTATGGACGGCGGTCCGGATCGCCGAAGTCGAAAAAGAAATCAAAGGCATGCCCATGGGCATGATGACCATGGTCGGCACCAGCGGGGCCGTCCTGTCAGGCGGAGAGAGTCAGCGCGTCACAATCGCCCGCTCGGTGATCGGCAGCCCGCGAATTATGATGTTCGATGAAGCAACCAATTGGCTGGACAACGACAACCAAGCCAAGGTAATGCGGAACCTCACAGCCTTGACCTCCACCCGGCTCGTCATCGCCCACCGCCTCTCCACTCTGGAACAGGCAGACCGCATCTATGTGTTGCAGGCCGGAAGAGTCGTGCAAAGCGGCTCTTTCAGCGAACTCATGGAGGTCGACGGGGAGTTCCGAGAACTGGTCAAGAGGCAGATCGCCTGATCCGGCAAATCTTATTGCTCGCGCGATCGGGCGCGCAATAATTTACATTCAAACCAAATTCGGCTGCCAGGAATTCAATCTTGACCGGGACCGGCCAAAATTGACGAAATCAATGAAGAAGCCCGTTGATCCAGCAGAATTGCTCGTCTCGAGGGCTGGCGACGATAGCGATTTTCGCGAACGCCTTCTCGCCAATCCCAGGGAAACGATCGAACAGGAATTCGGCGTGACGCTGGCCGGAGACCATGAAATTCTTGTGCACGAAGAATCCTATAACGCAACGCACCTGGTGCTTCCGCCGCGTAGCAAGCTCAGCGAGGCGGAGCGGGAGGAGGCAAAGACCGGCGCAGCGTCGATCGAGTTTCTTCGCAAAACAATGTACGACCCTGCGCCGCCCCTGCGTCCCCCCGCCGTCGAACGGGCGAGGGCCCGGAAGAGCGCCGCGGCGTCCGGGGAACTTGCTGTGGCCGGCAGGAATAGCATCCGCCGCGGTCTCGAATTCCTGGAATCGACCGTCGACGAAAACGGGGCCTGGCACTGCATCCGGTTCAACACAGCCGACCCGGACATTCCCCGGCATTTCGAAAGGCCCCCCTTTATTTCGGCGCTCTGCGTCCTGGCCCTCGAATGTTGCGAAGAAGCGCA
The DNA here is from genome assembly GCA_900197615.1 of Rhodospirillaceae bacterium Spongia-Bin9. Lineage (GTDB taxonomy): Bacteria > Pseudomonadota > Alphaproteobacteria > Bin65 > Bin65 > Bin65. Next base: position 59,897 of record FZLR01000004.1, read on the forward strand.
GGCGAAGGCCATGTGCGCCGCGACGGGAGCTTACCTCGTCGACACCATCGAATTTCCCGGCTTGTGGCGCTACTACCGCCATCTTCCTCTGGATCTCGATAGCAGTACGCTCTGTTCGCTTATCGCCGGGAATCACCCCTGGATATTGCTGGAAAGGAACGTGCCGCGAATACTGGCTAATCGAGACGAGGCGGGCCGTTTCATGACTTGGATCCTGGCGGAAGACGAACCCGATGTCGTATCGAGGTTCCGTATCGAAGCCGACCCGGTGGTCAACGCGAATGTCATCGCGTATCTCGGCGATCGCCCGGAAACCGCGGATGCCCAAAGATGGCTGGAAGCGCTGGTTGCCGAGGGCGGAGTTGACGGCTCGTCCAAATGGTATCCCGACACGGTCGCGATTTACTATGCGATCGCCCGCGCCATGGTTCGTGCGCCGACCGCCCTCGAACGGCTGCGCCCGATACTTGCGGATCGAATTCTGGGATTGCGCGACGGGAAGGGAGACTTCGGCAACGTCCTTCAGACCGCTCTGGCCGTATCGGCGCTCTACAACATCGGAAGCCTCGAAAGCATCGATGCGAAAGGCGAGACAGAGAGAATCATGAGTTCGCAGCGTGAGGACGGCGGCTGGCCTGAGCTCCTCGCATTCGGCGACCAGGAATTGAAGTGGGGCACGATCGGGCAGATCGGGCATGGTTCCGAAGCCGTGACCTCCGCTTTCTGTATCGAGGCTCTGGAACGTCTTGTCGAAATCCTGAGGGTCCGATGATCCTGCCCCTACGAAGCGGTCCAATGTCAGGTTATGGAACGAGGCGGACCGGGATTCGCAGAATTTTCATCCCGGCGCCGTTACGACGTGGCTGTTGGCATGAACTGACGCAAGCACCCTCTCGCTGAACCCGGTTTGAAACTCCACCTTCGTCGCGTGAGCAGACTCTATGGAAATCGATGAAGCAGTCACCCTGACCCAGGACCGTCTCGCCGAAGAGGGCGGCACGATGGGCGATTTGCTCGGGCACTTTCGAAACAGGATTTCGCCTGTTCTTATCGGAGATTCGGAGTGGGGGCGCATACTCGAATGCGCCGGGAAACTTCCAATCACGATGGGCGCTCTTCCATTCGGCTTCGAACTGCCGCTGCATGAACGCAGGCCGGAGGCGGATCTCGGCGCGTCCCTGGCGAGCGGAACCAGATCGGCCGCGTTTTTCCGGGAGCGCGCCCGGACCGACAAGACGGACAAGGCCGCGCGCGCGATCGTGCGCCTGTTCAGGGAAATGGACGCCGAAAGCTCGGCTCTGCGCGAAATCGTCGGTCGCAAGTTGATGCTGGAATACGACATCGGCGCTGCGCAGGACGGCGAAAATTCGCTGCCGGGAATGTTCCTGCGGCCGGGCGAACGCCCGATTGTCGGCGCCCACGGTCAGGAGAACGATGTCGGTCTGGTGGTTGACGCGCTCGTATCCTGCGTCGGCTGGGAGTTGACCGATGCCGAGCGAAAGAACGTCGAACGGGTTTACCTGGCGCAGCCGGGCGATACGCGCATGGATTCGTTCGGTGTATTCCCGTCTCGCTCCCGGGCGATCCGCTTGGCGATCATGGGCTTCAAATCGCAGCAGGAACTAAGTTCTTATCTCGAAGAAACGGGTTGGCCGGGTCAGGTCTCGGATGTCGAAGCCGTGATTGCACGCTTCAAGGAACGTGTGAATATTGTCAGGACAGGGGCAAATATTGACGTGCGGGAAGAGGGTATCGGTCCGACGCTCGGCCTCACGCTCATTGTCAAGCAAAGATATACAAAAGATTCACGTTATTGGCTGGATGGCCTGACCGATTGGGATCCGTTTCTGGAAGCCATGAGCCGCGAGGATATCGTCGTTCCGGAGAAACTGGCCGCGCTTGCTGACTGGGTTTGCAAGCCGACAACGCTATTCGCAAAATCCGGGCGTTATGTGTTGCTCCGCGGCATTCATCACATAAAGCTGGTCATATCCGAAAATCGACTCCGACAGGCCAAAGCCTATGTGTTTATGGTGCTTTCGGGAGCGGTAGCGCCTTAATTCCGGCCCCGAAAGGGCGCACCAAAAAGACAACCCGCCCCGGTTGGGGCAGGTCGTCGCTTCTAGCCCTGTGCTGCAATTCGACCGGCTAACCGCCGGTTGTTGGTTTTACCAGCAGCAGCAAAGGCCGGCTGAAATAGCTTCGAGCTGCTCTTCAGTGATGTTGGGATCCGGCGGCAATGCAAGATGCACCGTTTGCATGTCGCTCTCATGGACCCTGATATTCATCGAATCGGGAATCGTGATGCCCAATTCCTCACTGATGGTGCTCTTTGGATCTGTCAGGAGCTGTTGCCTGAAGTCCGCGTCCAGGGCGGACCTCTCAACAATCTGCTGCAGCATTTCGTCGCCGGTTCTCACTATCGTGTCCCTCTGTTCCATGTGGCAGACGAACCCAACTCTTGGATGAACGTAGCACTGCTATGTCGCAAGGTCAATTCGTCGGCGACCGGGGTGACGTACGAGGTTATGTGTCAGCGGTGGGAGGGGGGTCGGAACGCTTCGGGGCTCCGGCCGGAACGGCGGGTGTAAGGAAATGTCATGAAATGTCATGATTTGTCATGAGTCGTGGCGGCATCCTCCTCCTTTGCGCAGTCGCGGCCCAACCTCACGGATGGGACAGACCGGTCTATTTAC
>FZLR01000015.1 GCA_900197615.1 Rhodospirillaceae bacterium Spongia-Bin9
GTCGTTGGCCGTTTCGCAGAGCGATCGGTATGGGCATTGGGATTTTTTGTAGAAATTATGCATTTTTCTTGATATTTTTTCTTGATTTTGTGGATTTTCGTGCCTATGTTCCTTTTACCAACACCACAAGTGCGCCTGCAGTGCGTCTGGCCGAAGGGACGCGCCGCCCGTCGGATTGCCGGCAGGGCGCCCCCGATGCGCCCTCGGCCGGGTCGGCCGATCTAAGGAATTAATCCTATATAGGACACTTTTGTGTCACTGGAATCCGCTAGAATGGCGCATTTCTGCGGTTTTTCGATTTTGGAAACGATTTTTTTCAAAAGATATACCGGTCTGTCCAATTTGACGGCCCGGCCTCGTTTCGCGACCTTGAATTCCGGCCTTGCATCCCGTCCGGACGGGCCAATGTAACCTCGACCGAGAAACCCCTGCGAACCGATGCCCCGACCCTCGACCGTTGCCGAAATGCCCGCGCCGATCCCGGTGTTCCCGCTGCAGGGCGCCCTGTTGTTGCCCGGCGCGCGGCTGCCGCTCAATATTTTCGAGCCGCGCTACCTGGCGATGGTCGACAACGCCCTGGCCGGCCACCGGACCATCGGCATGATCCAGCCGAAGGTGCCCGAGCAGACCGAGCCGGACGACAGCCCGCCCTTGTACGATCTCGGCTGCGCCGGCCGCATCGTCTCGTTCGAGGAGACCGGCGACGGCCGCTACCTGATCGGCCTGCGCGGCCTGTGCCGTTTCGACGTGGCCGAGGAACTGGCGCTGCACAACGGCTACCGGCGGGTCCGGCCCGACTACGGCCCGTGGGCCGGCGATTTCGGCTCCCAGGACAGCGCCGCGATCGACCGCGATGAGCTCGCCGGCGCCCTGAAAGCCTATCTGGCGGCCCGGCAACTCGGCGTCGACTGGGACGCCATCGACAAGACCTCGACCGACGAACTGGTCTCCATCGTTGCGATGGTCTGCCCGTTTTCGCCGCTGGAGAAGCAGGCGCTGCTGCAGAGCCGCACATTGACCGAGCGGGCCGAAACGATCATTTCCCTGCTGACCATGGATAGCGCCGGCGCGCCGGCGCCGGACGGGATCAACTGAGCCGACGATCCCGGGGCCGCGAAGGGAGCGCAGAGGATGACCGAACCGGCCGCCGGAGAGAGCCCGAAAGTGGATCCCAAGCTGCTGGAAATCCTGGTCTGCCCGGTCACGCGCCAGCCATTGAAATACGATGCCGCGGCCCAGGAGCTGATCTCGGAAGCGGCCGGCCTCGCCTATCCGATCCGCGACGGCATCCCGATCATGCTGCAGGACGAGGCGCGCGCCCTGTCGGTCGAGGAATGAGCGGCGCCCCGACTTTCGGCACCCGGGTCTGGCCGACGGAAATCGATCTGAACCGGGCCGGGAAGCGCCTGACCGTCACCTTCGAGGACGGCGAGACCTTTACCTATCCGGCCGAACTCCTGCGCGTCGAGAGCCCGTCCGCCGAGGTCCGGGGCCACGGCGCCGACGAGAAGAAGATCGTCCCCGGCCGCCGGCATGTCGGCATCCTGAACATCGAGGCGGTCGGCAACTACGCGATCCGGATCGAGTTCGACGACCTGCACGACACCGGCATCTTCAGCTGGACCTACCTGTACGGCCTGGGCCGCAACAAGGACGCCATCTGGCAGCGCTATCTCGATGCGCTCGAACGACAGGGCCTCAGCCGCGATCCCTGATTTTTCGGGGCCCGATCACAAGGCTTCGCCGCGCAGCAGGCGGGGCAGATCGCCGACCGTGCCCATGGCATGTTGCATGAACAGGCGCTTCAGGCCGGGCATGCGCTCGACCGCCGCCAGACCGAGATCCCGCGCCAGCCGGACCGGCCCGATATCGTTGGAGAACAGCCGGTTCAGGCCGTCGGTCGCGGCCATCAGGCTGACATTGTCGGGGCGCCGCCAGCGTTCGTAGCGCTCCAGGGTCGTCAGCCCGCCATGATCGAGGCCGAGCCGCCGGTCGTCGACCGCGACCTCGGCGAGCGCCGCGACGTCGCGCAATCCCAGATTGAGGCCCTGGCCGGCGATCGGGTGGATGGTGTGGGCGGCGTCGCCGATCAGGGCGAGGCGCGGCCCGACATAGCGCTCGGCGTGGAGCAGCCGCAGCGGATAGCGCCAGCGCCCGCCGAGAACCCGCACGGCCCCGTACCAGTCGCCGAAGCGGCGCTGCATTTCCGCGCCGAACGCCGCATCGGACAGGCGCATCATGCCCGGTGCGCGCTTCTCCCGCTCTGTCCAGACGATCGACGAGCGGTGCGTGCCGTCCGGTGCATCGGTCATCGGCAGGACGGCGAACGGGCCGGCCGGCAGGAACCGCTCATGGGCGATGCCGTCGTGGGGCGCTTCATGGCCCATGGTGCAGACGATGCCGTCCTGCGGATAGCGCCACTGCACGGCGGCAATGCGGGCCTGGCCGCGCAGGCGCGAATCGGTGCCGTCGGCGGCGACGACCAGGGGTGCGGCCAGGACCGTTCCGTCGTCCAGCGCCAGCTCGGCGAGCGGATCGCCGGGCGTCAGGCGTTCGGCCCGGACCTGCGACAGGACCTGCACGGCGGGCGCGGCTTCGAGCATCGCCGCCAGACCCTGGCGGATCGCGCCGTTTTCGACAATCCAGCCGAACGGGGCGCCGGCCATCTTCGCGCCGAGATCCCGGTGGTCGTAGTGCAGGAACAGCGACGACGCGCCGTCGGAAACGCGGATATCCAGGATCGGCTCGGCCGCGTGCTCGACCAGCTGCCACAGGCCGATTTGCGCCAGCAGCCGTTGCGACGCGTAGGCGACTGCCGAGGCCCGCCCGTCGTAAGGCGCTGCCGCCATCGCCGAGAGCGGCGTCCGGTCGACCAGGGTAACCGCAAGGCCGCCGGTTGCCAGCGCCAGCGCCAGTGCGCCGCCGACCATGCCGCCGCCGACCACGATAACGTCGGCCGGGGGTGTCCGCCTGTGTGAGCCGCGCGCAGCCATCCGGCGAGATGTGGCGCTTCGCCCGGGCCCGGTCCACCGCCAAATCGTCCGCCAACCCGGATGCTCATTTTTTGTACAATTGCCGGATTCGCCTGTTTTTTGTTCAAAATATACTGTCTTTTTGCAATGCAACATTTTTTCATCGAGCGTTCTATCCGCGATTCTCCAACGTTTTCGTCCTTTTGCAGTCTGCTGGCGCGCTTCTTGCTTATCCATTGGTATCGCGCCTTGTCGCAATTGCGAAAGCGCTTCAGCCATTATGGGGGAGACGTTGTGAAACTGGTCATGGCGATCATCAAGCCTTTCAAGCTCGACGAAGTGCGCGAAGCGCTGTCCGCCGTTGGCGTGACCGGGCTGACCGTCTCGGAGGTGAAGGGGTTCGGCCGGCAGAAGGGCCATACGGAAATCTACCGCGGCGCGGAATACGCGATCAGCTTTCTGCCGAAGGTCAAAATCGAAGCGGTTGTCGACAACGGAATCGCGGATCGCGCTGTCGAAACCATCGTCGAAACCGCGCAGACCGGCAGCATCGGCGACGGCAAGGTTTTCGTCATGGACGTGCAGTCGGCCGTTCGCATTCGCACCGGCGAAACCGGCGCCGAGGCGCTTTAGAAATCGGGGGACCAATGACCGTATCCAAACCGACCCGGGGCTGGCGCCGGATGGCGCTGGCGCTCGGCATCGCTGCGCCGGTCGCGGCGTTCGCACCGCCCGCGCTGGCCGAGGTCTCGGCCGAATCGCAGTATATCTTCAACACCTTTTCCTTCCTCATCCACGGCGTGCTGGTGATGTTCATGGCCGCCGGTTTCGCCATGCTGGAATCCGGCCTGGTCAGGAAGAAGAACACGGCGGCGATCTGCCTGAAGAATATCGCGCTGTACTCGCTTGCCGGGCTGATGTTCTACCTGATCGGCTACACGATCATGTATCCCGGCGACGGGGGCTGGATCGTCAACGGCATCTTCGGCAATCTGGACTTGTTCTACGATCCTTCCGCGGCGGAAACCGCACTGATCGCCGCCGGCGACAAGGCGACGCCGGAACAACTCAAGGCGGTCGTCGACAGCGGCTATTCCGTCCCGTCGGACTGGTTCTTCCAGATGGTCTTCGTCGCGACGGCGGCGTCGATCGTCTCGGGTACGGTGGCCGAGCGCATCAAGATCTGGCCGTTCCTGATCTTCGTCGTCGTTCTGACGGCAATAATCTATCCGATCCAGGCTTCCTGGGTGTGGGGCGGCGGCTGGCTCGACGCCATGGGCTTCAGCGATTTTGCCGGTTCCACGCTGGTGCACTCGACCGGCGGCTGGGCGGCGCTGGCCGGCGCGATCCTGCTCGGTTCGCGCAAGGGCAAGTATACGGCCGACGGCAAGGTGACCCCGATGCCCGGCGCCAACCTGCCGCTCGCAACCCTGGGCACCTTCATCCTGTGGTTCGGCTGGTTCGGCTTCAACGGCGGTTCGCAGCTTGCCCTGGGCAGCGCCGCCGACGCGGCGGCCATGTCCATCGTCTACGTCAATACCAACGTAGCGGCAGCGGCCGGCGTGGTTATCGCCATGCTGGTCACCCAGATGCGTTACGGCAAAATCGACCTCACCATGGCGCTGAACGGCGCGATCGGCGGCCTGGTGGCGATCACCGCCGGCCCCGATGTGGACGCCCACTGGAAAGCCATCGTCGTCGGCGGCATCGGCGGCGGCCTCGTGGTCTTTGCGGTGCCGATGTTCGACAAGTTCAGGATCGACGACGTTGTCGGCGCGCTCTCCGCCCATCTCGTAGCAGGGATATGGGGCACGCTGGCCGTCGGCATTTTCGGCGGCGGCAGTTTCTTCACGCAGCTGATCGGCGCGGTCGCAATCGGCATATTCGTTTTCGTCGCCAGCTTCATCGTCTGGTACATCCTGAAAGCCACCGTCGGCATACGGGCCGACGAGGAATCCGAAATGAACGGCCTCGATATCGCCGAGGTCGGCATGGAAGCCTATCCGGAGTTCGGCCAGGCATCCTGACCGCACCCGGCAAATGCCCGAGCGGCGGCGCCCTCCTTTGCGGATGGGCGCCGCTTCCTATCGACAGAATGCAGAACATGCAGTGACTGCATCCTTCGTTCAGGGCGTTGAGCGGCATTTTTGGAAAGGAGTCACCCTTTGAAATTTATCGTTGCCATCGTCAAACCATCCAAGCTGGATGCGGTGCGCGAAGCGCTCCAGGGCATGGGCGTCGCTGGCATGACCGTCACCGAAGTGCGTGGTTTCGGGCGACAGGGAGGCCACAAGGAAATCTATCGCGGCGCCGAGTATGAGGTGCATTTCGTGCCGAAGATCCGGATCGAGATCGCCGTCGGCGCCGATATCGCCGACCGAGCCATCGAGGCGATCCGCGATTCGGCCGGCGACGGACGGATCGGCGATGGCAAGGTCTTCGTCCTCGATCTGGAACAGGCAGTCCGCATCCGCACGGGCGAAGCGAGCGCAGGCGCGCTTTAGGCCGCCGCGCCGTTAACGGGCGTTTTCCGAGACCCGTCGAGACACTCTTCCAGACAATCGAACGATACAGGAAAAAGGGGAATTTCCCATGGAGGCTTTCAAGTCCGGGGGCGACGTTCTGTTCGTCCTGATGGGCGCGGTCATGGTGCTTGCCATGCATGCCGGCTTCGCGTTTCTCGAAGTCGGCACGGTCCGCCGCAAGAACCAGGTCAATGCGCTGGTGAAGCTGTTTGCCGACTTCTGCGTGTCGACCGTGGTGTATTTTTTCATCGGCTACACGGTCGCCTATGGCGTGAACTTCCTGGCCAATGCCGCAATGCTGACCGGCGCGGCCGAAGGCAGCCCGTTCGCCAGGAGCGGCTACGACCTGGTGAAGTTCTTCTTCCTGCTGACCTTCGCCGCCGCCATTCCGGCCATTATCTCCGGCGGCATCGCGGAGCGCGCGCGCTTCTGGCCGCAGGTCGTGGCTTCGGCAATCCTGGTCGGCCTGTTCTATCCGCTGTTCGAAGGCATCGTGTGGAACGGCAATTTCGGCATCCAGGGCTGGCTCGAAAGCAGCTTCGGCGCGCCGTTCAACGATTTCGCCGGCTCGATCGTCGTCCATGCCGTGGGCGGCTGGATGGCGCTGGCGGCGGTGCTCCTGCTCGGCGCGCGCCGCGGCCGCTACCGCAGCGACGGCAGCGCGATCCCGATCCCGCCGTCCAATATTCCGTTCCTGGCGCTGGGCAGCTGGATCCTGTCGGTCGGCTGGTTCGGCTTCAACGTGATGAGCGCCCAGAAGCTCGCCGACGTAACCGGACTGGTCGCCCTCAACTCGGTCATGGCGATGGCCGGCGGCCTGCTCGCCGCCACAATCGTCGGCCGGCGCGATCCGGGCTTTGTGCATAACGGCGCGCTGGCCGGCCTGGTCGCGGTGTGTGCGGGTTCCAACCTGATGCATCCTATCGGCGCGCTCGCAACCGGCGCGGTCGCCGGCGTCCTGTTCGTCGTCACCTTCACCCTGTGCCAGAACCGCTGGAAAATCGACGATGTTCTCGGCGTCTGGCCGCTGCACGGCCTGTGCGGCCTGTGGGGCGGTATCGCCTGCGGTATCTTCGGGCTGACAGCCCTGGGCGGCCTGGGCGGCGTCTCCTTCCTTTCGCAGTTGGTCGGCTCTTCGGTCGGCGCAGGATATGCGCTGGCTGCCGGTGCGATTGCCTATGGCGTTGTTAAATTAGCGATAGGGATTCGCTTGACGGACGAAGAGGAAGATAGAGGCGCCGATCTGGCGATTCACAATATCGGCGCCTATCCCGAAGAAGAGCTTATAAAACGATAAACGCTTGTCTTCTTGAAATTACAGGGGCGCTTCGAGCGCCCCATTTTTATTTGTAGTATATTGTTGTATACTTAAGCTGATCGGAGCGTGTCCGCAGGGACAGGCTCCCTGGGTCGGACGTAACGAATTGCCGGGCAGCACCGAGCGTACGCTGCAGTCCGGCGCAATCGGGAGGAGCCATGGCGCGCGCCGCCACCCTTTCCGGCAAAAGCGACTCCTCGTCCCGGCGGCTCAAGAAACAGCCTGCCGGCACGTCGTCTGGCGCCCGCGCCCGGCGGGGAGCAAAGCCGGCCTTCCTGCCGCCGGAGATGAAAGCCCTGCTCAAGCGCAGCTGGCGCCGCACCTGCGGCGGCGTGCTGACATTGGTCGCCGGCGCTTTCTTCCTGGCGCTGGTGTCCTATACGCCATCCGATTCGTCCTGGAACACGGTATCCGATGCACCGGTCCGGAATCTGATGGGGCTTGGCGGTTCCTGGGTCGCCGACGCCGTGATGCAAACGATCGGACTGGGCGGCTATATCGTCGCGCTGGCGCTCGCCGCCTGGGCCGGGCGGCTGATCGGCGGCGTACCGCTGGACGCCTTCGGTTGGCGATTGTTGTTGTTGCCCGTGGCCCTCCTCTTTCTCGTCGCCGCCTTTGCCGGTATGCCCGGAGCGCAGGGTTGGCCGGTCCATGCCGGGCCGGGCGGCGCGGTCGGACGCGCCTTGGCGATAGCAGCGCGCGATATGCTCGGAAGCGCGACACAAGGCTGGCCCGCAGTTCTTGCCGCACTGGGGCTGGGTATCGTTTTCCTGTTGCCGGTTCTGGGGCTGACACTGCGCGAATGGCGCTGGATCGGAGCGCTGCTAATCTGGCCGTTCCGCTTTCTGTTCGGGCGGCGCGCCCGAACCGAATCGCGGGTGGAGCGCCCGGCGCGGGCGGAGCCCGATTTCGCTCCGGCCGAAGACCGGGATCTCAGCCCGGCAGCCGAGATCGCTGCGCGACCGCTCGCGTCCAAGATAAAGCGGGAGCAGGCCAGGGCGGGCGATGCGGAGCCGCCCGACCGGAAACGAGGCAAGCGCGAGCCGGAAGCCGCGCCGGCGCCGAAGCGCGGAACGAAAAAAGCGGCGGCCGCGGGGCGTGCTGCGAAACGGGCCGGCGCGCGCGCGAAACCGTTCCTCAAAAAACGCGCCAGACTGATTGCGGATAAAGCGAAACCGCCGGCTCAGGGAGACCGGGCGCGCGAAGCCCGCGAACCGAAGCTGGACCTGGATCCGGGCCAATACAAGACCCCGGCGCTCAGCCTGCTGCAGGAACCGCCGCCCGGATCGGGCAACAATCTGGACACGACCGCCCTCGAGCAGAATGCGCGCTATCTCGAAACCGTCCTGGCCGATTTCGGGATCAAGGGGCGGATCGTCAAGGTCAGGCCGGGGCCGGTCGTCACCCTCTACGAGCTGGAGCCGGCGCCGGGCGTGAAATCGTCCCGGGTGATCAATCTGGCCGACGATATTGCCCGGTCGATGAGCGCCATGTCGGTCCGTGTCGCCGTTGTGCCCGGCCGCAACGTGATCGGGATCGAGCTGCCGAACCAGAACCGGGAGACGGTATTCCTGCGCGAGATGATGGCGGCGCGCAGCTTCGAAAGGTCGGTCCACAAGCTCGCGCTGGCGCTGGGCAAGGATATCGGCGGCGCACCGGTGCTGGCCGATCTCGCGAAAATGCCCCACCTGCTGATCGCCGGCACGACCGGCTCCGGCAAGTCGGTGGCGGTCAACACGATGATCCTGTCGCTGCTTTACCGGCTGCCCCCGGACCGGTGCAAATTCATCATGATCGACCCCAAAATGCTGGAGTTGTCGATCTACGACGATATCCCCCAGCTGCTGACGCCGGTGGTGACCGATCCGAAGAAGGCGGTGGTCGCCCTGCGCTGGGCGGTCCGGGAGATGGAAAACCGCTACCGGGCCATGTCCAAGATGGGCGTGCGCAACATCGACGGCTACAACCAGCGCCTCGCCGACGCCCGCAAGAACGGGGAAACGATTACGGAGAATGTCCGGGTCGGCACCGACGATAACGGCCAGCCGGTCATGGAAGAGCGGGAAATGTCCCTCGACCCGCTGCCCTATATCGTCGTGATCGTCGACGAGATGGCCGACCTCATGCTCGTCGCGGGCAAGGATATCGAAGGCGCGGTCCAGCGCCTCGCACAGATGGCGCGCGCCGCCGGCATCCACCTCATCATGGCGACGCAGCGCCCGTCGGTCGATGTCATCACCGGAACTATCAAGGCGAACTTCCCGACGCGCGTTTCCTTCCAGGTCACGACCAAGATCGACAGCCGCACCATCCTCGGCGAGCAGGGCGCCGAGCAATTGCTCGGCCAGGGCGATATGCTCTACATGGCGGGCGGCGGGCGTATTACCCGGGTCCACGGCCCCTTCGTCAGCGACGAAGAGGTCGAAGACGTGGTGGCATTCCTGCGCACGCAGGGCGAGCCGGTCTATCTCGACCGGATTACCGAGGAAGAGGAAGAGGACGGACTTTCCGGTGCGGCCGGCGGCGAGAGCGGCGGCGACGATCTCTACACCAAAGCGGTGGACATCGTCATGACGGAGGGAAAATGCTCGACATCCTTCATTCAGCGCCGGTTGCAGATCGGCTATAACCGGGCGGCGCGGCTCGTGGAGCAGATGGAGCAGCGCGGAGTCGTGAGCCCGGCCAATCATGCCGGCAAGCGGGAAATCCTGATCGGCGCCTGACGCGACCGGCCCTAATGGGCCTCTCGCCGGGCTGTTTTCGAGGTCGCCATGAAGCTGTTGCGCGCGTTTCCGGGACTGGCCGGAGCCGGCATCGCCGCACTCGTCCTGGCGGCCGGCGCAGCCGCGCAAACGCAGGATCCCGACCGGCTGAGCGCGGAAGATCGCGCCGATCTCAAGCGGATCGAAACGAAGGTGAACGGTTTCCGCACACTGCGCACCCGGTTCCGGCAAATCTCGCCGGGCGGCAAGGTCGACCGGGGCGACATCTTCATCCAGCGGCCGGGCCTGATGCGGATCCAGTTCGACCGGCGGGACCTGTTGCTTCTCACCTCAAGCCTGTGGCTGATCGTGCTTCAGGGCAAGCACGGCGAGCCGCAGCATTTTCCGCTGAATTCGACGCCCGCCGGCATTCTCGTCCGGAACAAGATAAGGTTTGACCGCGACATTCGCGTGACACGGATACACCGGACCGGCGGGCAAATTTTCATCACCGTCGTTCGGCGGGGATCGTCGCGCCAGGGCCGAATGACCCTGACCTTCAACCGGGAAACGCTCGACCTGTCCGGTTGGACCGTCGTCGACGCCCAGGGGCAGTTGACGCAGGTGCTCTTGTCCGAGACGAAGCTCGACGTCGCGCTGGCGCCGTCGCTGTTCGAGTTGCCGGCCGGCCGGCTGCCGCAGGGCCCCGGCATCGATCGATAGGTCGAAGAAGCATTTTACCCGGCCGCGCGTATGCCTATAGTGCGCGCCATGACTGTTTCCTCTCCGGTCCCGATCGTCGGCGTCTCGGCCTGCCGGCGGACCCACGAAAATGTCTTCGTCGTCCACTGGGTGATGCAGCGCAACCTGGAAGCCATCATCGAGGCTTCCGGCTGTGTGCCCCTGGCAATTCCTGCGATGGCGCGACATTTTCCAGCCGGGGGGATCGACAGCATCCTGGACCGGCTGGACGGCCTGTTACTGACCGGCAGCCCGTCGAATGTCGAGCCGCATCACTATGGCGGCGAGCCGTTCGAAGGCGACCTGAACGATCCGGACCGGGACGCAACGACCCTGCCGCTGATCCGCGGCGCGGTCCGGCGCGGCATCCCGGTCTTTGCGATCTGCCGCGGCATACAGGAACTGAATGTCGCCATGGGCGGCAGCCTCTACGGCAAACTGCACGAAGCGCCGGGCCACCGGGACCACCGGTCGGACAAGACCCGGCCGAGGGGTGTGCGGACCGCACGCCAGCATCCGATTGCCATCGCCGGGCAAGGTCTGCTGCGGCGGATTCTCGGCGCCGATTCGGCGGTCGTGAATACGCTGCATGCGCAAGGCATCCGGGAACCGGCGCCGGGCGCCCGGGTCAATGCCGTAACGGAAGACGGGGTTGTCGAGGCGATCGATTTTCCCGACAGCCCCGGCTTCGCCCTCGGCGTCCAATGGCATCCGGAAATCACCTATGACACAGACGCCAACAGCCGCGCCCTGTTCGAAGCGTTCGGCGCGGCGGTCCGGGCTTATGCAGGGGTGGATACGGCGGGCGGCCTGTTGACCGCGGCCGAATAGGCATTGCACCCATCCCGATCCGGCGCCGCGAGCATGAAACTCATCACCTGGAACATCAATTCCATCCGCCCCCGTCTTCACCTGATCGAGCGGATGGTTGCGGCCGAAAACCCCGACCTGATCTGCCTGCAGGAAACCAAGGTCGAGGACGGCAAATTCCCGCTGGAGCCCCTGCGCGCGCTCGGCTTCGCGCATATCGAACTGTTCGGTATGAAGGCATATCACGGCGTGGCAATCCTCTCGCGCGTGCCGTTGGCGAACCATGCCAGACACTATTGGTGCGACATCGACGATGCGCGGCACCAGTCGGTGACCCTGCCGGGCGGCATCGAACTGCACAATGTCTACCTGCCCTCGGGCGGCGACGAGCCGGACCCTGAAATCAACCCGAAATTCGCACACAAGCTGCGATTTATGACCGAACAGGCCGCGTGGTGGGCGACTCAGGATCCGGCCAGGCTGCGCATCCTGGTCGGCGATCTCAATGTCGCACCGCTCGAAACCGACGTCTGGTCCCACAAGCAACTATTGAAAGTGGTGAGCCACACGCCTATCGAGGTCGAACATTTCGGGCGGATGCAGGCCGCCCACCGGTGGGTGGACGCGGTCCGCGCCAGGATCGATCCGGCCGAGCCCCTGTTCACCTGGTGGAGCTACCGCGCGCGGGACTGGCGCGCCTCGAACCGGGGCCGGCGCCTCGACCATATCTGGATCACGCCGCCGCTGGCGCCGAAAGTGACCGACGCCCGGGTGCTCGCGGACGCACGCGATTGGGAAAAGGCTTCGGATCACGCGCCGGTGGCGATCGAGCTCGACGCCTGATTCGCCAACCTCAGCCGCTCCGGTACAGAAAGTAGGGCCAAGCGGCGATCCGGTCGGGCAACGCCACGGCCGGCGTTTCCAGCCGGGTCAAGCCGGCGCAGTCCATATCCCGGTCGCCCAGCAGAATGCCGCCCGGTGCCAGCCGCTGCGCAATCGCGCCGCCGACGAAACGGGCGAGTACAGCGTCGGCCTTGCAGCTTTCCGTGCCGATATCGGCGTGAACGAGCGCTGGAGGCGCCCCGATTTCAGCCCAGCAGGTCAGGAGCGACTCGCGAAAGTCGCCGAGGAGAATCCGGCTAACGGGCGGGCGGCTGTGCGCCGGGGCGTGCACTTCGAAATCGAACGCCCAGATTTCCCGATCCGGAAACAACCGACGCAGATGCGAATAGGTCCGGCCTTTGCCGAGCCCGATTTCCAGGACGGGGCCGTCGATGCTCGCGACCAGCGACGCAGCCGCGTCGAGCACGGCCCGTTGGGTCGCGAGCCGGGCGATCATGCGCTCCAGCCGGCTCTGCTCCGCAGCTTGCGCCATCGGACTGCGCGGCTCGTCGTCAGGCCGCGGTCAATTCCCGAATTCGGGCGTTGGTGGCCTCCAGGCGTTTGGCCAGTTCGCGCATGATTTCGACTCCGATCTGCGGAAATTCCATGACCAGCCGGAAAAACAGCTCTTTTGAAACCACCATCGTATCGAGCCGGGTCGTCGCTTGCACGGTTGCCGTACGCGGGACATCCGTGAGGATGGCGATCTCGCCGATCAGTGCGTTCCTCCGGAAATGCGCCACGGTCAGCGGCCCCTCGTCCGTATCGATGATCACGTCTGCTTCGCCGTCGACAATGATATAGGCGCTGTCGCCCTCGTCGCCCTGGCGAAACAGGAATTCGCCCTCGCCGTAGGTGTGCCGTTCGCTGGTGAACGCCAGGAGCTTCAGTTTCGACGATTCGATATTCGCGAACATCGGGATGTTGCGCAGAATTTCAACTTCTTCGTTCAGACTCACGTTACGTCCTCCGGTCCCTCGAGCGGGAACCCTTTTGCAGCCGGTCGCAGGCCGGCAGGCCTTAGCCTCGGTCTATTCGGACTCCAGAAGTTCCCGCAGCACCGAACCTTCCTTGTCGAGCTCGGCGAAACTGCCCTGTTCGACGGCCCGGCCGCCTTTCAGCACGACGATATGGTCGAAGTTCCGGGCGAATCCCGGCCGGTGCAACGACCAGATGACACCCCGACCCTTCATTTCGCCCAGGAAGGCGTCGAGCACCCGGCGCTGGGCGGCGCCGTCCAGATTGCTGATGCCTTCGTTGACGATGAAGAGTTCCGGCCGCTTGATCAGGCCGCGAGCCATGTTGACCTTCTGGCGCTGCGCCGCCGACAGCCGCGCGCCGCCGACGCCCACCGAATGCGCAAGGCCTGCCACCATCACGGCATCGCGCAGCGACAGAGAATCGAGCACTTCGCCGATCAGGGTGCTGAGCTTGCCGTCAGCGTTGGCTTCGCCATAGGAGACCTTGCCGAACAGGATGTTGTCCTGCAGGGTCGCCGCCCGGTTGTAGCGGTTCGGATCGAAAAACTCGACTTCGCCGCGCAGCATGTCCGGCAAGGTTTCGGCGAATATTTCCCGCGCTTTCAGCGCCTTGGCCTGGATGCCCTCGGTCAGCAGTCCCAGCCGGTGGCGTGCGGGGATCAGCTTGAATGGCAGCGATCGCAGCCGGAACCGGTCCTCTTCCCGCATCTCGTCGGGAGACTGTCCGGCCGTTCTTGCCAGCAGTTGCTGATATTCCGGCATCTCTTCGGAGCCGAAGAAGCTAAACTGATCGAAGAAGGCGTGGCCCGGCGGCAGGTCGGCAAAAATCTCGACCATCGTTTCGGTGAGCTGCCGTCCGACTTCGAGCAACGGATCGGCAAGATCGGACTCGTGTATGACCTGCCGGACGAAGGGATGCTCGGCCAGGCGGTCGATATCGAAGGCGCCGCCGGCCGGTGTGCCGAACAGCAGGTTTTCGGCAAGCGTTGCGTTGGTGTTGTAGCGCGCCCGGTCGAAGGGCTCGACCAGCGCCGACTGACGCGATTCGTCGAGCCTGCTGCGCAGGGCTGCCCGCGCGGTCAACATCGCTTCTGCCAGGTCCGGCCGCTCGTCCGGATCGATCGTCCCGCGCAGGCCGAACCGGTACAGGTCGTCGCCCAGATCGAGCAGCCGCAGCATGTCGACGCATTTCCGGTCGAGCGCCGTGCGGTCGGCAACGCCGGCGGCTTCGTAGTCCACCCAGTCCGCCGCCGGGTCGGCATCGATATTCGCCGCCGCGTGCGCGTCCCGGATATAGCGGTCGAGCCGCGTTCGGTCGGAGGCCGGGTCAGCCGCTGTGCGAAGGGGCCTATGGCGCAGGCCATAGTCCAGATTATCGCGCAGGTTTGTCGAGAAGAGGTGCGGCGTCGGGCCGGCGAAAGACATCCTGCGCCCGGTAAAGGGTTCGGGCAGATCGTCGAGGCGCTGGCCGCCGAGTTCGATCCGGCCGCCGGTGCCTTTCAGAAGGCGGGCCAGCAGCAACGCCAGATCGTCGCGTCCGCTGCTGCCGCTGCCGACGATGGCTGTGTGCCTGTCCAGATCGATCGAGAAATTGGCGCCGTCGACGGTCTTGGACTGGCCGTCCTCGGAATAGGCCAGGCCGGAGGCATCGAGCGTGTTGCCCACCGACTCCGGCCCGGCATCGTCGGTCAACTGCAGAGCCTCGTCGAACAGTCCGGGCGGATCGAACTGCTCGATCACCGATTCGTACTTCACCTTGATGTCGGCCTGGAGCTGGTAATAGTTCAGCAATTCCTTCCAGGGCGAGCTGAGGTCCTTGTAGGCCGCCAAGACAGCGGTCAGCGCCCCGATCGTCATGTCGCCGGCAATCACAAGATAACCACCGATGGCGTAAAAGAAGAACGGCGTGAGTTGCGCCATGAAGCTGTTCAGAAACTTGATGGCAAACTTCCGGCGGAAAATCTCGTAGCGGATGGTGTAGATGCGGTCGAGGCGCCGGGCGATGCCGGCACGCTCGTAGACCGATGCGTCGTTGGCATGGATTTCGGCGATGCCGGCGATCGATTCGCCGATGTTTTCGGCCAGGCCGCGCACCTCCCTCACCCGCGCCTTGCCAAGCGCGATAACCCGCTTCTGCAATTTCGGAATGACGTAGATCTGCAGCGGATAAAGCGCCGTTGCGGCGAGGCCGAGAAAGACATCCTGGGCGAAAATAAAGCCGAGATAGACGAGCAGTAGACCGCCGAAATACAGCGGCGTGGACGTCGCTGTGCCAATATAGCCGCCGACCGGCTCGACCTCGGCGGTAATCATCGGGATGATCTCGCCCTGGGAGACCTTCTTGAAATGGGGCAGCGGGAAGCGAAGGATGCGCGAATAGAGCATGTAGCGCAGCCGGCGCAGCATCTGTTCGCCCAACCGGCCGGCATAGACGTTCAGCACATATTTCACGCCGCCGCTGAGGATCACGAAAAACAGGAAGCCGAAGCTGAGCGCCATCAGGAAGGCGATCTGCTCCATTTCGGCGCCGAGAACGTCGCGCGCCCAGCCGCCATTCGCCCCGATAGCCTGATCGATGATCGCCTTGGGCAGCTCCAGCGTCAGGTAGATGATCGGCCAGGAGACGAAGGTCAGTCCGAGCACAACAAGCTGCTGGCGCTTGCTGTATTTCATGATGAAGCGGAAAATGCTTCGCTCCAGAGGCACGTTCGGCCGATAGCCGGGTGTCTCGGCCCCCGGCAGCCGGCCGGGGTGCTCGCCTTCCGCTCGGGCTTCAGGCATCAGGCAGAGTCGGCGGCGGCAGGAGCCGCGGCAGGGCTGGCAAAATTGTGCATGGATACCGACATTGAACGTTAGGCCCGGTTCTGACACCATAAATCAAGGCGTTGCGGACTGGCGATACGGAATTCAGCGCGCCGGCGCAAGCGGCGGGAGCGCGCCGGCAGGGACTTGCAGCGCGGCGGATCGGAGTGACAATGGCGACAGACAAGGCAGCGCGAGTCCAGGCCGAGGCGGTCCTGCGGGGCGCAGGCGACGGTGAGTTCCTCCCGGCCGATGCGCTGGGCGACGGCTTCCGCATCCTGATCTACAGCCACGATAGCTTCGGACTCGGGCACCTGCGTCGCTGCCGCGCCATCGCCCACGCGCTGGTCGAGCATCGCAGCAACCTTTCGGTGTTGATCCTCTCCGGTTCGCCGATCATCGGCAGTTTCGATTTCCGCTCGCGGGTCGATTTCGTGCGCGTTCCCGGCGTCATCAAGCTACGCAACGGCGAATATACCGCACTGAACCTGCACATCGGCCTGCAACAGACGCTGGCCATCCGCGCGTCGATCATCCGGCATACCGCCGAGGTATTCGCGCCGCACCTGTTCCTGGTCGACAAGGAACCGCTGGGCCTGCGCGGCGAGATCGAGGACACGCTGGCGTTCCTCAAGGAGCGGCGGACGCCCCTGGTGCTCGGCCTGCGCGATGTAATCGACGAGCCCGAGCTGCTGCTGCCGGAATGGGAACGCAAGAACGCCGTGCCGGCGCTGTCGAAATATTACGATTCTATCTGGGTCTACGGTCTGCCGCAGATCTGCGACCCGCTTGCCGGAATGCGCGTACCGAAATCGGTGCGGCGCAAGATGGTCTATACCGGATACCTGCGGCGGGACCTCCCGGCCAGCGGACCGGCCGACCCGGTTCCGCTCGACAATCCCTATATTCTGGTCACGCCCGGCGGCGGCGGGGACGGCGAGGCGCTGGTCGACTGGGTGCTGCGCGTCTACGAACAGCGCCGCAACATGCCGCTGCGCGCCGTCATCGTGACCGGTCCCTTCATGCAACAGGAGAAACAGGCTGAGTTCCAGCAGCGGGCTGCGGCGCTGCACGATGTCAGCGTGACGACATTCGATGCGACGCTGGAATATCTGATCTCTGGCGCCGAAGCGATCGTCGCCATGGGCGGATACAATACATTTTGCGAAGTTCTTTCCTTCGATAAGCGCGCCCTGCTTGTGCCCCGGACCGAACCGCGACGCGAACAGTTCATCCGCGCCCGCCAGGCCCAGGAGGCCGGCCTGCTGACCGTGCTGGAAGACGACGGAATTCGCGATGTCAAACCGATGGCGACGGCGCTGCGGCAACTCCCGCAGCAGAACAGGCCGTCGGATATCGTTGTGCCGGGATTGCTCGACGGGCTGGATAACGTCAACCGGCTGGTCGGGCGGATCATGGATCGCCGGCGGGCAAGGGCCCTGCCAGGCACCGTAAAGGCCGTCTGAGACGTTGGCGGAACGGCACAGGCCGCCGCACCGGCCGCAGGGCGCGCCGCGACCGCCCGGACCGATCGCCTTTGTCTTGAAGGGCTATCCGCGCCTGTCCGAAACTTTCATCGCACAGGAAATTCTGGCGCTCGAGAAACTGGGGCTGGATATACGCCTGTTCTCCCTGCGCCACCCGACAGACTCCCGGCGCCACCCGATCCATGACGAAATTGCGGCGGCGGTAACCTATCTGCCCGAATATCTGCATCGCGAGCCGGGCCGCGTCGGGTCGGCCTGGCGGCGGGCGCGGCGCTTACCGGGCTACAGGGACGCCTTGCGGATATGGTGGCGCGATCTGCGCCGCGACAGGACCCGCAACCGCATCCGCCGCTTCGGTCAGGCCATGGTGCTGGCGGCGGAGCTGCCGGCCGGATCCGTGCGGCTTCACGCCCATTTCCTTCACACGCCGTCGTCGGTTGCGCGCTACGCCGCTATCATGACCGGACTGCCCTGGAGCGCCGCGGCACACGCCAAGGATATCTGGACGATTCCGGAGTGGGAGAAGCGGGAAAAGCTGGCCGACTTGGACTGGCTGGTCGCCTGCACCCAGTATGCTTGTGCGCACCTTCGCGGCCTCGCGCCGTGTCCGGACAAAGTAGGCCTCGTCTATCACGGGCTCGACTTGCGGCGATTTTGCCCGACCGATGCAGCCGCGTCGCGGCGGGACGGATCCGACCCGGCGGAACCGGTCCGTCTCCTGTCGGTCGGGCGCGCCGTCGAGAAAAAGGGGTTTCGGGTTCTGATTGAAGCGCTGGCGTTACTGCCCGGAACGATGCACTGGCGCTGGACCCTGATCGGCGCCGGCCCCCAGCTGGCCGAACTCCGGCGGCTGGCCGCGCAACGGGGCATCGCCGAACGGATCGACTGGCGTGGCGCCCTGAATCAGGAGGCGGTGCTGTCTGCCTACCGCGCGGCGGACCTGTTCGTCCTGCCCTGCCTTGTCGGCGAAGACGGCGACCGGGACGGGCTGCCCAACGTCCTGATGGAAGCGCAGAGCCAAGGCCTGTGCTGCCTTTCGACCCGGACGTCGGGAATTCCGGAACTGATCGACCATTTGAAAACAGGCGTCCTCGTCGAGCCGGGCGAAGTCGACCCCTTGAAAGGTGCGCTGACGCACCTGATCGCCGATCCGGAGCGGCGTCGGAATTTCGGCGCGGGCGGCAAGGCGCGGGTCTGCGCGGGTTTCGATGCTTCGGTCACCGTTCGGGCGCTCCACGACCGGTTCGCCGGCTGTAGCCTGCATCCGGCTGCGGGTGCCCTGTGAAGATCGCATTTTACGCGCCGATGAAACCGCCGGATGCGCCGCGGCCTTCCGGCGATCGTACGATCGCCCGTCTGCTGCTGCGGGCGATGGCTATTGCCGGCCACGAGGCGACGGTCGCCTCCGCCGTGCGCAGCTACATGGCGGCCCCGACAGACCGGGATTGCCTGAAGCAAATCGAGCGGCAGGCGGGCGACGATGCCCGTCGGCTGACGGAAACGCTGCGCCGCGACCCGCCCGATCTCTGGTTCACCTATCATCTTTTCCACAAGGCGCCGGACCTGGTCGGGCCGCCGGTCTGCCGGGCGCTCGGCTTGCCCTATGCGATCGCCGAAGCCAGCTTCGCGCCGAAGCGGGCGGGCGGGCCGTGGGCTGTCCGGCACGCTCAGGTGCGCGACGCCCTCGGCCTGGCCGACCACATTTTCTTTCTGAACCCGGGGGACGAAGCCTGCGTGCTGCCGGAGATGAAGACCGGCGCGACCCATTCGCGTTTGCCCGCTCTGGTGACTGTGCCGGCGGACCGCGAACCGGAGAGACGCGATGTATACAGGCGGCAATTGGCGCACAGATGGCGGCTGCCCGAACAAGCGGTCTGGGTTCTCGCAGTCGGCATGATGCGGCCCGGCGACAAGCTGGATTCCTATACCTTGTTGGCAGAAAGTTGGGAAAAATGTGCCGATCTGCCGGCGCATCTGCTGATCGCCGGCGATGGCCCGGCCGGCGCCGAGGCCCGGCAGCGATTTGCGTCGAGCGCAGACCGGGTCAGCTTTCTCGGAACATTGGAGCCGGGCGATTTGGATTCTGTATACAAGACAGCCGATTTATTCGTTTGGCCGGGTGTGAACGAGGCTGTTGGGATAGCATTGCTGGAAGCCATGGCCGCCGGACTGCCGGCGGTGTCCGGCTTCTGGGGGTCGGTTGCGCAGGAGATCGAGCCGGGCGCCACCGGACTTGTCGCCCGGACCGATCGCGATTTCGCAAAGGCAATCGGCAGCCTGGTCGCCGATCCGGACTTGCGGCTAACCTTGGGCGCAGCGGCCCGGGAGCATGTCCTTCGGCAGCACAGCTTGTCGGCTGCCGCGATTTCGTTGACCGAAGCCTTCGATGACGTAGCCAGCCGAACCGGAGCGGGACGCACCGGGACATGCCGCGCCGGCGCGGGCCGCACCGCATGACCGGAATCCTGTTTCTCCGGCACGGGCCGACCGACTGGAACGCCGAAGGGCGCGTTCAGGGTCAGACGGATGTGCCCCTGAACGATACCGGCCGGCAATCCGTCCGCGGCTGGCAGTTGCCGCGCTACACAGCCGGATGGGAGTGGCATTCCAGTCCGCTCCGCCGGGCTGTGGAAACGGCGACGCTTCTCGGCGCCGATCCTGCCCGCCTGCATCTCGACGATCGCCTGAAGGAGGTCAACTGGGGCGACTGGGAAGGGGCGATTCTCAAGAAGCTACGCGCCGAGCAGGGCGAAGTTATGCGGCGGATCGAGGCCCGTGGCCTCGATATGGCCGCGCCCAATGGCGAAACCCAGCGCCAGTTGACCGAACGGCTGGCGGGGTGGCTCGCCGAGGCCGCCGGCCGGAACCGCGATATCTGCGCGGTCTGTCATGCTGGCGTTCTGCGCGCCGCATACACAATCGCCACCGGCTGGGATATGCACCGCGCCGCGCCGCTCGAAAGTGGCCACGCCTGGGCGCATCTTTACCACCTGGGCGAGGACGGCACCCTGACGCCCGAGACGCTCAACATCCGCCTCGCCGACAGCGAGCCGCCGTCCGGCTATGACCGATAGGACATCGCCCCCGGCGATCCTGTTCTGGGTCCAGCATCTTCTCGGCGTCGGCCATCTTGCCCGGACGGTCGCACTCGCCAGAAGCGCCGCAGCCCACGGCTATGCCGCCCATATCGCAAGCGGCGGCGGGCACGTTCCGGGCATCTGCACCGGCGCTGCGAGGCTCCACCTGCTTCCCGCACTGCGCGCGGCCGACGATTCGTTCGGCGGCCCGGTCAACGAGCACGGCGCTCCGGTTGGCGACGCAGACTGGCAAGCGCGCCGCGACCGGATCGCGTCCGTGCTTCGCGACGTCCGGCCGCAGCTTTTCGTTCTGGAACATTTTCCGTTCGGCCGCCGCGCGTTCCGGGAGGAAATCTCAGACTGTCTCGATCTCGCGCGGGCCTTGGGCGATACCAAAGTCGCCGTTTCTGTGCGGGATATCCTTGTCGAACGGAAGCCGGCGCGGTGGGCCGAAACCGCCGGTTTCGTCGAGCGTGAGGTCGACCGTGTGTTCGTTCACGGCGATCCTGCCTTCGTCGCCCTGGACGATACCTTTCCGTTGGCCGCCAGGATTGCCCCGAAACTTCACTATACCGGGTATGTCGACCTGCTGCCCGCCGAGGCGAAAATGCCGGCGCAGGCGGAACCGGAAATCCTGGTCAGCAGTGGCGGCGGCGGCGTGGGGTCGGCTTTGCGGGAGGCTGCCGTCGCGCTGGGCGTGGGACCGAACGGCGAGCCGATCCGGGTGCGCGCCGGGCAGGCCGTCCCAGCCGCGGACCTCGAAGGCTTGCGGGCTTCTGCCGGTCCGCGAGTCGTCGTAGAGCGAAATCGCCCGGATTTCCGTGCGCGGCTGGCCACCTGTGCCTGCTCGGTCTCCCAGGCAGGTTACAATACCGTCGTCGACCTCCTGAAGACCGGAGCCCCTTCGGTGCTCGTCCCGTTCGACGCCGCCGGCGAAACCGAACAGATGCGCCGGGCGCGCCGGTTGGAAGCGATGGAACGGGCGGTGGTTCTGCCGGAAGCCTCATTGACGGCTGAACGGCTCAAAGGAGCGATCGCTGCAGCGCAGGCGCTGCAGCGCCGGCCTGTCCCGGTGCGGCTGGATGGCGCCGAATCGTTTGTCGCGGCCGCACGCGACCTGATCGGAGCGTCGGCATGACGTGCTGGAGCGATCTGCGACGCGAGCTCGATCTTTGGGCGCGGCAGGGCGAAACCCCGACCCTGTGGTGGCGCGACGACGACGCAGTCGAGCCCTCGGCGGCTCTCGACCGGGCGCTGGCGCTCGCCGGCGCGTTCGCCGCCCCACTCGCGCTGGCGGTCATACCCGCGCAGAACCGGCTGACCGAGGCAGACCTGGCCGGCCCGGTCACGCCGGTCCAGCACGGCTATGCCCACCGCAACCATGCCGGTCCGGATGCAAGGAAATGCGAACTCGGCCCGGAACGCCGCGCCGATCACGTAATCGCCGAACTGATGACCGGCCGCGACGCGCTGGAAAAGGCGTTCGGCGGCATGTTCCGGCCGGTTCTGGTTCCGCCCTGGAATCGTCTGGGCGCTCATTTGCCGCCGATGTTGCCGGAATTGGGCTACGCCGGCCTCAGCCGATTCGGTGCGCGCGATCGCCCGGCGATCGGCGCCATGCGGATGGTCAACGCCCATGTCGACATTGTCGACTGGAAAGGCGGGCGCGGATTCATAGGCGCCGAACCGGCGCTTGCGCAGGTAATCGGCCATCTGCGATCGCGCCGGGAGGGCGCGGCCGATCCGGCGGAAGCGACCGGGCTGCTGACCCATCATCGGGTGCATGACGCGGCCTGCTGGACGTTCCTCGAAAAACTGTTCGCGGTTACAGCCGAAAAGGGCATTGCCGAGTGGCGCAGCGTGGCGTCGTTATTCTACGCTTGAGTCATGACCGTGCAGCGCTATCCGCGCACGACCCTGCGCAACGATTATGTCCGCGCCGCTGTTGGCGTGGCTCTGTGCGTGCCGTTGGCGGCGGTTTCGCGGGGAAGCTCGTTCGGTTTCTGGCTGTTTATTGGCCTGACCTTGCTGTTTGCCGTCTTCGCCGCGCGGACCTGGCTGCGCGGGCGCGCGGAATACAGATTGACCGAAGCGGGACTCCTGCGCACAAATGCCGCGCTCAAAGGGCAGGCGCCAACCGGGATCGCATGGTCCGAACTGTCGGGCCTGACGCTGCGCTTCTATCCCCTGCGCCGCGACAGGTCCGACGGGTGGATGCAATTGACCGTGCGTGCGGCCGGCGCGCGCCTGTCCATCGATTCTACACTTGAGGATTTCGACGCCATCGCCGAAGCGGCGCTGGCGGCCGGACTGCGCAACGACCTGCCGATGACCCAGACCACATTGGCGAATTTCCGGGCCCTGGGTTTCTCGCCCGAGAAACCTGTAGACTCCGGCTGACCGTCAGGCGGTAAAAACGTGACCGGACCGCTGATCGATATCCGCAACCTGCATGTGTCCTTCGCGGTGCATGGCGGCGAAGTCCCGGCGGTGCGCGGCGCCTCGTTCCGGATTCCGGCCGGCGGCACGGTAGCGCTCGTCGGCGAGAGCGGCAGCGGCAAGACCGTAATCTCCCAGACCCTGATGGGCATCCTGCCCAACAACGCAATAATCGGACAGGGCGAGGTTCTGTTCCGGGATCCGGAAGGGGACGGCGGCACGATCGACCTGGCGGCGGAAGACCCTGACGACACGCGCATGCGCGCGATCCGCGGCGGGCGTATATCGATCGTCTTTCAGGAACCGATGACCTCGCTGTCGCCGCTGCACACCATCGGCGACCAGATCGGCGAAGCGCTGAGCCTGCATCGTGCGGTCGGCGCCAAGGAGCGGGACGAAGCGGTAACCGACATGCTCCGCCATGTTGGGTTCCCCGATCCGCAGCGCGCGCTAAGGACCTATCCGTTCGAGCTTTCCGGCGGACTACGTCAGCGCGCCATGATCGCCATGGCGCTGGTGTGCCGCCCAGCGCTGCTGGTCGCCGACGAGCCGACGACGGCGCTCGACGTGACCATTCAAGCGCAGATCCTGAAACTGATCCGCGACTTGCAGGCCGAATTCCATATGGCGGTGCTGATGATCACCCACGATCTGGGCGTGGTTGCCAACGTCGCCGAAGAGGTCGTCGTGATGTACCACGGCGAGGTCATGGAAGTCGGCACAACCGAACAGATCTACCGCGATCCCCGCCACCCCTATCTCAAGGCGCTGATGAAGGCGGTGCCGCGCTTCGACATGAGCCGCGGCGAGCGCCTGACCCCGCTGCGCGAAATCGAGGCGGATTCCGGACATCTTATGGCCGAACGTGCGCCCTGGCCGGACGACGCGGATCGAGCGGGCCCGCTGTTACGGGTCGAAAACCTGGTCAAGAGCTACCGAATCCGCAAAGGCGGAGCCGCCGCCGCGGTGCGGGCCGTCGACAATGTCAGTTTCGATATCCACCGCGGCGAGTGCCTGGGCCTGGTCGGCGAGAGCGGCTGCGGCAAGACGACCCTCAGCAAGACGATCATGCGCGCCCTGACGCCGGATTCGGGCCGGATCGTCTACAACAAGCGCGGCGACCTGCGGGATGTGCTGGCCCTGAAGGGCGAGACGCTGAACGAATACCGCCGGGACGTGCAGTTCATCTTCCAGGACCCGTTCAGTTCGCTCAATCCGCGCATGACGGTGTTCGATATCGTCAGCGAGCCCTTGAAGATTCACGAAATCGGCGATGCCGCGCACCGCCGGGAGATGATTGCGGAACTGCTACGCCGGGTCGGCCTCGATCCCCGTTTCCTGAACCGCTATCCCCATTCCTTCTCGGGTGGCCAGCGCCAGCGCATCGGTATTGCGCGCGCGCTCGCCCTCAAGCCCGACCTTCTGATCTGCGACGAGCCGGTATCGGCGCTCGACGTCTCGATCCAGGCGCAGATCCTGAACCTGCTGCGCGATCTGCAGAAGGATTTGGGACTCACCTACCTGTTCGTTTCGCACAATCTGGCGGTCGTGAACTATGTTGCCGACCGGATCGCCGTGATGTGCGCCGGGCGCATCGTCGAGGTCGCCCGTGGCGAGACGCTGTTCCGCAACCCGGTCCATCCCTATACCAAGGCGCTGGTCGCGGCCGTGCCGGAGCCGGACCTGAGCCACAAGCTGAACTTCGCCGCCCTGATGGAGGGCAAGGCCTCCTCTCCCGAAGCCTGGCCGGAGCCGTTCGCCCTGCGCGGGCCGGAACAGGCGGAGGCCTTCCACGATGTCGGCGGCGGCCACCTGGTGCGCGCCTGGGAGGACGCCGTGCTCGACGGCGCGCCGGGCCGGACGGAGGCAGGACCGTGATCGCCCGGAAGCTGCTCATTGCCGCAATTGCCGCATCTGCCGTGTATCGTGCGGGCGGAAGCGAAGCGGCGCAGGCAGCCTCTTATATCGAGCCACCGTGGTTCGATCCGAAGATTGCAACCGGCGTCCTACCGCCGGTCGCACTGCGGCTGCCGGAGATTCCGTCCGTCGTTTCCTTTGTCGGCAGCACCAAGAAACCGGGGCGATACGGCGGTTCGCTGACCATGCTGATGGCGCGGGCCAAGGATACCCGGATGGCCGTGGTCTACGGCTATGCCCGGCTCGTGGCCTACGATACCCGCTACCGGCTCAGGCCCGATATCCTGGAGCGATTCGAGGTCGAGGAAGGTCGGATTTTCACCTTCACCCTGCGCAAGGGCCATCGCTGGTCCGACGGCGCGCCTTTCACCACCGACGATTTCCGCTATTGGTGGGAGGCTGTGGTGCACAACAAGGTACTGTCCCGCTTCGGCGTGCCCCAGGCGCTGCTGGTCGACGGCCGAATCCCGAGAGTCGAGTTCATCGACCGCTACACCGTCCGTTACAGCTGGGACAAGCCGAACCCCTATTTTCTGCCGGCGCTGGCCGGGCCGCGGCCGCTCTACCTGTATATGCCGCGCCACTATATGAAGCGCTTCCACATCGATCATGCGGAGAAGAAACTGCTCCGAAAGATGACGAAGAAGGGCAAGAAGCCGGACGGCTGGGCAAAGTTCCATCGCAAGCGCGGACGGATGTACCGCTTCCAGAACCCCGCGCTGCCGACATTGCAGCCCTGGATACCGACCACGGCGCCGCCGGCAGACCGCTATGTTTTCGTCCGCAACCCGTATTTCCACCGGGTCGACCGGAACGGACGCCAGCTGCCCTATATCGACCGGCTGGTCTTCATTATCGCCGACAGCAAGATCGTCGCCGCCAAGGCCGGCGTCGGCGAGACCGACCTGCAGGGTCGCTACCTGCGCTTTACCGATTTCACCTTTCTCAAGCGCGGCGAAGAGAGGGGCAAGCACAAGGTTTATCAGTGGCAGACCGCCGTCGGCGCCCAGATCGCGCTCTATCCGAACCTGAACCACAAGGATCCGGTGTGGCGCCGGCTGTTCGGCGACGTCCGCTTCCGGCGCGCGCTCTCCCTGGGCATCGACCGGCGCGAAATCAACCAGGTCATGTATTACGGACTGGCCACCGAGGGCGGCAATACGGTCCTGCCGGGCAGCCCTCTGTTCCGGCCGGAATACCGCAATGCCTGGGCGCGCTTCGACCCTGCAAAGGCGAATGCCCTGCTGGACGGGATCGGCCTGCGCAAACGCGACAGCGAAGGCTACCGCCTGTTACCCGACGGACGGCCGCTGGAGATCATCGTCGAGGCGGCCTCGGAAGGCAGCGAATACACGGACGCCATGCGCCTGATCAAGGATTCCTGGCGCGAAATCGGCATTCGCCTGTTCCAGAAAAACACCCGGCGCGAGATGTTCCGCCGCCGGGTCTATGCCGGGCTGACCCATATCGCGATGTGGTCCGGCATCGACTATGCCAATGTCCGGGCAGAGAGCCCGCCGCTGGCCCTGGCGCCGACGGATCAGGTACAGCTTCAATGGTCGCAATGGGGCCTGTACCATGCGAGCAAAGGCCGGTCGGGCCGGAAACCGACCGATCCGGGCGCAATACGGCTGATCGAATTGCTGCGCCGCTGGGAGGCGGCAGGGTCGACCGCGCAACGCCGGCAGATCTGGCACCGGATGCTGCAAATCTCGGCCGACCGGGTCTATTCGATCGGCATTGTCGGCGGCGTCATCCAGCCGGTTGTTGTCAACGTGCGGCTGCGCAACGTGCCGAAGACCGGGGTATGGGCCTGGAATCCCGGTGCTCATCTGGGAGTTTACCGGCCGGATACCTTCTGGTTCGAGAAGGCGGCCGGGACGACCCGCTGAAGATGCCGCGCCGCCGCCCTCCCACGCGTGCTAACCGGCCCGGCCGATGATCCGCTACATCGCCCATCGCCTGTTGATCATGGTGCCGACGCTGATCGCGATCAGCTTTATCGTGTTCGTCGTCATCCAGCTGCCGCCCGGCGACTATCTGACAACGCTGATCGAGGAACTCCGGGAGCTGGGCGAACCGGCCGACCTGAAGCAGATCGAGGCGTTGCGCGAGGAATACGGCCTCGATCGACCTTTCCTGATCCAGTATGCCGGATGGGTCGCCGGGCTGGTCCAGGGCGATCTCGGCTATTCCTTCGAATACGAGCAGCCGGTGGCCGACGTGGTCGGCGACCGGCTTTGGCTCTCCTTCATCGTCTCCGTCGCGACCATCGTCTTCACCTGGATCGTCGCCTTCCCGATCGGCGTCTATTCGGCGACGCACCAGTACAGCTGGGCCGACAATTCACTCACCTTCCTGGGCTTCCTGGGGCTGGCGACGCCGAACTTCCTGCTCGCGCTGGTCATGGTCTACTTCGCCAATGTCTGGTTCGGCACCGAGATCGGCGGCCTGATGGACGAGCGGTATATCGGCCAGCCGTGGAACTGGGGGAAGATCGTCTCGGTCCTCGAGCATCTGTGGATTCCGGTGATCGTGATCGGCACCTCGGGAACCGCCGGCATGATCCGCCGCCTGCGCGCCAACCTGCTGGACGAGCTGCAAAAGCAATATGTCGTGACCGGGCGGGCCAAGGGCCTGCCGCCGTTCCGGTTGTTGGTCAAATACCCGCTGCGGATGTCGCTCAACCCGTTCATATCCGATATCGGCGACCTGCTGCCCCAGGTGATTTCCGGCGCGGTCATCGTGTCGGTGGTGCTCAACCTGCCGACGACCGGCAAGATGCTTTACGAGGCGCTGCTCAGCCAGGACATGTATCTGGCGGGCTCCTTCCTGATGTTCCTCGCCCTGCTGACCGTGCTCGGCGTGCTGGTCTCCGATCTGGCGCTGGCGCTGCTCGATCCGCGGATCCGGCTTCAGGGACGGGCGGCGAAATGACCGGGCGAGCGGCATCCCCGCCCGGCGGCGGCGATCCGCCGGCCGGGCCGGCCAACGAACGCTTCGTTTCCCAGGCGCCGTTCGATCCGCATTCCATCGAAGCGCTGACGCCGGAGCAGGAGCGCTACTACCTGGCCGGCCAGTGGAAGCTAATGTGGTGGAAACTGCGGCGCCACAAGGTCGCGGTGTTCTGCGGCGGATTGCTGGTCTTCATGTATGTGTGCGCCATGCTGGCGGAGCTTCTGGTCCCCTACAATATGGCGGCGCGGCACACCGGCTTCATCTATGCGCCGCCGCAGGCGGTTCGGCTCTTCCACGAGGGGCGTTTTGTCGGCCCGTTTGTCTACGGCCTGAACTACAAGCTGGATCGCAATACCCTGCAGAGAACATATACGGTCGACCGTTCAAAAATACACCGCGTCCGTTTCCTGTGCCGGGGCGATTCGTACCGTTTTTGGGGGCTGGTCTCCCTGGAAATACGCCTGTTCTGCCCCGCGAGGGATGGCACACTATTCCTCCTCGGCACCGACCGGATGGGGCGGGACATGTTCTCCCGGCTCGTCATCGGATCGCGAATCTCGCTCACCATCGGCTTTATCGGCGTTACGATCAGCTTCCTCTTGGGCATCGTGATCGGGGGGCTCGCCGGCTACTACGGCGGCTGGGTCGATGCGATCGTCCAGCGCATCATCGAGGTGTTGCGGTCTTTCCCGGTGCTACCGCTGTGGATGGCGCTGTCCGCCGCCCTGCCGGTTACCTGGTCGCCGCTCTGGATCTATTTCGGCATTACCCTGATCCTCGGCCTGCTCGACTGGACCGGCCTGGCGCGGGCCGTGCGGTCCAAGCTGTTCGCGTTGCGGGAGGAGGATTTCGCGACGGCCGCCCAATTGATGGGCGCCAGCCCGCGCCGGATCATCGGCCGGCATCTGCTGCCCAGCTTCACCAGCCACCTGATCGCCTCGGCGACCCTTTCCATCCCGGCGATGATCCTGGGCGAAACGGCGCTGAGCTTTCTGGGCCTCGGCCTGAAACCGCCGATTACGAGCTGGGGCGTACTGCTGTCGGAAGCGCAGAATATCAACGTCGTGGCGCTCTATCCCTGGCTGATGCTGCCGGTGGTGCCGGTGATCGTTACCGTGCTAACTTTCAATTTCCTCGGCGACGGTCTGCGCGACGCCGCGGATCCGTACAAGTGAGGCGATTCGGGCGCCCTCAGCGAGCGGTAACGTAGGCCAGATCGACCGGCTCCGAGACATCGTCTATATCCGAAGCGACCGTTCGCTCGTATTTTAATGATGGCTCAAATTTTTGACCGACTGCGCGGTCCAGGGTTTCTGCCGTCGTCATGATTTGCGCATTCAGGCCCTTGCCGTGCTTGTCCAGCTTGGCGGCCAGGTTCACCGGATCTCCGATGACGGTGTATTCGAGGCGGCTCTCGTCGCCGATCGCACCGAAGACCAGCGGACCGGCAGTGACCGCGACCGCTACGCGGAGCACCGGCTTCCCTGCCGCCTGCCGCGCCTCGGCCCATCGATCCGCTGCTAAAGCAATGGCTTCCGCAGCGCGCAACGCATCGGCCGCACAAGTCGGCGACGGCACCGCGGCCCCGAAGGTCGCGAGAATGCCGTCGCCCAGGAATTTGTCGATCGATCCGCCGTTTTCCTGGATCGCGGGCACCAGCCGGGCCTGATACTCGGTCAGGATTTCGATAACTTCGTTCGCCGGCAAGGCGGCGGCGCGGCGCGTAAAGCCTCGAATATCGGTCATCAGGATGGCGGCGTCGCGCTGTTGGCCTTCGCCGGCGTGGATCTCTTCCTTGGCCCGAGTGATCTGGTCTGCGATTTCGGGGCTGAAAAACCGCGACAGCGCCACGGCGGCGGCATGTTCTTCGGCGCCGCGCACCAGTGTCTTGCGCGCGCGCATGATCGCGACCGCCAGGATTGCCGTGACCAGCGCGATCGTGATGATCTTGTCGAATTCGGCGCCCAACAGGATCCGGTTCGCGGTCAGGTACTCGACATAGTCGCGCGTTACCGCCGCCATGCCACCGTCGTAGACGATGGCGTAGCCGATCATCGCCAGCCAGCCGACGGCGGCGGCACAGCCGGCCAGCACGACATAGCGCGAATCGAAGCGGAGCGCCCGGATCGAGATGAAGAGGAACACGTAAAGCAGCGTCGGCGCCTTCAGATAGAAGGCCGGCGGCTGGCCGTAGTCGATGTGAAACGACCAGATGATGCCCAGGAGGAGGAGCATGTCTGCCACGACGGAAAGAGCGAGGAACCAGGCCGGCAGGCTGATCCGGTAGGACAGTGCGAGCCGCAACAGGGTGAAGAGGAAGTAGGCGAGCAGCGCCCAGCCGATCGGCCGCGCAAAAACAGCGGTTTCGTGAGTTTTGGGCGACAGCAGGAACAGCACCCCAAGCCCGACGATCACGGAAAGCTGTATCCAGCCGATCAGCCGTTCGCTGGCGTCGCGCTGCCGATCGATTGCCTCCCGGATTCGCGGCGCAACATCGGCTTCGTCCCGGCCCCGGAGCTGCGAAACCGCTGATCCGATTGCGGCGAAACCCAGAAATGCGGGATTCTTCGGCGCGCTCATGGGTTCCCGTGAATGCTGCATACGCGTTGAATCCAGTATGCCGTCAAGTTTGGATGATGGATACAATCCATGTCCGGTCCGTCCGGATCGGTCGGCGGGGCCGCCACCCCGGTCATCCTGTATGTCGCGATCGATTCCGGATCGCTTGGCCCTGTTTCGGTGCGCCGCCGCCTCACGGTCGCAGAACGAGTCCTTCGCGGGCGACGGTCGTCGATGCGAAGACGCTCTGCGCCCGGTCGGCGATCCGGTCCATATCGTCGTCGGTATGTTCCGGCGCATGATGGAAAATGACGTAGCGGCCAACGCCGCCACGTTCGGCAAGCTCGGCGCCAGCCTCCCAGGTCGAATGGCCCCATCCCCTGAAAGCCGGATACTCTTCCGCCGTATAGGTGGCGTCGTAAATGAAAATGTCGGTCCCCTCAATCAGCCCGAGTATGTTGGCGTCAACCTCACCCTCGACATGCTCGGTATCCGTCACATAGCAAATCGACCGGCCGCCCCACTCGATCCGGTAGCCGGTCGCGCCGTTCGGGTGGTTGAGCGGCGCGGTACGGATCGCAACGCCTTGCTGCAGCTCGAGCGTATCGCCGGCGCGAAACTCCTCGAAGCCGATCTCCGCACCGACCGCTCCCAGCGGCACCGGGAAGATCGGCGCTTCGATCAGGCGTTGGAATACGTCGCGCAGCCTGACATCGTTGTCCCACAGATGGCCAGCGTGGATGCGCAGCCGGTTACCCGATTTGAACAGCGGAACAAAAAAGGGCATCCCAACGATGTGATCGATATGGGTGTGGGTCAGCAGAATATCGGTATCGACCGGCCCCGCAGCGTCCAGTTCCGCTCCCAGAACACGCATGCCGGTGCCGGCGTCGAAAATGAACAGATGGCCGGCGCAGCGCACCTCAAGGCACGAAGTGTTACCGCCATAGCGGGCGTAGTCTATGCCGGGACAGGCGACCGTGCCGCGGACACCCCGGAAGCGGACGAAAAAGTCCTCGCTGAGTGCCGTGCTGGCGTGTGTCGTGCTGGCGGCGGTCATCGCGGCGGGCGGGTTACTCCGGGCCGGCGGCGGTTACGGCCGGCCGGTTAAGGCGCCAGCCGGTAACCGCCCGGCTCCGTCACCAGAATTTCGGCCTGGCTCGGATTTTTCTCGATCTTCTGGCGCAGCCGGTACACATGGGTCTCCAGTGTATGGGTCGTGACGTTGGCGTTGTAGCCCCAGACATCGGTCAGCAGCGTTTCGCGCGAGACGGTTTCGCCGTTCGCGCGGTAGAGGAACTTGAGGATCGCCGTTTCCTTTTCGGTCAGCCGGACCTTCTGTCCCGTCTCGTCGGCGACGAGCAGTTTCATCGCTGGCCGAAAGGTGTAGTGACCGATGGTAAAGACCGCGTCCTCGCTCGCCTCGTGCTGCCGAACGTGGGCGCGGAGCCGGGCGAGCAGCACGCCGAGCCGGAACGGTTTGGTGACATAGTCGTTGGCGCCGGCGTCCAGGCCTAGGATGGCGTCGGCGTCGCTATCGGCACCGGTCAACATGATGATTGGCGCCTTGACCCCGTTCCGCCGCAGCAGGCGGCATAGTTCCCGACCGTCCATGTCCGGCAGGCGGACGTCCAGCAGCACCGCATCGTAGCGCGCTTCCTTGACCTTGTTCAGCGCGTCCGCCGCGGTTATCGCAACATCCGTCGCAAATTCTTCGTGCAACCGGAACTGTTCGACCAGCGATTCCCGAAAATCGGTATCGTCGTCGACCAGAAGGAGTTGCTTTCCGGGGCCGGGCGGGCGTTTGTTCACTGACTGGGCCTGCAAACTTTTTCTTGAAGATAAAGCGCGGTCGGCCGCCGCCGCGCCAGCGAATATCAGCTAACAAGATAGGCTCGGAACCCCCTTTAGCACAATCGTTTCCGGTGATGATCCGGGCGGACTTCCAAAGGCTTTTTCTATAGGCCCCGCTAACCGGATTCCGGTGCGCGCGGTGCGTTTCTCGGACCGAAAATGGCAGTGCCAAGGCGAACATAGGTCGCACCCTGTTCGATCGCGGCGGCGTAGTCGGCGCTCATGCCCATGCTGAGATGGTGCAATTCCCGATCTCGGGCCAATTTGGCCAGAAAGGCGAAATGGGGCGTCGGCTCCTGGTCGGCGGGCGGGATGCACATCAGGCCGGTCACGGCAAGGCCGAGGCTGCGGCAGTGCCGGACAAACGATGCCGTTTCGGCCGGCGCGATACCGCTTTTTTGCGGTTCTTCGCCGGTATTAACCTGGATGAAACAGTCGACCTGACGGCCTTGCCGCTCCTGTTCCCGGGCGATCGCGGCGGCGAGTTTCGGCCGGTCGACCGTTTCGATCGCATCGAAGAGGGCCACGGCGTCGGCGGTCTTGTTGGTTTGCAGATGGCCGATCAGATGCACCCGGATATCCGGGTGCAGGGCTTTCAGCTTCGGCCATTTTCCTTGCGCTTCCTGAACCCGGTTCTCGCCGTACAGCCGATGGCCGGCGTCCAAGACGGGCCGGATGGCCTCCGGGGACCAGGACTTCGTCACGGCGACCAGCGACGCCGCATCCTCCGGACGCCCGGCCTGTCGGCACGCTCGGCGGATCGAACCCAGAACGCGGTCGAGATTATCGCGAATATCCATCGTCCGGTTAGCTTGAAACGGCCGGCGCCATAGTCAAGCATCCGCGACCGACGCTTCGGCGCACAGGACGGCCCGCACTTGGCCGCGGACATGAATATCGGATATATCGAATTCGCCGCTGTCCTGGAAACGGGCCGGCGGCGCAACAGATCGATCCCGTTGGAACGAGTGCGCCATGAGCGAAACAGCCGGCCCGGCCGATCCGGACCATGTCTTCAGCCCGAATCCGTTATGTCTGCGCCACCGGTATCGGGCAGCTGCGATTGCGTTCCTCTGCGTCGCAGCGCTTCTCGGCGGATGTACCAAAGAGGAGACCCAGCCCGGCACTGCCGTAAACATTTTTGAGCGATTCGCGCAGGCACGGGCGGTCCGGCCCAACCCGGACCTTTGGGTTGCAGCAGGCAACAATCTCGATTTTGCCCGCAAGAGAATGTCCGATCCGTTCGGCGGGGTGCTGGCGACGGATTGGTACCGGCCGAAGAATGTGCCCGGCGAGCGGCTGCGTGTGACCATCAATGTCGTGGGCCCGGAGCTCGAGGCGAGGAATTTGCGCATCGCCGTATTCCGACAGGTGCGACGCGGCGGGGTCTGGCGTAACGGGCCAGTCAGCGCGTCCACTGTCGCCACCTTGCATACGAGAATTTTGCGCGCTGCCCGTCACCGCGCCGCCGCACGGGGCGCCTGATCCGAGCGACGTCGCTGCGGCGCCCCGAATCAGCGCCTGCCGGAAACCGATAAACGGAGCTTCGCCACCGATGGCGCGTTACAGTTTTCGAGAGGCGGAACCGAAATGGCAGAAGGCCTGGAACGAGGCTGGCTGTTTTGCAGCCGAAGTCGATCCCGGCCGGCCGAAATACTACGTAATGGAAATGTTTCCCTACCCGTCGGGCAAGATCCATATGGGTCATGTCCGCAATTATACGCTGGGGGACGCCGTGGCCCGCTACCGCCGGGCGCGCGGCTACAACGTGATCCATCCCATGGGGTGGGATGCTTTCGGCCTGCCGGCGGAAAACGCCGCGATCGAACGCGGCGTCCATCCGGGCGACTGGACCTACGACAATATCGCGACGATGCGGCGCCAGTTGAAGCGGATGGGACTTTCGCTGAACTGGGACCGGGAAATAGCCTCCTGTCATCCGGGCTATTACGTCCATCAGCAGCACATCTTCCTGGATTTTCTGGAAAGGGATCTCGCCTACCGCAAGGAGTTCTGGGTCAACTGGGATCCGAAGGACGGAACTGTCCTGGCCAATGAGCAGGTCATTGACGGCAAGGGTTGGCGCTCCGGTGCGGTTGTCGAGCGGCGCAGGCTCTCGCAATGGTTCTTCCG
This sequence comes from Rhodospirillaceae bacterium Spongia-Bin9, assembly GCA_900197615.1. Taxonomy (GTDB): domain Bacteria; phylum Pseudomonadota; class Alphaproteobacteria; order Bin65; family Bin65; genus Bin65. The sequence continues at coordinate 34,157 of FZLR01000015.1, forward strand.
CATCACCCGTTATGCGGACGATCTGCTGGACGCGCTGAAGTCGATGGAACGCTGGCCGGAAAAGGTCCGGACCATGCAGGAAAACTGGATCGGCCGGTCGGAAGGCGCCCGGGTCCGGTTCCCGATCGCCGGTCGGGAGGACGAGGCGCTGGAGGTCTTTACCACGCGGCCGGACACCCTGTTCGGGGCCTCATTCTGCGCGCTGGCGCCCAACCACCCCCTGAGCGAAGAGCTGGCGCGTGACGATCCCGCGCTCCGGGCGTTCATTGCGGAATGCCAGCGCATCGGCACCAGCGAAGCTGCGATAGAGGCCGCGGAGAAATTGGGCTACCGCACTACGGTGGAGGTTGCGCACCCCTTTGTCGAGGGCATGACCCTGCCGGTCTTTGTCGCCAATTTCGTCCTGATGGAATACGGCTCGGGCGCGATATTCGGTTGTCCGGCCCACGACCAGCGCGACCTGGAATTCGCCCGAAAATACGATCTGCCGGTGCTGCCGGTCGTAGCGCCGCTCGTCGAAGGCGAGGCGCAACCCATTGAAATCGGCGATGAAGCCTATCTCCGCAAGGATAGCGGCGCCGTAGCGGTCAATTCGGAATTTCTGAACGGCCTCGATGTGCCGGCTGCCATCCGGGCGGCCATCGACCGGCTGGAAGCCGACGGCAGCGGCGTCGGCACAATCCAGTTCCGTCTGCGCGACTGGCTGATATCCCGTCAGCGCTACTGGGGCTGCCCGATCCCGGCGATCCATTGCGATGGATGTGGAATTGTGGCGGTGCCGCGCGAGCAGCTGCCGGTGACGCTGCCCGAAGACGTGACGTTCGACAAACCCGGCAATCCGCTGGACCGCCACCCGACGTGGAAGCATGTCGATTGTCCGCAATGCGGCCGGCCGGCGCTGCGCGATACCGACACCATGGACACTTTCGTCGATTCGTCCTGGTATTTCGCGCGCTATTGCTCGCCGCGCGAGGAAAGCGCGCCGGTCGACAAGGCGGCGACAGACTATTGGCTGCCGGTGGACCAATATATCGGCGGCGTCGAGCATGCGATCCTGCACCTGCTCTATTCGCGCTTCTATGTCCGCGCCATGTCGGACACCGGATCGCTGAGCGGGCTCGAGGAGCCATTTGCCGGGCTCTACACCCAGGGCATGGTCTGCCACGAAACCTACCGCGACAAGGCGGGCAACTGGCTGTATCCGGACCAGGTCGTCAAGGACGGCGATGCGGCGCGCCTCATCGACACGGGTGAGCCGGCGATGATCGGCCGGTCCGAATCGATGAGCAAGTCGAAGCGGAATACCGTCGATCCGGAGGCGATCATCGAGACCTACGGGGCCGATACCGCGCGCCTCTTCATGCTGTCGGACACTCCGCCCGACCGGGACATGGACTGGACCGAGGCCGGCATCGACGGCGCGTGGCGCTATGTGAACCGGCTTTTCCGGATGGTCGTCGATCCGCCCGTCGCGACGCCGGCGCCCGGCACGCCGCCGCCGGCCGCCTGGAGCGATGCCGCGCTGGCGCTGCGCCGGGCGACGCATAGAACCATCGCCGGAGTCTCGGAGGATTTCGAGCGGTTTCATTTCAACCGGGCGGTCGCCCGGATCCGCGAATTGACCAACACGCTGGCCGAAACCGAAGCGGCCGATGCCGCCGACATCGCCTGGGCAATGCGCGAAGGGTTGGAAACTGCGGTTCGTTTGATTGCACCCATGACCCCGCATGTCGGGGAAGAATTGTGGCGAGCTTTGGGCCATGAGAGTCTGCTGGCCGCTGTGTCCTGGCCCGATTGCGACCCGGCGCTCACGGTCGACGACACGGTCACCATCGCGGTCCAGGTCAAAGGCAAGCTGCGCGGCACGATCGATCAGCCGGCCGGCGCCGACCGGATGTCGGTCGAGGCGGCCGCGCTGGCGTTGCCGGCGGTCGCCCGCCAGGTCGCAGGGCGGGACATTCGCAAGATCGTCGTTGTGCCGGACAGGATTGTGAATATCGTGGTCTGACGCCCGGGCGAGGACTTTGTCCGGACTGTCGACGCCAAACAGGGAATGGGTGAGACGATTTTGGGGATAGCGCGCAGCTTCGCCGCCGGCATCGTTGTAGTTCTGGCGTTCGGTGTGTCGGGATGCGGATTCCGTCCGTTGTATGCCGACAGGTCGGCGGGCAGCGTCGCCGGGGTTGTCGCGACGATACGCGTTGCGCCGATTCGAGACCGGAAGGGACAGGTGTTGCGCAACGAGTTGATCGACCGCCTGAATCCTTCGGGGGAGCCCGCCGACCCACGCTATTCCCTGGAAGTGCGCCTTGCGGTCGCCAAACATGAGCTGGGCATTCGCAAGGACGAAACGGCGACCCGGACGACCATGCGCTTTCGGTCGACCTTCCGGCTGCGCGACACCGATTCCGGCGCCATCGTCTATGCCAGCCGGGCGGCGGCCATCACCTCCTACAACATCGTCGACAGCGAATATGCCACGATCGCTTCGGAACGTGCGGCGCGTCGGCGCGGGCTGATCCTGGTTGCGGATAGCATCGCAATGCGGCTGGCGGCCTATTTCAACCGACTTCGGTCGCTGCGCCGGCAAAATTAGCGATCGGCGGAGCGGCGGATATGGAAGTCAAGCCTGGCGGCGCAAAGGGTTTCATCGCAAGACCGCCGTCCGATATTCGCGTTTTCGTGCTGTTCGGGCCAGACGAGGGGCTGGTTCGGGAACGGGCCGACACGCTTGAGCGCCAGGTCGTTCCGGATCCGAAAGACCCGTTCCGCCTTGCCGATCTGGACGGCGCTTCAGTCAATGCCGACGCCGCGCAGTTGTACGATGAAGCGACCGCGCTTGCCTTTGGCGGCGGGCAAAGGGCGGTCAGGGTCCGGAGGCTGGCCGGCAGGATTGCCGATGGGGTGATCGACATGGTCCGCAATCCGGTCGGCGAAGCGCGGATCATTCTTGAGGCGCCGGGCGCAAACAAGGGCAGCGCCATCGTTACTGCCGCCATCGGGTGTACTGCGGCGGCGGCCGTGCCCTGTTACCACGACGAGAGCCGGACCTTGCGGGACCTGGTTGCGGAGATCATGGCGGAAGCCGGGCTGCGTCCCGGCCCCGGCGTCGTCGACTTTGTCGCGGACCGTGCCGGCGGGGACAGGGCGTTGACCCGCCTGGAGATCGAGAAATTGGCGTTGTTCGTCGGCGCCGGGCCCGAACGGGGGCAGAAGCCGGTCGATCTGGAGCAGGCGCAGGCCGTGGTCGGCGACACGGCCTTGCTGACCCTGGACTCGCTCGTGGACGCGGTTTTCGAGGGGCGTGTGGCGGACGTCGAGCGGATTTTGCAGCGCGTCCGGCATGAGGGCATTGCCTCCGGAACCATACTCCGGGCGATGGCGGCTCATGCCGCGCGGCTGATGCGGTTTCGCAGCTTGGTGCAAGGCGGCCTCGATCCGGCGACGGCCGCCAAGCGGGTCAAGCCGCCGATACATTTTTCCCGGCGGCGGAATGCGGAGCGCCAGGCCCGCATGTCATCGAATGCCCTGTCGGGGATCGTATCCCGCCTCGCCGAGGGGGAACGTCTGACTCGTCTGTCGGCGGCGCCGGACGAGTCCGTTTGCGACCGGGCCCTGACCGGCGTGGCGGCGACCGCCCGCCGGCGCTGACCCGGCTTGGCGATCGATTTATCGGGATTTTTCGAGCAGCCGGGCAAGCAGGTCGTCGAGCTGTTCGAGGGTATTGTAGCGGATCGAGACCTGACCGCCCTTGTCCCTGTGATCGATCGCGACTTTCAGGCCCAAGCGTTCTTCCAGAGTACGTTCCAGAGCCACCGTATCGGCGTCTTTTTCGGCGCGGCGGGCGCCATGGACGGTAACGGAGCCCGATCTTCCCTTTCCGCCTCCTTGCGCCAGCTTTTCGGCCTGGCGAACCGACAGGCCGTCCCTGACGATTTTCGCAGCGAGATCGTCGGGGTTTGCAGCTGTCAACAGGGCCCGGCCGTGACCGGCGCTCAGCGTACCGGCTTCGAGCAGTTGCCTGGCGCCGTCGCTCAGATTTAACAGCCGCAACATGTTTGCGACATGGCTGCGGCTCTTGCCGACGATTTTCGCCAGCGCCTCCTGGGTATAGCCGAATTCTTCGACCAGCCGGTTGTAGCCTTCGGCTTCCTCCAGCGGATTCAGATCCGCACGCTGGACGTTTTCGACGATGCCGGCCTCGAGCGTCTCGCGGTCGGACAAATCATGAACAACGGCCGGTATCGCGTCGAGCCGGGCGCGCTGCGCCGCCAGCCAGCGCCGTTCGCCGGCGATCACCTCCCAGCAATCCGCCTCGTCCGGGTGCCGGCGGACAAGAATTGGCTGCAGGATGCCTTTTTCCTCGATCGATGCGGTTAGTGCCTGGAGCGCTTCTTCGTCGAACAGGCGCCGCGGCTGGAATTTTCCGGGCCGGATGTCGCCGATCGGCAGCCAGCGGATACCGCCGTCTGCCGGCCGGCCGGCGTCGGGTGCGTTTCGATCCGCCGCGTCTGAGAAATCGTCGCCGCCACCCAGCAGCGCATCGAGGCCGCGGCCCAGGCCCCGGCGTTTTCCGCCGTTCTCATTCATTGATGAATACTCATACCGATTATTTCGCTTTCGCGCAAAATTACCTCGCGAGCCAAGCGCGCGTAGGCCATCGCACCGGCGCAACGCAGATCGTAGAGCAGGACCGGCTTGCCGTGCGACGGCGCTTCGGATACCCGGACATTTCGTGGTATGATTGTTTCATAAACCTTGGAACCGAAGCATTTCCGGGCATCTTCGGCCACCATACCGCATAGTCTGTTGCGCTTGTCGTGCATGGTCAGGACGATGCCCTGGATATCGAGGTTTTTATTGAATGAGGATTTGACCCGTTTCACCGTCCGAACGAGATGGCTGATCCCTTCCAGGGCATAATACTCGCATTGCAGCGGCACCAGGACGCCGTCTGCGGCGACCAGCGCGTTGAGGGTGAGCAAGCCCAGCGCCGGCGGACAGTCGACCAGCACATAGTCGTATCCGCCCGCCTGCTCCCTGAGAGCGTCGGCCAACCGGTATTCCCGGCGCGGCGCCCGAACCAGCTCGATCTCGGCGCCGGAGAGGTGCATCGAGGTCGGCGCGACATGGAGGTCCGGCACCTCGGTTTCGACGACGACCTCGGCGAGCGTCGCATCGCCGATGATGAGGTCGTAGGCGATCGGGTCGTGCGGCCCGGGCACGATCCCGAGCCCGGTGGTGGCGTTCGCCTGGGGATCCAGATCGAGGATGAGCACCCGCGACCCGACCGCCGCCAGCGCCGTGCCGAGATTGATCGCCGTGGTGGTTTTGCCGACGCCGCCTTTCTGATTGGCGACCGCGAGGATTCGCGGCGGCCGGTCCGAACTGCCGCTGAGCCGGCCCCAGGCTTTTTGAATTTTCGATCCATTTTCCGGTGTGGCGTCAGATTTTAACACGGGCGATCCTTTCAATGTTCAGCAGACATCCTTCCGGATGGGTCGCGCTGTCGATCTGCCGGACCGTCATATTCCAACATTTTGTGGCTGAAATCAATTCACTCTCAACATTTTGTCCCTTCAGAAGCAAATATTGCGGGTTATCCACAGACCAGCCGCTCGCCAGCTCCAGCAAGGCGGGCAGCGGCGCGAGGGCCCGTGCGGTTACGATGTCGGCCCGCGGCCGGCCAGGGCCGTTCGCGACATCCTCGATACGCCCGGCGATTACCGCGACCTTGGCCGGGAGCATTGCCGCGGTTGCCGTGAGAAAGGCGGCTTTTCGTTTGTCTGCCTCGATCAGGTGAACCTCCAGGTCCGGCCGCAGCAATTTCAGCACCAGCCCGGGAAACCCGGCGCCGCTGCCGAGATCGACCAGGCTTCGGGCATCGGCCCGGAGATGCGCCGCGAGTTGGGCGCTGTCCGCGAAGTGCCGCCGCCACACATCGTCGAGCGTCGACGGGCCGACGAGATTGATGCGGCGTTGCCATTGCCTCAGCGCCTTTTCGTATTCGATGAGCCGGCCGCATGTTTCACGTGAAACCCCGAACTGGGTTGCAAATTCCTCCGGTCCGTATTTCCCGTTTCCCGTGTGCATCGACCGATGCCGCCCGCCGCACAACAGGGACCGTAATCAGGCGGCGCGGCGGCGTTCGACGACCTGCAGCAGTGCCGTCAGGGCCGCCGGCGTCACCCCGGAGATCCGCGCCGCGGCGGCGAGAGTCGCCGGCCGCGCCGCGCTCAGCTTCTGCCGGACTTCGTTCGAGAGTCCGCCGATCGACCGATAGTCCAGATCGGCCGGCAGTTTCAGGGCCTCGTCGTTGCGGAATGCCGCGATATCCGCCACCTGGCGATCCAGATAGCCGGCATACCGGCCGTCGATCTCGATCTGCTCTGCCACGTCTCTGTCGAATGCGCCCAAGTCCGGCCATATAGCCGTCAGGCGCTCAATATCGATTTCCGGATAGCGCAGCAGATCGAGGACCGAGCGCCGGACGCCGTCCCGATTGACCGCGATGCCGCGCGCCGCCAGGGCATTCGGCGTCATCGTCATCCGTTCCGCGACGGCGCGCGCCTTCCGGAGCCGGTCGACCTTGTCAGCGAACCGCCCGGCCCGTTCCGAAGACACGACGCTCCGGTCGATTCCTTTCTGCGTCAGCCGCAAATCGGCATTGTCGGCGCGCAGCAGCAGACGGTATTCGGCGCGCGAGGTGAACATGCGATAGGGCTCGCTCGTGCCGAGGGTCACCAGATCGTCGATCATCACGCCGATATAGGCGTCGGCCCGGTCCAACACGAATTCCGCCCCGCCCGACGCCGCGAAGGCCGCATTGAGCCCGGCGACCAGGCCCTGGCCGGCCGCTTCTTCATAGCCTGTCGTACCGTTGATCTGGCCGGCCAGATACAATCCCGGCACCGTACGGCATTCCAGGGTCGGCTGGAGCGCCCGCGGGTCGACGAAGTCGTATTCGATGGCATAGCCGGGCTGGAGGATTTTCGCCTTTTCCAGCCCGCGGATCGCATGGACCATCCGATGCTGCACGTCTTCCGGCAGCGAGGTCGAAATGCCGTTCGGATAGACGGTGTCATCGTCGAGGCCTTCGGGTTCGAGGAAAATCTGGTGGCTGCGGCGCTCCGGGAAGCGAACCACCTTGTCCTCGATCGACGGGCAATAACGCGGGCCGACGCCCTCGATCTGGCCGGAAAAGAGCGGCGCCCGGCCGATGTTGGCCTGGATCTCCGCGTGGGCCCCGGCATTGGTGTGGGTGATGTGGCAGACCGTCTGCGGGACGTCGATCCGCCCGGTCATAAAGGAGAACGGCGTCGGCGGATCGTCGCCTTCCTGAACCTCCAGGCATCCCCAGTCGATGGTCCGACCGTCGAGGCGCGGCGGCGTGCCGGTCTTGAGTCGGCCGAGCGGCAGGCCGAAACGGTCGAGGGTTGCGGCCAGGCGCGTCGAGGGCGGCGCATCGATCCGGCCCGCCGGCCAGGTCTTTTCGCCCAGATGGACGATGCCGCGCAGAAAGGTGCCCGTCGTGATGACCGTGGCGCCGGCGCGGATTGTCCGGCCGTCCTCGAGAACGACCCCCGCGCAACGGCCGTGCAAATCGACGCTCAGATCGCCGGCCGCACCTTCGACGATGTCGAGACCGGATTGTCCGGCCAGAATCTCCTGCATGGCCTGGCGATACAGTGTGCGGTCGGCCTGGGCGCGCGGGCCGCGGACCGCCGGTCCCTTGCTGCGGTTCAGGATGCGGAACTGGATGCCGGCCCGGTCGATCGCCCGCCCCATGACGCCGTCCAGGGCGTCGATCTCGCGCACCAGATGCCCCTTGGCCAGGCCGCCGATCGCCGGATTGCACGACATGACGCCGATGGTCGCGCGGTTGTGGGTCAGCAGCACGGTGCGCGCACCGGCGCGCGCCGCGGCCGACGCGGCCTCGCAGCCGGCATGGCCGCCGCCGATAACGACGACATCCGCGTCCGGGGTATCCAGGGCCTTCATAAGCGCAGACATTGCACGGCCGGCCGCGGAGTCAAGAACGGCGGCCAGGATGACGGCCCGCCGCCGGCCGGGCCGGGCCATCGTCTGCCGCCCTGTTTCACGTGAAACACGGTCCGGCAGCGCTCTTCGGCCCCATCGAAAATGTCAGGAAATGTCATGTTTTGTCATGATCTCTCGCGATCGGCCATCCGCTTCGCTCCATCCGGCACGACACGACTGAAGCGGTCGCGATGACGGGTGCGGGCGGCTGGGCTAGTGAGCCGCCGGGACGGATTACAAGCCGGCGGCCGCCGCCGGGTCGCCCGAGGGCACGGACGGCAAACGACCGATGCCACACACGGGCACGCGGTCCATCGTTCCGGTGTCGGCCTGTGCGGCGGCAAACCAGTCGTCCCCGGGCGCCGCCGGTGTTTCGCCTGTCGGGTCGCCTGTCGGGTCGCCTGTCGGGTCGCCTGTCGGGTCGCCTGCCGGGTCGTCTGTCGGATCGCGCGCCGGCTCTTCCAGCAACGCCTCTTCCCGCGCCGGCCCGGCCGCCCCGGATCGCCGCCCGGACGGCAATTCGGCGCGGCGCGCCTCGGCCTCGATTTCCTCGTCGAACGCCAGCTGGGCCTCGCTCCACAGGTCGGTCGGCCGGACGCCCGCGCGTATTTCCTGCATCCAGAGGCTCTCGGACGTGTCGACTTCCGCATCGTCGCCAGGCTGGAGGTCCGGGCCGGTCCGCGGCACCGGCAGCCCGCCGCGCGCGTACCGCTCTTCCGGCGGATCGTCGGCCACCGCCCCGGCCCTGTCTTCCGAAGCGTCGTCCGGAGCGGCGTCCGCCACAGCATGCAATACCGTCGGTCTCGGGGCATGAACGGCCGCACGTCCAAGCCATCGGCGGTCTTCGATGGCGCCCTCGAGCGTCCGGCCGGCTTCCGCCTCGAGTCCTGCGCCGGCGCAAGGCGCGCGCAACGCCGGCCCGGCCGCGGCCCGGCGCCGGGCGAGCGCCCGCTCCGCACGGTCCTGCTCCATGCGCACCGCGCCGGCCAGCGGACCGTCCGGCAGGCCGATCTCCGCGGTGGCGTCGAAGTCGAACTCCGGCAGGCCCAGTGCGCCGAACTCGTCCTCGCCGGGCACCGGCCACAGCGCGCCCCGGTTCGCCTCGCCCGCGCCGGCCAGGCCCGAAAGCGCCTCCTGTTTCCGGATCACCAGATACATGAGCCATGCCGAACCCCGGTCGACCGCCGCGTCCCAGGCCTGTTCGAGGCGCGCAAGCAGGATCCGCGCCTCGGCCCGTTCCGATTCGCGCCAGAGAAGGCGGATCTGGCGCACCCGCTCGACGATATGGGGCCGCTGCAGCAGCGCGTGGCCGGTCTGCCGCGCCGAGGCCGGGGCATAGCCGGACTGGCGCGCCGAAGCGGCGGCGTTGCCGTTCGCCACAAAATGCCGGCAGAAGGCCTCCTGCCGGCTCGACAGGACGGGAATGCGTTCCGCCACCGGATCCGTCTCAAACACTGGGTCGGGGTGCACCACGATCATTCTCCGATATTCGCTGTTTGTTCGTCCTCGCCAATCTAGAAACAATTCCTGTTCTGTCAAGCATAATTTCTTCGCGACGGCAACCCCGCGCCTACTTCCCGATGCAGAAATCCCGGAAGATCAGGTCGAGCAGGTCTTCGACGTCGGTCCGGCCGATCAGCCGGTCCATCGCACGCAGGGCAAGGCGCAGGTCTTCGGCGGTGAGCTCCGCCTCCGTCGCGTCCATCGCGCGCGACAGCGCCGCCGCGGCGTCCTCCAGGCATTGCCGGTGGCGCAGCCGGGTCAGGGCCGGATGTTCGCCTGTGCCCATCGCCGCCGTCACCCGCCCTTCGATCTCCGCCAGCAGCCGGCCGATGCCGTTCCCCGTGCGGGCGCTGAGCGCGAATCCCGCGCCGGCCGGCGGCGGCGCCAGATCGGTCTTGTTGGCGACGATGAGAAGGCGCGCCGGATTGTCCCCGGGCATTGCGTCGGGAAACGCCGGGGCCGACGCGTCGACGACGTGCAGCACCAGATCGGCGTTTTCGGCCTGGAAGCGGGCGCGCGCCATGCCCTCCCGCTCGATCGCGCCGGCGTCGCCAGCGTCGCGCAGTCCGGCGGTATCCACGAAAATCGCGGGATAACCGGCAAGATCGGCGCGAACCTCGATTGTGTCCCGGGTCGTGCCGGCTGTTTCCGCAACGATGGCGGCGTCGCGCTGCGCGATCCGGTTGAGCAGCGAGGATTTGCCGACATTCGGCGCGCCGACGATGGCCACGCGGAACCCCTCCCGCACCACCCGGCGGGTATCCGGCGCCGCGAGCCAATCGGCCAGACCGGCGGCGACCCCCTTGACCGCCGGGCGGACCTGCGACGCCAGATCTTCGGGCAGCGCCTCGTCGGGAAAATCGATCGCCGCCTCAAGCCAGGCGAGGCTGCGGCGCAGCCTTCGGCCCCATTCCGCGCAGTGTTCCGCGAAAACGCCGTCCATCTGGCGCTGCGCCTGGACGCGCTGCGCCTCGGTCTCGGCGTCGATCAGGTCGGCCAGGCCCTCGGCTTCGGACAGGTCCATCCTGCCGTTCTCGAAGGCGCGTCGGGTGAATTCGCCGGGCTCGGCCAGCCGTACCCCATCGAGCCTGCACAGGACGGAAAGCAGCTTGCCGACAACCGCCGGGCTGCCGTGGACCTGGAATTCGGCGACATCCTCGCCGGTCGCCGATCCCGGCCCCGGTAACCACAGCACCAGGCCCCGGTCTATCGCCGGTTGCAACGCGCCGTCGCACAGCGCCCGCAGCGCGGCACGGCGCGGCGGCACATCGCCGCCGGCCAGATGCCGGATGCTGCCCGCAGCGCCCGGCCCCGACGCCCGGATCACCGCGACGCCGGCCTTCCCCGCGCCGGACGACAGGGCGACGATGGTGTCGCGGTCGGTCATGGCGGGGGCCTCATTGGCGCGAATGAACGGCCTGCGCCCGATGCCGAACTGCCGGTTGCCGTCACGCTCTTCTCCGTCCAGCCCATCCCGTCATTTCGACAGCAGGAACGCGACCGGGGCACCCGGGCGA
>FZLR01000072.1 GCA_900197615.1 Rhodospirillaceae bacterium Spongia-Bin9
ATCATGGCTCCCTCCTCATCTTCCGCATCGGCCCGAAGCCGATGCCTCGCCGCCGCCATTCAATCGCAGGCAGGCGCAAATTGCCAGCGCAGTCTCACCCAGCGCGCGAACGGCGGCAGACCGTCAGCCCACCATGCTGTAGCCGCCACTGATGCTGAGGACCTGCCCGGTGATCCAGCCGGCGCCGCCGGACGCCAGGAAAACGATGGCGGGGGCGACATCCTCGGGCTTTCCGATCCGGCGCATGGGATATTGCCGCACGATCTTCTCGCGGTTCTTTTCCAGCCAGTCCCGGTCGGTGTGCGCGGTTTCGACATAGCCGAGCGCAACCGCGTTGACTGTGACGCCGGACGGGCCGAATTCGCGCGCCAGCGATTTGGTGAGCGACAGGACGCCGCCGCGCGAGGACGCGGTGACGGACAGGAACTTTTCGCCGACCCGCGCCGAATCGCCGGTCAGGTTGACGATGCGGCCACCGCCCTGTTCGACCATATGGGCGCCGGCCGCGCTGCAGCAGTGGATCACGCCGTAGAGGCCGACGTCGATCTGGCGCTTCCACTCTTCCGGACCCGTATCGAGGAATCGCCGCGGTTCGACATACCCCGCGTTGTTCACCAGCACATCGATCCGCCCGAAGTCGCCGACAATCGCATCGGTCATGGCCCGGACGGACTCGAGGTCTGCGACATCCGCCCGGTAGGCCCTGGCCTTTCCCCCGCTCTCGACAATTTCGCCGACGACGCTGCCGGCGGCGTTCGCCGACCGGTTGTAGTTCACCGCGACCGTCGCGCCTTCGGCGGCGAAGGCCAGGGCGATTTCGCGCCCGACATCGCGCGCGCTGCCGGTGACCAGGGCGACCTTTCCTTCCAGATCAAGCTTCATATCGGGATTCTCCCTTGCGTTGTTCGGCATCGCGGATCAGGCGGAAGAGCCGGTCCGGCGTGATCGGCAGTTCGTTGACTCGAGCGTCCAGGCCCGACAGGGCGTCGGCGACCGCGTTGGCGATTGCCGCCGGCGCGCCGATGGTGCCGCCCTCGCCCATGCCCCGGTATCCGCCCAGGGTCGACGGCGACTCCGTCTCCAGGTGAATCACCGCCATGTCGGGAATTTCCGCCGCAGACGGCACGACATAGTCGACGAAGCTTCCGGTCAGGATCTGGCCGCTCTCGTCGTGGACGACCTCCTCGTAGAGCGCCGCGCCGATGCCCTGGGCGACGCCGCCATGGACCTGCCCGTCCACGATCATCGGGTTGACGATCCGGCCGCAATCTTCGGCGACGACGTAGTTTCGCACCGTCACGCCGAAGGTCTGGGGATCGACTTCGACCTCGGCGACATGGGTTGCGCCGGTCGTCGTGCCGAAGAAGGGGTCGTAGGTTGCGCTGGCGCTCAACTCCAGCGACTCGCGGGCTTCCTTGGGAATGCGGCGCATTTCCGTGTAGAAGGCGCGCGCCAGTTCGCGAAGGGTAATCGACGAATCGGTCCCGGCCACCGAGATGACGCCGCCGCGCATTTCGATGTCGGCTTCGGCAGCCTCCAGAAGGTAGGACGCCGCCTCGATCGCCTGTTTCCGGAGGGCGCGCGCCGAAAGTGTGGCCGCGCCGCCGGCCAGAACCGTGCTGCGGCTCGCGTAGGTTCCCGTGCTGTGCGCCACCGCGGCGCTGTCGCCATGGATAATCTCGACATCCTCGACGCGGACACCGAGCTCCTCGGCGACGATCTGGGCGAGGGTGGTTTCCAGGCCCTGCCCATGGGAAGCGATGCCGAAGGCTGCCGTGACGCCGCCGGTCGAATCGATCTCGATGGTGGCCCGCTCGGTGCCGGTGTTGATCGGCATGCCCGGCGCCGCCGAGATGCGCGAGCCGATGCCGGTCAGCTCGGCGTAGGACGCGATCCCGATGCCGACCAGTCTGCCCTCGTTGCGCGCCGCCGCCTGTTCGGTCCGCCGCTGCGCATAGCCGAACCGGTCCAGCGCCGACCTGAGGCAGTCCTGAAAACCGGAGCGGTCCCAGACGATTCCGGAGCCGGACTTATAAGGAAACTCGTCGTCGCGCACCAGGTTCCGCGCCCTGAGTTCGGCCGGGTCCATGGCCAGCTTCTTTGCGGCCATGTCGACCAGCCGTTCCATGACGAAGGTCGAAATCGGCCGGCCGACGCCGCGATACGGCCCCATCGGCGCCTTCGAGGTCGCGACGGCCCGGACCCGGCCGCGGTAGTTCTGCAGCCGGTAGGGGCCCGGCAGGAAGCTGACCACCTGCACCGGTTCGAGCGACGCCGTCCAGGGATAGATCGAGTAGGCGCCGACATCGCCGATCACATCGGCATCCAGAGCCACGAACCGGCCGTCCGGTTCCAGCGCCAGTCTCGCGCGGACGATTTCGTCGAAGGCCTGGCTGGTCGCCGTCAGGTCCTCCATGCGGTCGCTCGTCCATTTGACCGGGCGGCCGAGGCGCATCGCGAGCGCGCAGACGACGACCTCCTCCGGATAGAGCGAGGCCTTGGCGCCGAAACCGCCGCCGACATCCGGTGCAACGACCCGCAGGCGGCGGCCCGGCAGGTCGAATATTTCGGCCAGCGCATCGCGCAGCAGGCCGGGCACCTGGGTCGATGCGTGCAGGGTCAGCGCCTGCCGCCCGGCCTCGAACTCGGCCAGACAGCTGCGGTTCTCGATCGCCGAAGGCGTCTTCCGCCGGATGCGGAACCGATCCTCGACGACGATCGCGGCGCCCGCCATGGCCCCGTCGACGTCGCCCCGGGCAAACTCCCGCGCCGCGATGACGTTGGTGCCCGCCGATTCGTGGAGCAGGGCGCGATCTTCGAGCGCCGCCTCCGGATCCGTCACCTCGGGCAGCGGGTCGTAGTCCACCGAGACCAGGCCGGCGGCATCCTCGGCCAGGTACCGGTTCTCCGCCACGACCGCCACAACGGGCTCGCCGACGTAACGCACCTTGCCGCGCGCCAGCGGCTCGAGTTCGGTGGCGCGATAGTCCGGCATGTTCGAGGTTGCGCGGATCGGGCGCGCGACCGCGTCGATATCCCCGGCGGTGAAGACGCCCAGCACACCCGGCGCCTGCCGAGCCCCGGCGGCATCGATCCGCCCGATGCGGGCATGGGCCCGGTCGCTCCGGCAGAAGGCGATGTGGACGGCTCCGTCGACCTTGCGGTCGTCGACATAGGTGCCCCGGCCGGTCAGCAGCCGGGGATCCTCGCGCCGCTGCACCCGCGCGCCGACGATCCCGGGCCGGGCGACATCCGCCGCGCCGGCCGTTGCGATGCCGCTCATGCCTTGTCGTTCCCGCGCGCCGCGGCCGCCTCGCGCACGGCGCTCACGATGTTCACATACCCCGTGCAGCGGCAGAGGTTTCCGGAGAGTCCTTCGCGAATCTCGTCGTCCGTGGACAGGGGATACTTGGCCAGTAGGTCCACCGCCGTCATCAGCATACCCGGCGTGCAGAACCCGCATTGCAGGGCGTGATGCTTGCGGAAACTCTCTTGCAGCGGATCGAGCGCGCCGATCTCGCCGAGGCCTTCGACCGTCCGGATCGACGCCCCGTCGCACTGGACCGCGAAGGTCAGGCACGACCGGACGCTGTCGCCGTCGAGCAGCACGGTGCAGGCGCCGCAGACGCCGTGTTCGCAGCCGACATGGGTGCCGGTCAATCGCAGATCGTCGCGCAGGAAGTCCGAAAGCAGGCGCCGGGGCTCGACAGACCGCTCGTAGGTCGTGCCGTTCACGCTCAGGGAAATGTCGATCCGTTCCATCACGATGCTCCGTTCCCGGCGCGGCCCCAGGCATCGGCAAGCGCCCGTTCGGCCAGGACGCCGGCCAGGTGGCGCCGGTAATCCGCCGAGGCGTGCAGGTCGTCGGTCGGATCGATGCCGTCGCGGACGGCGACCGCCGCGGCAGCGACGGCATCGGGCCCGAAATCGCTACCCGTCAGCAGCGCTTCGGCCGCATGTGCGCGGACCGGAGTCTCTCCGACGCCCAGCAGCGCGATCCTGACCTCCGTCGCCCGGCCGGCGGATTTCGTCACGGTCGCCGCCGCACCGGCCAACCCGAAATCGCCGTGCCGGCGCGCGAACTCGTGGAAACCCCATCCGGCACCCGGCGGCAGCAGCGGAAGATCGATGCGGGTCACGATTTCATCGTCCCCGACGGCCGTCCACAGCGCGCCCTCGAAGAAGTCGCGGGCCTCGATCGTGCGCTCGCCTCCCTGTCGCGCCACGGAGATTCGGGCGTCCAGCAGCACGGCGATCGCCGGCAGTTCCGCCGCCGGATCGGCGTGGCACAGGCTGCCGCCGATCGTCCCGCGGTTGCGGATCGCCAGATGGGCGACATGTTTCATGGCCGCGGTTACAACCGGAAACCGGTCCGCGATCAGGGGCGAGGTTTCGAGGGCGCGGTGCCGCGTCAGGGCGCCGATACGGACATGGCCGTCGGCCTCTTCGATCGTGTCGGGCGGCGCGATTTTCCGGATGTCGATCAGCACCGCCGGGCTGACCAGGCGGAAATTCATCATCGGCACGAGGCTCTGGCCGCCGGCGATCGGCCTCGCGTCGTCGCCGTATTCGGCCAGCCGGGCCGTGGCCTCCTCGACCGTCTCTGCCACCACATATTCGAAGGCTGGCGGTTTCATGCGCTCCTGCTGTCACTTGCCCGGGGCGACGCCCGGGAGATCGTTCCGGGAAGTCGCGGCGCGGATTGTTGCGGATCGGACCCTGCTTCTTCGACCGATCCGATGTCGCACGCCGACTTGCCGGAAGCAATCGCCGCCGGGCCGCGCCGGGGTGCGGCCTCCTCGATCAACCCGGCTGCCAGCCGGGCGGGGCCAGTTCGAAGCCGGCGAATTCGAAGGCGGGCGCGACGGTGCAGCCGGCGAGCGTCCAGTCGCCTTCGGACACCGCGCTCTGCCAGCAGCCGGCGGGCACAACGATATGCGGCTCGGCGCCGGCGCTCGTGCCGAGCAGGCGGGCGGTCGTCGTCCGCCCGTCCGGCGACAGCGACAGGCGAAGGGAGGCGCCAGCGTAGTAGTGCCAGATCTCGACCGCATCGATGCGGTGCCAGGCCGAGGTCTCACCGGCCTTCAGCAGGTAGTAGATGGCGGTAACCGCGGCGCGCTCGCCCGGCCCCGCGGGCGCGCGGTAGGTCTCGCGATAATGGCCGCCCTCGGGATGCGGCTGCAGCCCGTAGCGGGCGATAACTCCGTCGGCATCCATTGCCGGCCTCCGTCGGTCCGTCGCCGCCCGAACTCTGCGCCGGGCAGGCCGGGCGCCGCAAGCGTGGCCGCCCGGGTGCGGGACCGTACTTGCGCGTACCCGTCTATGCGCAACTTTGGGCTGCTACGCGCAAGATATCTTGCGCGTAGAGTTGATAATTGCGCGTTGAAAGCCTAATTTGCGCGTAGAACTAAGCGCGCAACTAAGAGAGACGCTGTCGTGAAGCGGATCCCGGAAGAAGAACTTCAGGCGGTCGAAGAGGTTGTGCAACAGCATCCGGAAGGCATGACCGCCAGGCAGATCGCCGAAGCGCTCGACCCCGCGCCCCCGCGCCGGACACTGCAATACCGACTCAAATCCCTGGTCGACGACAAGAGGTTGCTCATGGAGAGTTCGGGCCGCTGGGCAAGATACCGCGTGCCCAGAAATGCCGATGTATCGGTCCAATTCGTTTCCGGACTTCCCAGAGTAAGCATTCAGGTAGAAGCTCTGCCGCCGCTGTCCGAGTCCGGCCAAGAGATTCGGGAACATGTCCGAAAGCCTACTCTGTCTCGCGAGCCGGCCGGATATGACCGGGAATTCCTCGATTCCTACCGGCCCAACGAGACTTTCTATCTCTCACCCGAGGAACGGACGCAGCTTTGGCAGATCGGTAAGCCGGGGACCGTCGAGCAGCCCGCCGGCACTTACGCCCGGCAAATTCTGAACCGGCTGCTGATCGACCTGTCGTGGAATTCGAGTCGCCTGGAAGGCAACACCTATTCTCTGCTCGATACGCAGCGCCTGATCGAGGCCGGCGAGGAAGCGGAAGGGAAGGATGCCCTGGAAACCCAGATGATCCTGAACCACAAGGAAGCCATCGGGTTCCTGGTCGACGGCGCGGCGGATATCGGGTTCGACCGGTATACCGTACGCAATCTCCACGCCGCGCTGGCGGACAACCTGCTGCCCGACCCGGAAGCGCCGGGCCGGCTCCGGCACCGCAGCGTCGCCATCGGCGGCTCGGTCTTCCACCCGCTGGATGCGCCGCAACTCGTCGAGGAGTGCTTCGACCTGATTCTCGCCAGGGGCTCGGCAATCGAAGACCCGTTCGAGCAGGCCTTCTTCGCAATGGTGCATCTGCCGTATCTGCAACCCTTCGACGATGTGAACAAGCGGGTCTCCCGCCTCGCCGCCAATATCCCGCTCATCAGGGCGAACCTGTCGCCCCTGTCGTTCGAGGAGGTGCCGCGCGACCTCTACACCGAAGCGATACTCGGCGTGTACGAGCTTCAGCGCACCGAACTGCTGCGCGACGTTTTCTTGTGGGCATACAGGCGGTCGGCGGCCCGCTACGCGGCGGTGCGCCAGTCGCTCGGCGAGCCCGATCCCTTCCGAATGCGGCACCGGACAGCGCTGCGCGAGGTCGTCGCCGAAATTGTGCGCGGGAAGATGGACAAGAGACAGGCAGCCGCCCATGTCGCCGAAGCGGCCCGCGGCCGTATCGACGAACCGGAACGCGAGCGATTCCGGGAAATCGCCGAACGGGAACTGGTAAGCCTCCACGAAGGTAATTTCGCCCGCTACCGAATTGCCCCCGCCGAATTCGAGGCGTGGCAGGCGATCTGGCGTCAGTGAGATGCGCTACGCCCGCAGTGGATCGACCTTACCGGTTTGAGTCGGGGCTCTTTTCGTCTGGCAATGGACTCGCCGCGCGCATCTCTTCGAGATCGCCGTCCCAACCCGATCCACGGAGGCTCCGGGCGTCGTCTTTGCCGGACCGGCCACCCGCCGCCCAGAAGGCAGCGCGGCGGACGATTTCGGCGTGGGTCTCATGCTCGATCGACGCCCGGTCGTGGCCGAGGGCGTCGAACACGACCCGGCCCCTGCCGTAGCGGTGCGTCCACAGGACGGGTTCGGCCGGTCCCCCCTTTCCGGCCCTGGCTTCGAGCAGCGGGCGAACGCCGTCCGCCAGGCTGAGGCCGCTATAGACCTCGTCGACGAAATCGAACCCGGCAAGGCCGGCAGTCAGCGGATGGTCTTCCGCCGTCCGCGCAACGGAGACCGGCCCGAGCGGCGGATGCCAGGAGCGGCCCCAGATCCAGACGCCGCCGAGGATGTCCCGCCATTCCGCCCAATCGTCGAAACACAGGCAGGCGGTGTGGAGCCCGAACAGGCCGCCGCCGCCGCGGACGAAACCGCCCAGCCGGGCGCGCCCCTCCGGCGACAGGCTGAAGGCCCATTCCTCCCGGTGCGGCGCGTATTTCGGATTGCCCTCCATGCGCCAGCGCAGGGCCATGACCGTGAGCAGGGCATAGCCGCCGCCCTCCAGGCGCGCCAGCCCGGCCTCGATATCGGTCTCGATGTCCGAGTCGAACCCGTCCATGGCCAGCTGTCCGGCCAGCGCCGCGGCATTGTCCGCGAAATCGTGCCGGATGCCGCCGGAAAGGATCAGGGTGCGCATGCCGCTATTTTCCGGCTTCTTTCGGCGCCTTGCGCGGCATCTGGTTTTTCAGGCTGAACGAAACCCCGCCGTCGACCATCAGATGCTGGCCATGAATGTAGCCGGCTTCGTCGGACGCCAGAAAGGCGACGGCGGCGGAAACGTCCTCGGCCGTGCCGATCCGCCCGGCCGGCACCGCCCTGCCCCGTTGCTCGCGGACCTTCGGGTCGCGGTAGATCGGCGTCGACATGCCGGAGTCGATGAAACCCGGCCCGACGGCGTTGACCCGGACCCCCTTGGGACCGAGCACCAGGGCGAACTGCTCGGTCAGCTTCGCGACGGCCGCCTTGGTTGCCGGATAGGCGCCGGCGTCCGGGCTGGTCTGGACGGCGTTGAGCGAGGTGATGTTCACGATGGCGCCGCTGCCGCGCGCCGCCATGCGCGCACCGGCCTCGCGGGACATCAGGAACACGCCGACGAGATTCACCTCGGTGACTTTGCGGAAGTCCTCGACCGTATGTTCGAGCAGATCGCCGAAGCGCACGATGCCGGCATTGTTGACCAGAATGTCGGGCGGCCCGTCGAATGTCCGCTCGAACCGTCCGAACGTGTCGATGACCGATTCCTCCGAGGTCACGTCGCAGCGAAAGCCCGCGGCGCCCTCCAGGTCCGCCGCCGCGCGGACAGCGCCGTCGCCATCGATATCGATCAGCCCGACGCGGCAGCCGTCGGCCGCGAGACGCTGCGCGATGGCGAAGCCCAGCCCGCCGGCCGCGCCGGTCACCAGCGCCGATCGTTGCCCGCCGTCGCTCATGCAAGCCTTTCTTCCGCTGCCGGCCTAGCGCAGGTTGGCTGCGCGTTTGATGACATAGCTGTTCGCTTCCGGATCGTAATAGTGCCGGTCCGGCTTGTAGCGCCCCGAGACGACGGTGAGCCCCATGGCGCCGCCGTCCAGCGCGGCGAAACTGTGAATATCCGCCGGCGGCGCGACGATGGCGGATTCGCCGGCGCCCATCGCCCGGTCGTCGGTCGCTTCCAGCGTCGCATATCCCTCGACCGAGGCGTCGTCGGTGCGGCGGTAGACGGTGTGGCGCATGCGTCCGCGATAGACGGCGAACAGCTCCCAGACGCCATGATCGTGGGGCGGGATCCGGCCTCCCTCCGGCACCTCGAAGAGCAGGAAAGAGAGGTCGCCGTCGAAATAGAGATATCGGGACCAGTCGACATTGTTGCCCTGCCGCGGGATGCCCTGCCCGCGCAGATCGTCCCGCTCCAGGAGGGCGGCGATGGGCCGTTCGATGGCGGCGAGGAAGGCAGCCGGCTCGGGACCGTGCCTGCGCTGGGCCGCGATCACCGCTTCGGCGCAGGTGCGGACCGTCATCTGCGGCGGGGAGGCTGCGGGCATCTCGGCAATTCCAGGGGCGAACCGGCGATCCCGGATGCTGGCACAGTTGGATTTGGCGTGCAAATTCCGCGAATCCCGCTCCCTGCCCCGCGGGATATGACGGCCTGCCGGATTTGACGGCCTGCCGGGGCCGGCCATAATGCGCCGGGTTTGCCGGGGAATCGAAGGCGGAGGGTGCGATGACGGGAATCGGAACGGCGGCGGTTATCGATGTGCACGCCCACGTCCGCCTCAATTCCACGACCGGGGCGGCCGGGCGGCACGGGCCGGAATTCGGCGAGGACGCGGACGGCACGCCCTGGTACCGGGTCGGCAACTACAAGCTGGTCGGCGTGCGGCACAAGGCGAGCCCGTTCACCGATCCGGACCTGCGGCTGCAGCGGATGGACCGGGACGGCACGGATTTCCAGGTCCTGTCGCCGAGCCCGCTGACCTATTTCCACCATATCGAAACCGCCGAAGCCATCGCCTTCTGCCGCAGGCATAACGATGCCTGCGCCGAACTGGTCCGGCGCTACCCGGACCGGCTGGGCGGCCTCGCCTCGCTGCCGATGCAGGATGCCGGCGCCGCCGTGGAAGAGCTGCACCGGGCGGTCGGCGAGCTCGGCCTGTGGGGCGCGGCGACCGGCACGGAGTTCAACGAGCCGCTGCACAGCCCGGCGCTCGACCCGCTCTACGACGCTTTCGTGGAGCTGGACGTGCCGCTGTTCTTCCACCCCGCGCCCTCGGGCATCGACGGGCCGCCGGGCGATCCGAACCTGAAACGGTTCGACCTCGATGTCGTCATCGGCTTCGCGGCGCAGGAATCGATCGCCGTCGCCACGCTGATTTTCGGCGGCGTGCTGGACCGCCACCCCGACCTCGACATCTGGATCAGCCATGGCGGCGGCGGCCTGCCGATGCTCGCCGGCCGGCTCGCCCAGGCGGCGCGCAAACGGCCCTGGGCCGGCGCGGAGATCAAGAAAGATGGCGCGTTCGAGGAAGCCGTCACCCGGCTGTGGTACGACGCCCATGTCACCGACCCGTCGGCGCTCGCCCTGCTCCGGCAATGGGTCGGCAACGACCGTATCGTCTATGGCACCAATTTCGCCGGCTGGGACCAGCCGGCAGAAGGCGAACACGGCGAGATCGACCCGGTTTGGGCCGACAATGCAAGGCGGCTGCTTCGCCAAGCCTAGGGTGGGGCACCGGCGGTCAGCGGCCGAATGCCTCAGAAGTCCCGCACGCCGCCGAACTGGGCCCAGGTGGCGGCGATGTGCCAGCCGGCATCGACGACCAGATTGTTACCGGTCATGGCCGAGGAGCGGTCGGAGGCCAGGAATTCCACGACCTCGGCGACTTCCATCGGCCGGACCATCCGCCCGAGGGCGGTGAAGTCGCCGGGATCGGCGGCGTAGCGCCCGGATTTCAGCCGTTCCTCGACCCGCGGCACCAGGGTCGAGCCCGGCGAGACGGCGTTGACCCGCACACCCGCGCGGCCCCATTCGCCGGCCAGGTTCTTCGTCAGGTGGACGACGCCGGCCTTGCTCGTGCCGTAGGCCTCGGCGGGCATGGAGCCCAGCGCGGCGATCGAGGCGATGTTGACGATGCTGCCCCGCCGGCGCGCCACCATGCGCCGGCCGAACGCCTTGTTCGCGATCAGCGTGCCGGTCAGGTCGATCCGCAGGATGCGCTCCCATTCGGCGATGGGCAGGTCTTCGGTCGGCACGATGTCCTGGAAAACCGCCGCGGCTACGACCAGCGCGGCGACCGGGCCGACTTCGCCCTCGATCCGTTCTGCAGCGTCCCCGACCGCGGCCTCGTCGGCAACGTCGAAGGCGAAGGCGGCGGTTTCGAGATCGCCGGCCACGCGCTGCGCCGCGTCTGCGTCGATATCCGCGACGGCGACGCGCCAGCCGCGCTCGTGCATGAGGCGGCAGACGGCCTCGCCGATGCCGTTGCCGCCGCCGATCACGACCGCGACCGGCCGGTCCCTGCTGTCAGTCATCGGATGCCGCCGCCTTCATCGCCGTCTTCCGGAAATCCCGACATTGCCGGGCCGCGGGGCGGATGCTAGGTGCCGGCACCCTTTCCCCGCCCATCTTCTGTGCCCGGCCGCCGGCATGACCCGTCCGCTTTCCCTCTCCTATTACACGGTACCGGAATTGTCGCCGCTTGAGACGGTCGCAGCCGCTGCGCAGGCCGGCTGCAGCCATGTCGGCCTGCGGCTGCTCGGCGGGCAACCCGGCGGCGGGGAGACGCCCCTGCTGCTCGAAGCGGCGCTCCAGGCGGAAATACTGGCGGCCATGGCGGACCGGGGCATTGCGGCGCTGGACGCGAACACGGCGCGGATCGTCCCTGAAACGCGGGTGTCCGACTATATCCCCTTCCTCGACACCGCCGCCCGGCTCGGCGCCCGGCATGTCATGGCCTCGGTCGACGACGCCGATCCGGCCCGCCCGGTCGACAATGTCTGCCGCCTCTGCGACCTGGCGGCCGAACGCGGCCTGACGGTCGATCTGGAATTCGTGCCCTGGATGGCGCTCTCCGACCTTTCGGCGGCGGCCGACTTGGTGCGGATATGCAACCGCGACGCGCTCGGCATCGCGCTCGACACCCTGCACTTCCACCGCTCGGGCAGTTCCGTCGAAGACCTGGCGCGCCTGCCGCGCCGCCGGTTCCGCTACGCCCAGATCTGCGATGCGCCGGCGCTGGAAACACCGCCAAAACGCGACGACCTCATCTTCGAGGCAACGCAAGAGCGCCTCCTGCCCGGCCACGGCGACATCGACCTCGCTGCGATCCTGCGGGCGCTCCCCGGCGGCATACCGCTCGCACTCGAGATACCGCAGGCCACGCTGGCCGCCTCGGGCATTTCCGCCGTCGAACGGGTTTCCCGTGCCGTGGCGGCGACGCGGAAGCTGCTAGCCGGGGCCGGGGCCGGCTGACCCCGCACCCTGTCCGGCCGGATCCTGTACGCAGACCCGTTTCATCACCCGGCGTTCGCGATCCATCGCGTAGTCCGAAACGCCGCGGTGCATCAGGCAGCGATTGTCCCAGATCGTCACGTCGCCGGGATGCCAGCGGTGGGAGTAGACGAAGGGCGGCTGGGTCGATTGTTCCTGCAGGCGGGCGAGGATCGTGCGGCCTTCGGCGACGGGCCGGCCTTCGACATGGGAGGCGTACATGCCGATATAAAGGCAGGGCTGCCCGGTTTCGGGATGGGGCCGGACGATGGGGTGGCTGACCGGCGGGGCGTTGCGCTTCTGGTCCTCGGTCGGCGGCGGGTTATCGAGGCTCTCGCGCATGAATTCGAGGCTGTGGATCGCCCGCTGCCCCGCGATCTTTTGCCGGGTCACTTCCGGCAGTGCCGCATAAGCCAGGCCCATATGGGCGAGTTGCGTATCGCCGCCGGCGGCGGGCAGTTCGACCGGATGCAGCATGGTCGCGAGCGACGGCACGGCGAGATAGGACTTGTCGGTGTGCCAGAAATAGTTGGTGTTGATGTAGGGCCGGGCGGACGGCCTGCCGTCGGAATCGAAATTCGTGATGCAGTGGACGGCGCTCATGATCCGGCCGTCGTTGTTCTCGATCAGATTTTGTTCCAGCGGGCCGAACAGCGCCCCGAGGGCTGCCAGATGCGCATCCTCGACCCGCTGGTCGCGAAAGACCAGCGCGCCATGCTCCAGAAACGCCGACCGGATTGCCGAGGCCGTCGCCGCATTCAGCGGCCGGGAAAGATCGACCGACCGGGTTTCCGCGCCGAAGGGAGCGTTCAGCCTCTCGAACATGCTTCGGTTATCCCGATCGGTTGCTATGCGCGCGTCGCATACCGCCGTCGTGCAGCGGCAACGGCAGAATAGGCGGATTTTCGCCGAAAACCCGGAATTTCAGCAGGTTTCGCCGGTTTCGGCAGGCGCCGCCGTTCCGTTGACAGCATGAGGGCGCTTCATATACTGCGCCCGGGTTTGGAGTGCAAAACCGACTTTCGCCAATGTCGTCGACTGGACGGCGGGCAGCAGTGCCGGCGCAATCTGGGTCGGCGCCGCCGAACAAGATCGGGGAAAGGGTAGCGCGATAAAGACGAAAAGACCGCAGTCCGACCCCTTCTGCACAATGTTCCGACACCATCCCGAGAGGAAATGCCCGCCGTTGGAAACGCGGGCCATCAAGAGGAGACGGCCATGTCCATGTTTTGGCGTAATACACGCATAGGCGCGATGGCGTTCGCTTTCGCCGCGGCGTCCGTCCCGGCCCAGGCCGAGACGATCGTCGCATCGCACTACGGCTTCCTGTTCAACACCGCGCCGATCGCGGTCGCCATCGAGCGGGGCGAGTTCAAGAAGCGCGGTATCGACATTACCCAGGTGATCTCGTCGTCCGGCGGCGGCACCACGATGCGCAACCAGATCGCCTCCGGCTCAGGCTACGGCGTCGTCGGCACGGCGGCCGTGCTTGCCGCTTTCCGCGAAGGCCACGACGTCAAGATCGTCAGCGCCAACGTGATGACCCTGGCGGACCTGTTCTGGGTCTCCATGCCGGGCAGCGGCATCAAGTCGATCCAGGATCTCAAGGGCAAGAAGGTCTCCTACACGAGGCCCCGCTCGACCAGCCAGACGCTCGCCAAGATGGCGGTCGCCGCGGCGGGCTTCAAGCCGGGCGAAATCGAGCTGGTTTCGTTGGGCAAGGTCGGCGCCGGACTGGCTGCGCTGGAGCGCGACGATGTCCAGGCCGCCCTCATCCTGGAGCCGATCTGGAGCGGCCGGAAAGGCAAGTACCAGATCGCCTTCGATCTGAGCAACCTGCCGCGCATGACCCAGACCGTCGGCGTGACGACCGCCGAATTCGCCAAGAAGCAGCCGGAGAAACTGCGCAACATCATCGCGGCGCGGCGGGCGGCTGTGGACTATCTCTACAGCGAGCCGGTCAAGGCGGCGAAATTGGTCGCCAAGGCCTACGGCAAGAAGGTCTCGGAAGAGGTCGCGATCAGCGCTGTGAAGAATATGGTCAAGATCAACTATTGGGGTCGCGGAAAGTTCGACCTCCCGGCTCTCAATGCCATGCTTGACGGATTGCGCGACCAGGGCGCCTGGAAAGGCCCGATCGACTGGAAGAAAATTCTGGACGATTCCTTCCTGCCGAAGGACCAGCAAGGCATGTAGTCCGGCCGCGAGGCCGAATGGCGAAAGACGAAAGGCGGCGCCGGGGAGGCGCCGCCTTTTTTGCTGCCCGGAGGAGGTTCGGGCAACGCCGCGGCCCTTTTGGGGGGCCGCGGCGCACACCGGACCGGCGGTAGCGGGTTCGCAAGCCACAATTGCTCACTTGTTTCCGCCGGTAGGTGCCTCGTTGAGGGCAAGACGGGAGTTGCCCCTTGTCTGTCCGCTTCAATCCGGGGAGACCATGCCATGAGAAAATTATAATTTCTAATACTGTATTCTTCTTGTTATTATAATTTTTTCTTATGATTTTTTGTCTCCTGGAAAAGCGTTCCAATCGTCGGGCGGCCGTGCAAAAAAGTGTGAACCGTTCCGAAATCTGGTATTTCAGCAAGTTCGCCACCCCCGGCGAAAGGGCATCTCCGCCGGCGAATTTCCTATCCGTCCAAGAACATCCGATCCGTCATGTCTCCTGAAACAGGCGCTGAAGCGATTTCCCCGGCAACCGGGGCGGAACCGGCCGCCGGGGCGGAAACGGCCGTAACGCTCGACGCCGTGGAGCATGTCTACGGCGGCACCGTTCATGCCCTCGGCCCGATCGACCTGGCGCTGAGGCAGGGCGAATTCTTCGCCACGATCGGCCCGTCGGGCTGCGGCAAGACCACGATGATGGACATTGTCGCCGGCCTGACGGAGCCGACCGGCGGCGAGGTCGTGTTCGAGGGCCGGCCGGTCCGCGGCGCGGTGCCGGAAGGGGTCGGCATCGTCTTCCAGGACGATGCGTCTTTTCCCTGGCTCACCGTGTTCGACAATATCGCCTTCGGCCTGCGCCGACTGGGCATGGCCGGGGCCGAGGTCCGGGACCGCGTCGACTATGCGATCGACTTCATGGGCCTCCAGGGTTTCGCGAAGGCCCGCCCGTCGGAGCTGTCCGGCGGCATGCGCCAGCGCGTCTGCATCGCGCGCACCTTCGTCATGGAACCGCGGCTGATCCTGCTCGACGAGCCGTTCGGATCGCTCGACCAGCAGACCCGGATCCTGATGGGCGACGAGCTGCTCCGCCTGTGGCGCGAGACCGGCGCGACCGTGCTGCTGATTACCCATTCGCTCGACGAAGCGGCCCTGCTGTCCGACCGCATCGGCGTCATGTCGGCCCGGCCCGGCGTTTTTATCGAGATCGTGGAGACAGGCTGGCCGGTCGACCGCGACAGCCGCATGGCCTCCAAGGACGAATTCGGCCAGGTGACCACCCATCTCTGGGAACTGCTGCGCGGCGAATCGATGAAGGCGATGGGAGACGGCGGCCCGTGAGGCGGAGTTCGACCCATATCCGGATCGCCCTGCTGGTCTCGGCGGTCCTTCTGCTGGAGATCCTGTGCCAGGCCGGCGCCATCAGCCCGCTGCAGCTCACCGCACCCTCGCGCATGGCGACGACGCTGGCCGGCCTGATGGGCGAATCCGAGTTCTGGCAGCAGACCACCAAGACCATCCGCAACATTTTCATCGCAATCATCCTGGCAACGGTCCTGGGTTTCCTGATCGGGCTTCTCCTCTTCCGGCTGCCGCGGCTGCGCCGGGCGATGGAGCCGGTGATCGCGAGCTACTACGCGCTGCCCTTCTTCGTGCTCTACCCGCTCGCCATCGTCGTCGTCGGGATGAACGATTTCTCGATCATCCTGATGGGCTTCGCCTATGCGCTGGTCGCCATGATCACCAACACGCTGAGCGGGCTGGACCGGATCCCGCCGGTGCTCGCCAAGACCGGCCGGAGCTTCCGGATGGGCCGGGTGGAGACGGCAGTGCGGATCCAGCTGCCGGCGGCGGCGCCCTATATTTTCACCGGCATCAAGCTGGTTCTCGGCTACGGCATGGCCGGGGTAATCGGATCGGAGTTCATCCTGTCCAATTCCGGCCTCGGCTTTTCCATCGCCTTCGCCTACGACGGCTTCGAGAGCGAGAAGATGTACGGGCTTCTGCTCTTCGTCATTCTCCTCGTCACCGTCCTGCTGACCGGCGTGCATATCTTCGAGCGCCGCTCGCAATTCACCGCCGGATCGGCCTGGACGGTCTCGACCGCGAAGAAGATTACGATCGAAGGCGGGACGTTGAGCAAGTCGCTCGACGCCTGCATCGTGATCGTCGCCCTGCTCGCGATCTGGCAGTTCCTTCACTATCTCGTCGGCAGCGAGGCGCTGACCTCGCCGCTCGAAACCCTCGAGCGCGCCGAGATCATGTTCCCGACCGCCCGCTTCTGGAGCCATGCCGAGGAGACGCTGCGGGCGCTCGGCGTCGCGCTCGTTATCGCCATTTTCGGCGGGGCGCTGATCGGCATGATCCTCGGCCTCAACCGGCGCGCCGGCGAGATATTCGCGCCCTTGTTCGTGGCGCTCCAGGCGACGCCCAAGGTGACGCTCTATCCGGTCATGCTGCTGTTCTTCGGCCTCGGTTTCGCCGCCAAGGTCGCTTTCGGCGCGATCCACGGCATCATTCCGATGACGCTGATCACCTACAACGCCGTGCGCTCGATAAACCCGGCGCTGCTCCGCACAGCGAAGAGCATGCGCATGGGCCCGCTGCAGACCTTCCCGCTGATCTATGTGCCCGCGACGATACCGGAACTCGTGACCGCGACCCGGCTCAGCTTCTCGATCACCTTCCTCGGAGTGATGATCGGCGAGATGTTCGCCTCGGTCCGCGGCCTCGGCCACCTGATCATGGGCGGGATCGAGGTCAACGACGTCTCGATGATGATCGCGATTACCGTGCTGATCGGCGTCTTCGCCGTCTCGATCAACGGTTTCCTGCTGGTCCTCGACAACCGCCTGCACCGGCGGTAAGCCCCGGCCCGTGCCTGCGCGGCCGAAACTGATTTATTTCGCCGAGCGGCGGCCGGAGATGGACCGCGAAGCCTTCCGCGCCCGCTGGCGCGAACATGCCCGGCTCGGCATGTCGATGCCGCGCTGGCGCAATATCCACCGCTATGTCCATTGCGACGCTGTTGCGATGCCGGAGCCTGCGCCCGGACCGCAACTGCCGGCGGCCCGGTGCGACGGCGTTGCCATGGTGTGGTACCGGGACGAGGCGCACCGCCTGAAGCACATCGCCGACACGAGCGCCGGGCCGGTCCTGAAGCGGGACGAGCGGGAGACTTTCGCCCGGCCGGTCCGGGACTTTGCCGTGCTCACCGGCGAGCATCTTCTCCTGCCGTTCGACGGCGAAAGACGGAAGCTGTTCCTGAAAGTCCGGCGCAACCCGCACGTCGACCGGGGCGAATTCCGGACATGGTGGCGGGAAATCGCGGGACCGCAGATCGCGGCGCTGCTGACGGAAACCGGCGCCGGGCGGGGCTATGCCCAGAACCACGCCCGGCCGGCCGGGCGCGCCGGCGCGGAGCCGCTCTGCGATTGCGTCGACGAGATCGCCGCTGCCGACGCGGCGCGTGTGAAGGCGCTGCTGACGGGCCCGATTCGCGAGATTGCAGGCTTTGCGGATCGTGTCCGCATTCTTGAGGGCGTCTGGACCGAGGAAACCGTTCTTTATCCGACGCCCTGACGACGATTCGAATTCCGGGACATCGGTATTGCTGCCGGCCGCCGATCGAAATGCTATCCCGTTGACGCTACTGCAATCCGGGTGGTCAAAGGGGCGCGCCGGATAACCTGCGGGGAGAGCACGATGTCCGAAATCCACTACAAGTCGGCCACCGAGCTGATGGCGCTGCTCACTGCGCGGGAGATCGGCGCGCGCGAACTGCTCGACCATTTTCTCGAGCGCGTCGAGCGGCACAATCCGGCGGTCAACGCGATCGTCTGGCAGGACGCCGGTCGCGCGCGGGCGCAGGCCGACGCTTCGGACCGCCGCCGCGCGGCGGGCGGGGGGGGGGACTCGGCTTTTCGGGCCGAAGGCCGCGCAGCCGGTCGATGGCGCGGGCCCAGACCATGGGGTT
>FZLR01000101.1 GCA_900197615.1 Rhodospirillaceae bacterium Spongia-Bin9
TGGGCGCCCGCCCGGGCCGGCCCCGGGTGCCGCCGATTTCAGCCGGACGCCAGGGGAGGGCGGCATTCCCTCCCCGCGGCCCCGGCCGACTGGTTTATGTTGTTGAATGGCCCGGCGCCGGTTTCCCGGCAGACGGGTCAATCCGCGATCTTCCGGAACTTTGTGGCCGCCCGGTCGGTCCGGTAGAGCAGCTTCCACTTGGCGTTTTCGACCCGGAAGATGCCGATATGCAGGATATCGAGCATGCCATGCTTGTCGAAGCCGAAGTCCCCGATCGAGGTCTTGTACTGGCCCTTGTTAAGCTCGGCCAGAAGCGCCTTGCGGGTGACTTTGCCGGCCTTGACTAGGCGCGCAACGGCCTGGACGTAGACCTGCCCCGCCGCATGGGCCATCGGCCCGAAGGACTCGTACGGGTCTTGGAATTTGGCCGCTGCATAGGCCTTCTCGAAGGCCGTGCCGCGCCCTTCCGGATAATGATCCAGCGGCAGTCCCCAGAAGCTGGCGAGCGTTCCCTCGGAGGCCTTGCCGGCGACCTTGATGTAGGTGTTGGAGAACACGCCGCCGGAGCTCATCATCGGCACGTTGAGGCCGAGCTTCAGCATCTGCTGGCGGAACAGCGCCGCCTCCACCATGTGGCCGGCATAGAAGACGGCGTCCGGGTTCATGGTCTTTAGCTTGGTGATCAGCGGCGTAAAGTCCTTCTCGCCCAGCTGCACACTCTCGCGCCCGATGATGCGGCCCTTGCCGTGCAGCTTCACGGCGGCGTTGGTGAACTCGTTGACCTGGGTCACGGAGAACGCCGTGTTGTCGTCGATCGTGAAGATGCGCTTCAGCTTGGCATAGTTGGTGGCGTAGGTCGCCAGCATCTTCATGTTGATGAGATCGTAGGGCGAGTTCCGGAAAATGACCGCGCTCTTGTGGAACGGCCGCGTCGAGCGGTGGTCGTTGGAGCCGCCGAGGATGGTCGGCAATTTATAGCGGTTGTAGAGGGCGTGAGTGGCCAGGGCCAGGCCGCTGCTCCAACAGCAGAAGGCGCCGATGACCCTGGAATCGGCTCCTGCCTTGGTCGCCAGGCTCGCCGCCTGGGCGCTGTCGCCGGCATTGTCGCCGCGCACGACCTCGAGCTTGACCTTGCCCATGACGCCGGAGGCGTTGCCCTGGTCTATGGCCAATTTGAACGAGTTGAACATGCCCTCGCCGAAGGACGACCAGGGTCCGCTCAGCGGCAGGTTGACGTAGAGTTTGTAGGTTTGCGCCTTGGCGTGGCCGCTTGCGAGCAGGCTCATCGCCAGCACGGTCGAAATGGCCCAAACAGTCCGTTTCAACATGGGTAATCCCTCCCTTTTTTCAGGCTCCCGGCCGTTCGTTCCGAGCGCAAGCGCGCCTTCTTGTGCCTGCACGCACAAAATAGTCCGCGGATTTCCGCGAAGCGGAGCGACCGATGATTCCTAGCCGGGAAAAAATAATGTATACAAGCGGCAGCGACCCGGTCAAGCCGGAGCGGCGCCGGAAGCACCGGTATGGATGGCGTCGGTCGAGGGCAGGGCGCCGGGGCCTTCTTCGGTCTCGTACTCAGGAATCGGTTTGCGTTTCAGGGCCGCTATCGGGCACCCCGGAAGCCGTGAAAGTTAACGCTGACCCCAAATCGTAACCCGTTATATAGTAGTTTCGAGTACCCGTTTATGCGGGGCCGGACTTGGTTTGGATCGATTCTACGAGCGCATTTCGGTCGGGCGGTGTCGACTGCCCCAGGGAAAGCCGTTCGAGGAGGTGATGTCATGGCGGCCGTCGCCGAAGCGAAAACCTGCCGGCACATCTCCGTCAGGCCGATCAACCCGGCGATCGGTGCCGAGATTACCAGTGTCGATCTGAGCCGGGAGCTGGACGCGGCGACGGCGGCCGAGATCATGGACGCCATCCTCGACCATCTGGTCGTATTCTTCCCGGGCCAGGACATTACGCCGGATCGGCAGGCCGCCTTCGCGCGCCATTTCGGCGATGTGCCGGTAGTCCCGGATTCAATGTTCCGGGTGCACGCCGACAATCCCTGCGTATCCGTGCTGGAGAACGACGCCGAGCGGCCGCCGACGGTCAACAATTGGCACTCCGACTATTCCTTCGCCGCGAAGCCCGACTTCCTGTCCATCCTCCACGCCCGGTCGATTCCGGATGTCGGCGGCGACACCATCTGGGTCAACATGTACGCCGCCTACGAGGCCCTGACCGACCCCATGAAGGCGCATCTGGAAGGCCGCGTCGCGACCCACGACTTCATGAAGCTCTACGAGCGGCCGTTCAAACGGCATCTCTGGGAGGGCGAACGGTTCCAATACATGGAGGCGGCCAGGCTCGAGCATCCGCCGGTGCGCCATCCGGCGGTCAGGACCATCCCGGAAACCGGGCGCCGGGCGCTGTACATCAACGAGTCCTTCACCCGCAACATCGAGGGCCTGGACGAACGCGAAAGCGCCAGCCTGCTAGACTACCTGTTCGAGCACATCCGCACGCCGGAATTCCAGATCCGGTATCGCTGGGAACCCGGTACCCTGGTCGTCTGGGACAATCGGGTGACGGTCCATTACGCCGTCGCCGATTACCACCCGCGGCACCGGCTGATGCACCGGGTGACGGTGCTCAACCACGAGGTACCCCAAGCATGAAGGTCGCCCCATGAAAATTGCCCCATGAAAATTGCAGGGGCCGAGACGATCCTGGTCTCCGTTCCCTTCGAGGCCGGCGGCATCCCGCCGTGGAGCTTCGGCGGCGACCCAAAGTGCGCTTTCGACACCCTGTTCGTGCGCCTGGAAACGGATACCGGCCTGGTCGGCTGGGGCGAGGCCTTTTCACGCAACGAGGACACGGCCCTGAAAAGCCTCATCGATACCCGGGTGCTGCCGCTGGTCGTGGGCCGCGAGGCGGCGGAAATAGCCCGGATCAAGTTCGATCTGGAGTTCGAGCTGCAGAATTTCGGCCGCGTCGGACCGATTATCTACGGGGTCTCGGCCGTCGATACGGCACTCTGGGACATCCGCGGCAAAGCCTGCGGAGAACCCTTGGTCAACCTGCTGGGCGGGTCGTTTGCCGACGAGCTCGAGGTCTACGCCAGCCTGCTGCGCTACGGCAATGTGGACGATGTCGTGCGCATTACCCGCGAGGCCGTGGAGCGGGGCTACCGGTATATCAAGCTCCACGAAATATCGTTGCCGGAGATCGCGGCCGCCTGCGAGGCGGCCGGCGACGACGCCATCGTCATGCTCGACACCAACTGTCCCTGGTCGGTGGAGGAGGCGCTGCGCTACGACGCCGAACTGGCGCCGCTCGGCCTCTACTGGCTGGAAGAGCCGGTATGGCCGCCGGAGAACTACCGCGGCCTGGCCAGGGTGCGGGCGACCGGCCGCCACCGCATCGCCGCCGGCGAGAATGCCGGCAGCCTCTACGATTTCGTGGCCATGGTCGACGCCGGGGCCATCGACATCGCGCAGCCCGACGTAGCCAAGACCGGCGGCGTGACGGAATTGATCAAGATCGCCGCCTTCTGCGACGCGGCGAGCATCGAATACGTGCCGCACTGCGCGCTCTTCGGCCCCGGCCAGGTGGCGACCCTGCACCTCAACGCGGCCTACCGCTCGACGCCCATGCTGGAACGCCTCTACTGCGATTTCGAGGCCGAACTCTATGGCGGCGCGACCTTGCCGGTGGACGGGCGGGTGAAGGTTCCAAAGGGACCCGGGCTCGGCCTTGAGCCGGACCCCGACGTCATCGAACGCTACCGCGTCGCCTAGGGTCCCGCATCGAATGACCGTCCTGCTCGAACACCGGGCCAAGGAACTGCTGCGCCGCTACGGCATCCCGACGACCGCTGCCCGCCTGGCCCGGAACGCCGAAGAGGCGGCGGCACTGGCCGGCGCGGCCGGCGGCCCTGTGGCGATGAAGATCGCGGTGCCCGGCATCGTCCACAAGGCGGCGGCCGGCGGGGTTCGCCTCAATGTCGAACCGGCGGACGCCCCGGCGGCGTTCGGGGAACTCGTAACGGCGGCCGGTACCGAAGGCATCGAGGGTGTCGTCGTCGAGCCCATGGCGGCGCCGGGCCGCGAGGCGATCGTCGGCGCCGTCCTCGACCCGGTGTTCGGCCCCGTGGTCATGTGCGGTGCCGGTGGAACGGGCGTCGAGGAAACGGCGAACGTGGCGTTCCGGCTGGCGCCGCTCGGCGAGGCCGATGTCCGGGTTCTGGCGGGCGCGGCGGGGTATCCCGACGGCGCCGATGTGCTGAAGGCGATCCTGTCAGCCGTCGGCGGCCCTCACGGCCTGCTGTTCGGAGAAAACATCGCCGAGTTGGACATCAACCCGGTCATCCTTTCCGGGGACGGCGCCGTCGCAGTAGATGCCCATATCGTGCTGTCCGACGAAGGCCCGTCCGACCCGTCCGCGTTCGGCTGTCTCGATCCTGCGGCGCGGAAGGCCCTGCAAAGGGACCTGCACGACGCCCTGCGCCCGATCTTCCACCCGGCAGGCATCGTCGTCGTCGGGGCCTCGGCGCAGCCCGGTAAGCTGGGGTTCCGGATCGTCCAGAACCTGGTCGATTTCGGCTACGCGGGGAAGCTCTTTCCGGTCCATCCGACGGCGGAGAGCATCTATGGTTGCAAGGCTTACCCCAGCGTCGACGACCTGCCCGGACCGGTCGACCGGGCAATCGTCGCCATCGGCGCAAGAGGCGTCCCGGACGCGCTCCGCCAATGCGCCGCCAAGGGCGTCAGGGTTGCACAGATTCTGACGGCGGGGTTCGCCGAATGGGACGACGAGGGCGCGAAGCTCGAAAATGCCATTGGGGATGTGGCCGAAGCCACCGGCATGCGCATCGTCGGTCCCAACACCATCGGCGCCTGGTGCGGCGCGGCGAAGATCACCATGAGCACGCCGCGACACGCGCCGAAAACCGCGGGCGGGATCACCTTCATCTCCCAGAGCGGCACCTACGCCTGGGACATGATCCACCGCGCCAAAGTGCTGGGTCTGCCGCTCGGCAAGTCCCTGTCCTGCGGCAACTGCGCGGACGTGACGCCGACCGACTATCTACTCTACGCCGCCGAAGACCCGGACACCGACATCCTCGCCATGTATCTGGAAACGGACCGGGACGCCGGGCGCTTCTTCCGCCTCGCCCGAGAGATCGAAAAGCCGCTGGTGCTCTTCAAGGGCGGTCGCTCGGCCGCCGGGATGCGCGCCGCAACCAGCCACACGGGCGCGCTGGCCGCCGACGGCAACCTGTGGCTGGCAGCAGCCCGCCAGGCCGGCGCGGCGGTGGTCGACAGCATGGACGATCTCCTGGACGTGCTGCTGGCCCACGCCGCGTTCGGGGAGGTCGGCGGCCGGCGGCTGGCGCTGTTCGGGTCAGGCGGCGGGGTCAGTGTCGTCTCGGCCGATGTCGCCGACGCCAATGGCATCGCGTTCGCCAACTTCGGCGACGAGACGCGGCGGCGTCTCGCGAAGTTCGGCGTTCCGGGGACGAGCGTCGACAACCCCATCGATATTCCGGTGTGGGGCCTGAAGAGCGACGATACCTTCATCTTCCACGAGATCGTCGAGCTACTCGCCGCCGATTCCGGGGTGGATTCCATCATCGCCTACGTCGAAATGAACTCCATCTTCGAATTCTCCGACGATGTCGCGGCGGGGCAGGCCGAAATGGAGGCTATCGTCCGGTTGCTGCTGCGCGCCGACACGGCGGGCATCGCCTTGTCGGCCGTGCTCCGCACCGCAGGCGACAAGGTCCAGGACGATATCCTGCGCGCTGCCCGTCCGCGGCTGCTCGAAAACGGCATAGCAGTCTACCCGACGACCGCGCGTGCCATCCGCGCCCACGCACGCATGGCTGCATCGCAGGCCGATCCGTAGATCCTGGCTACGCCGCGGCGGCTCCGGATTCTTCCGCTTCCAGTGCGGTGAACAGCTTGCGAATGCTAATCACCGCCTTGTCCGTCTTGAGCGGGACTTCCGAATAGCCGTCGTCGTCGTACGCGAACATCTTCTGCTGCTTCTCGAGTGCCCAGCGATCCTCTTCGATGACCGTCGGGAACGTTTCCGAGAATCGTTCGGCCACCGACTTCGACGGATTGCCGGCATGCTTGTAATGGGCCGGCGTGTTGACGATCCAGTGCCACTCGACATTCTCGCGATCGATCGGGAAATGCGTGTGATAGAGGACGTAGCCGCGATCCTCCCCGCCGCCCAGCTTGCCCGGCGGCGCCACACGGATTTCGACCCGCGTCAGTCCCGGGTTCATCATGTGATGGGTGTGGTCGCGGTCGACGATCTCGTAGCCGAACCAGTCGACCATCATCGGCGGCTGCTCGTAGCCTTCCGCATGCCGTATCGATTTGATCGTATGGTTGCCGTCGACGATATCCTCTTCGAACCTGACGGGAAGCCGGCTGTTGGCCTCGTCGCCGATATTGCCGTCATGCAGCGGATAGAAGTGCGTGATATCGAGCAGGTTCTCGATGACCAGGCGGTAGTTCGCGTTCACGCGAATCGCTTCGGAGCAGACCGTATCCCAGTCGTCGCTGACGAGTTCCGGCGTCCGCGGCGGGCGGCAGTTGCCGATCTTTACCGGGTCGCCGGGCCAAAGCCAAATCAGCCCCTCCTGCTCGACGACGGGAAAGGGGCGCAGTTTCGCCCGTACCGGAATCGGCCCATCGGGCTGTGACGGGATCTTTACGCAAGCGCCTTCGGTATCGTAGCAGAGGCCGTGATACGCGCATTCGAGGAGGCCGTTCTCCAGCAAACGGCCGGCCGAAAGCGGCATACGCTTGTGCACGCAACGATCGTCGAAAGCGACAACCTCGCCATCCGCAGCGCGCCACATGACCATCGGTTTTCCGCCGATCGTGCGACCCTGCAGCGCGCCGGTCGGGAACTCCGAAGCCAGTCCGGCCGCATACCAGGCGTTCAATACCAAACTGTTCGCGATCATCGTCACCTCTCAATCGCCGGCGCACGCCGATGGACGATCCGCATGTTCTGCGATTGCGGCCCGATCCGCAACGCCGACAACGAAGATTGCCTCCTGCGCCGTCGCATACGAGCCGCCGGGCAGTCCGAAATTGCCAGGACACCCCAGTCCGATCGCCGACGCCGAATGTCAGACGGCGACGGCGGCCGAATCGGTCACCGGTTCTCAAGCAGTTCGATTTCGATGAATACGAACTCGTGGTCGTTGGCGTTGATCACGTCGTGGTCGACGCCGCGCGGCCGGTTGTAGGGCTGACCGGTGGCAAGCTGGGCGTCGCGCGTGCCGTCCGGCTCGACCAGGCGCAGGGTTCCCGCGGTGATCGGCACCACGACATAATCGTACTCGTGAACATGGCGGCCGGTCGCCGCGCCCGGGGCGAAGCGCCACTCGGTCACCCGCACCCGGTCGTTCTCGATCATCACGGTCGGTACCGCCTTAGTCTCGCTCATGGTTTCCTCCAAACTGTGCAGTGTGCGTCGGCCGGTCAGAATTCGCCGCCGATCACAAATCGTCTCGGATATCCCAGAGTTCCGGGAAGAATTTGTGCTCGGTCACGCTGCGCAGCCAGCCGACGCCGGCCGAGCCGCCGGTGCCCGGCTTGTAGCCGATGATCTTGTGGACCGAAGTGAAATGCCGCCAGCGATAGAACGAGAACTTTTCGTCGACCGAGACCAGCGCCTCCGCCAACCGGTACGGCAG
The DNA here is from genome assembly GCA_900197615.1 of Rhodospirillaceae bacterium Spongia-Bin9. Classification (GTDB taxonomy): domain Bacteria; phylum Pseudomonadota; class Alphaproteobacteria; order Bin65; family Bin65; genus Bin65. The sequence continues at coordinate 7,709 of FZLR01000101.1, forward strand.
GTTGTCCGCCGCCGGGTTCCGGTAAACTTTCAGCCATGCAGCGCGAACCGAGGCGTTCGGTTTGTATTCCTCGGACCAGTCCCGGTCCAGGGCCGCATCGTCGATGTCGTATCCCGCTTCGCCGAGGGCTGCGATGGCGGCATCGTAGAGGCTCGGCGAATTCAGGGCTTCCTCGATTGCCGGCCAGACATGAGGCACATTCCTGTGCGCGCTGGCCAGGCGCCTGTTCTTGTTGCCGAGGATGAATTCGACGTGCCGGTACATGAAGGATAACTGCCCGGACGCCGTCGACAGATAGTCGCGAAATTCGTTGAAGCCCTCGGTTGTGATGGTGGTCAGGACATTCCATGAGTTCGCGATGTAGTCGATGAATGCTCCTGCCCGCGAAAGAATGATCAGCGCATCGGCCAGGTTTCCCTCCCGGATTTGCGCCCGCGCATTGTAAAGCTCGAAATGCAGGCCGCGGAACAGCAACTCCTTGGTCTGCCCCATGACGAAGAAACACATCTCGTCGTAGCCGCCGCTGCGTGGGTGCTGCAGGGAGAGCAGCAGATCGATGCTCTGATAGTCGATATAGGGGTTGGTCCTGCCGTCGAAGGTCACCGTCGGCTCGCCGCCGGTTTCCCGAGCGGCCGTAAGGCGCGATTCCGCGCTGGACTTGCCCATCGGTCGCGGATCGACCGACGCCACGACCCGGGAGGCGTCGATCAGATCGGGAAACACGGGCTTGTATCTCGGCATTCCTTGTCTCCTCAGACACCGGCCAGGGCGGCCAGTTTTTTTCCGAGTGCAGTATCGTTTGCGATATCGTCGACGATATCGAAGTGATTGCGCGATTCCATTTCCAGGGTTTCGACCTGACGGCCGGCGGTCGCCAGAAGATCCGCAAAATACCGGCTCTGGCGCTTGAATTCGTCCGTTTCCTGCCGTCCCCAGGAGATCGCAGCCTTCGGGAATTCGCTCAGGTCTGACAGCACCGGACTGTTTCGATCCGCCGTTTCGCGATCCATGCCGAGCGCCTCGTTGATATAGGTGCCGAGCAGCGGGGCAAGCTCGTAGACCCCCGACAGGAGCACGGCGCCCGACGGGCGAAGATGCGGCGGGAGTTTCAGGCAGCTCATTGCAGCCAGATGAGCCCCGGCGGAACTGCCGGTCACGACGATGCGCTCCGGGTCCACCCCCAGTTCCCCGGCGCCGGCGGCCAGCCGGGCGAGCGCAGCGCAGCATTCTTCGACGATGTCGTCGATGCCGGCATCCGGCGCCAGCGTGTAGTCGACCGCGGCAAAAGCCATGCCGCGCGACAGGGTGTCGGTCGCCGGAAAAAACGATTCTTTCTTGGAAAGTTCCTGCCAATAGCCGCCATGGATGAAGACATGAAGCGGCACCGCAGAGTCGGAGGAGGGCGCAACGAAATCGATGGTGTTCGACGGCCGCGGACCGTAGCCGATGCTTCGCACGTTCGGGCATGCGGCATAGGCTGCCGCGCTCTTGTCGATATAGCCCCGGATATACGCATCCAGATCCCCGTCGAGCGCGGAACTGGGCGAATAGGCGATCGCACGGGTTTCGGCATCCATGGAGCGCCAGAGGGGTTTCACGATCGTACCTCCCGACATGCCTCGACCGGCGACACCGGAATTACTCGCTCAGGATCAGATCGACCATCAGGTCGAGGCAGCGCTCGAGCCTGCGGGACGGCCCGACAAGGACATAGTTCACGGCGAATCCATCGAACGCCATGAACAGGATATGGGCCAGCGCGGTGTCTTGCATCTGCCGCGCGCGCGCTTCCGGCACGCACGAAACGATCAGGTCGGCGATGCGGCGCTCGGCCCAGAGCAGCAGATCGCGCGAATAGCGGCCTTCCCGGCCCGAGACCGCCAGCCCCTCGACGAAGGTGTTGCCGAAGGCGCCGTCGGCCGCCGGAAAGGTCTTCCAAAGCGTCGCGACGATGGTGCGCAGCCGCTGCCGCGGATCGGCAATCGCTGCGGCCTCGGCTTCGAGCGCCCGGATCTGCCCGCGCAGCCACGGATCGTAGATCGCGAAGAGGATGTCCAGCTTCGAATCGAAGTAGACATAAACATTCGACGGCGAAATGCCGGCTCGCTTGGCGATTCCCCGGATCGTCGATGCGGCATAGCCCCGTTCCTCGAACTCCCGGCGGGCGCTGTCCACGATGCCGGCTCGAACGTCTTCTTTCTTGGTTTGCGCCATGGCCGAATCGATCTTGACTTGCCTGCCCGGTAGACCGCACCTTGGGGCCATAAACGAACAGTGTTCTTTTATGCAATGCCCCCTTTGTGCAAGCAAGGGCCGGCGACCGAGGGAGTAGGAGCATGGTGCATCTCAATCAGCGCGCGCAAGAGGTCAATCCGGCCAAGCTGGCCATGCTGTACAAGCGCCAGTTCGAGCTGTGCCGGGTGAAGGAAGGCGAGACCGTCGCCTGCGTCTCGGACCTCTCGACCCGGCGCGAATATATCGAAGCCGCCTTCGCCGCGGCAGACGAGCTCGGCGCCGACATCTACGAGATGTGCGTCAACAGCATCCCGTCCTGGACAAGGGTCGGGGTTGCCACGATCGGCCAGTGCAAAGGGACGCTCGAGGCGGCCAAGGCGGCCGACATGATCGTCATCTTCCATGTCCCGCTGTTCACCCGATGGCTGAAGGACGTTACGGAGGCCGGCACGAGGGTGCAGATGATCATCGATTCGCCGGACGATCTGGAACAGCTGATGGCGCCCGGAGGCCTGAAGGAAGCCTGCCTGTACGGCGACGCGCTTTACAGCAAGACGAAGACGGCCCGGGTCATCAGCGACGCCGGCACCGACCTGACCTGGGAATGCGGCGAATATCCGGTGATGACACAATACGGTTTTGCCGACGAGCCCGGACGCTTCGACCATTGGGGCGGCGGCCATATCCACACCTTCCCGAACGAGGGCTCGGCCAACGGCACGGTCGTGCTGGCGCCGGGCGATATCGTGATTCTGCCCTATTGCCGCTACATCCAGGACGAGGTCCGCCTTACGGTCGAGGATGGCTATATCCGCAAGGTCGAGGGCGGGCTCGACGCCAGGCTCATGCAGGACTGGCTCGACGACAACCGCGAAAACGACGACGACATGGACCCCTACGCCATCTCGCATCTCGGCTGGGGCCTGAATCCGCAGGCGCTGTGGTACGGCATCGCGCTGAACGGCGACGAGCCCGAGCGCAGCCGGGCGGCGGCGCGCACTTTCCCCGGCAACTTCCTGTTCTCGACCGGGCCGAACACGCAAGGCGGCGGCAAGCGCACGACCCGCGGCCACTACGACGTGCCGATGCGCGACTGCACGATGATGCTGGACAACAAGGTGATTATCGAGAAGGGCCGGATCGTCGATCCCGCGATGATCGTGCCGCGGGAAATGCGCTAGCCGGTGGGGCCGGCTCGCCGGGCCGCCATTTTGCGCCCATGAAGATTGCCGGCAGCTTCACTGTCGCGGCGCCGGTCGACCGGACCTGGCGGGCGATCAAGGACCCGCAGGTCGTTGGCTCCTGCCTGCCCGGCTGCGAAGAGATCGAAGCCGTCTCGCCGAAGCTCTACCGCGCCCGGATCGGCGTGAAGCTGGGTCCGATCTCGGCGAAGTTCGCCGCGGAGGTCGAAGTGCTCGAGGAGAAGCCGCCCGTCAGGGTCGTGTCGGTGACGCGCGGCGAGGAAGGCGGCCGGGCCAGCCATATCCGGTCCGAAAATGTTCTGACGCTCGAACCGGCGGATGACGGCGGGACGCGCGTGTCCTATGAAGCGGACATGACGGTCACCGGGCGGCTTGCCAAATTCGGTTTCGGGGTGATGAAGAAGAAGGCGCAGTCTCTGGCCGCGGAATTTGCCGGCAATCTCGAAGCCCGGCTCAACGAAACGGTAAGCGGCGGATAGACGGTCATGGAATTCGTCAGGCCGGACAGCATCGACGCCGCGGTCGCCGCCCTCCAGGCGGAAAATGCCGCTTGCCTCGCCGGCGGCGCGACCCTGGTCGCCATGATGAACGCCGATCTGGTGGCGCCGGACCGGCTGGTTTCCCTGCGCGATGTTGCCGGCCTCCACGACGCGGTCCGCAAATCCGACGGAACGGTGACGATAGGCGCCATGCGCCGCCATCGCGAGACGGCAGAGGAAACCGACCTGCGCGACGGCCAGCTTGTGCTGAGCGATGCCGCCGGCAAGATCGCCAACCCGCCGGTCCGCAATATGGGAACCATTGGCGGTTCCTGCGCGTTCGCCGATCCGGCCGCGGACTATCCGCCGGCTCTGGTTGCTGCCGATGCCCGGCTATTGCTGATAGGCGCGAACGGCCGGCGCACCGTTCCGGCGGACGAGTTCTTCCTCGACTGGTACGAGACCGCGCTGGAGCCGGGCGAATTGATCGAGGCCGCGATCCTGCCGCCGGCACCGTCCGGCAGCGTCGGCAGCTACACCAAGCTGGCGCGCGTCGCCGGCGATTTCGCCATCGCTTCGGTCGCGCTTGTGCTTGGGATGGAGGGGGATACCTGCTCGCATCTGGCGGTCGCGGTCGGCGCCTGCGGTCCGGCGCCGGTCCGGCGGCGCGACGTCGAAGCCGAATTACTTGGCGGCGGCCTCGGCGACTCCGAAATCCGGCGGCTCGCCGACGCTCTGGCAGACGGGCTCGACCCGGTCGACGATGTGCGCGCCAGCGCCGACTACCGCCGCCGTGTCGCGCCGCGGCTGGTCCGGCAGGCGATCGGCGAGGCGAAGCAGCGATTGTCGGGGGCCGCATGAACGGTGAGCCGGTTACCCTTCGGATCAACGGCGCCGAACGGCCGGTCGGTGCGGTCGCGCCGTGGACCACCCTGCTGACGATCCTACGCGAAGAACTCGGGTTGACCGGCGCCAAGCGCGGCTGCAATCAGGGCGTGTGCGGCGCCTGTACGGTCATGGTCGAGGGCGAACCGGTGCGCAGTTGCCTGTCGCTGGCGATGAACTGCACGGATCGGGAGATCGCGACAGTCGAAGGGCTGGCGCCCGCCGGCTCCCTGGCGCCGGTCCAGCAGGCGCTGGCCGAAGGCAATGCCGTGCAGTGCGGCTTCTGTACGCCCGGCATCCTGATCGCCGCCCATGCCCTGCTGCGGCGCAATGAGCCGCTGTCGGTCGACGACGTTCGGGTCGGCCTGTCGGGCAACCTGTGCCGCTGCTCGGGGTACAAGAAGATCGTCGAAGCCATCGTCCGGGCCTCGGAGGCGCGGCCATGAGCCCGCCCGATACCGCCGCAACCGGCGTCGGCGCCAGCCTGCCGCGCCTCGACGCAAGGGAGAAGGTGACCGGCCGCGCACAATATATCGCCGACATGGTCCGGCCGGGCATGCTGCACGCGGCGGTCCACGCCAGCCCGCTCGCTCATGCCCGCATCCGCGGGTACGACATTGCCGAAGCCCTGGCCGTGCCGGGCGTCGCGTGCGTACTCACCGGCGACGATTTTCCGGACGGCCGCATGGGCGCCTTCATCAAGGACGAGCCCGCGATAGCCAAAGGCAAGGTGCGCTATCCCGGCGAGCCGGTCGCCGTCGTTGCCGCCGAGGACGAGGAGACGGCGCGCCGGGCCGCGCGGGCGGGCCCGCGGCGGTAGACAGCGCCGCCCGGTGCCCG
>FZLR01000034.1 GCA_900197615.1 Rhodospirillaceae bacterium Spongia-Bin9
ATCGAGCACCGGGGACGGGTCCGTGGCCGTGCACGGACCGGGCGCGGCTAATGCCTGAAACTGCCGCAAAAGGAAAGCGGAAAAAGACGGCGGTGGCGCGCCCTGTTCGACCCGGCCGCCGTGTGCGCTCGACGATGCTGCCTGCCAACCGTTCTTCGCCCGGGCGTTCGCGGAATTTCCGGCGCAAGAAGACGCCGGCCGCCCGGATACCCGGGCAGCCGGCGCTTCGGTGCGTCAACCGGACTGCGGAGAGGGTTACGCAGCCTTCTTGGAAATCGCCGCGGGAGGGTTGGCGGACTTGATCGCGATGGTCCGCGGTTTCAGCGCTTCCGGGATCTCCCGGCGCAGCTCGATGACCAGCAGGCCGTTTTCGAGCGCGGCGCCCTCGACCTGGATATGGTCGGCGAGATCGAAGCGGCGCTCGAAGGCGCGGCCGGCGATCCCGCGGTGCAGATAGCGCCCGCTTTCGTCCTTTTCGGCAATGCGGCCTTCGACGAACAGGGTGTTTTCCTTCACCGTGACCGCGATATCGTCCTCGCCGAAGCCGGCGACAGCCATGACGATGCGGTAGGCGTCGTCGGACAGCTTCTCGATATTGTAGGGCGGATACGCCGGTGCGGCGTTGGCGTTGTCGTTCAGCGCCGCTTCGAGCAGGCGCGAAACGCGGTCGAAACCGACGGTGGAACGGAACAGCGGAGAGAAATCGAGTCGGGTCATTGCACATCCTCCTTCGAAGCAATGCGACGGCCCCGGAGAGATTCGGAGTCGAACCGGGGCGCAAGGGCCGCCACCACCATGGTCGGCGGCCGGAGTTGACATGCCCCGGACCCGAAATCGGCATCCGGAGCAGGCTTCATTTGGGGACTGCCGACCCCGATTCAAGAGGCCGGGAATCGAGTTCCGGCGCCGAGCGCGACGTTGCGCTCAGGCGTTGCGCACGGGCACGTCCATCGACCCGACCCCTTCGACAAAGCAGTGCATCGTGTCGCCGGCCTCGACCGGCCCGACGCCTTCGGGCGTGCCGGTCATGATGACGTCGCCGGGATGCAAGGTATAGAAGGCCGAGCAGAATTCGATCAGCCGGCCGACCGAAAAGATCATGTTCCGGGTGTTCGACTTTTGCCGCGTTTCGCCGTTCACCCGGATTTCCAGATCGAGGTTGTCGGGATCGCCGATCTCGTCGGCCGTCACCAGCCAGGGGCCGAGCACGGCATAGCTGTCGATGCTCTTGCGCACGGAGCGGTCTTCGCTGCCGCGCACCGTCATATCGAGGCCGATGGCGTAGGCGGCGATATAGTCCAGCGCGCCTTCCTTCGGCACCCGGTCGGCCGTCCTGCCGACGATCGCGGCGAGTTCGACCTCGTGATCGTTGCGCCGGTCGGCAAAGCGCAGCGCCACGCCTTCGGACGGGCCGACCAACGCGGAACAGGCCTTCAGGAACGGGCCCGCCTGCTCGATCTTCAGGATCCGGTTGCCGGCCGAGAGGCCCTTGTCCTCCATCGCCTCGTCGATATGGAGCTGGTAGTTGACCGGGATTCCGATCGTCTTGGTCGGGTTGGCGACCGGGCTGAGGAAGCGGGCGTCGGCGACGGCAATCCGCTCGGCGCCGGCGGCAACCTCGCCGACCCGCGCCCGGACGGCGTCCAGATGCCTGATCAGCAGGTCGCCGGGCGGCAGCGGCCAGGACACCTGCGGGATCGCGTCCAGCGCGGCGGTGATGTCGGCGATCCGGTCGCCTTCCACCCGGCCCAGGCGGTTGTCGTTGTAGCGGCACAGGCGCATGGTCAGCTTCCTTTCCGTGTCTTCCCGGTTTTCTCGCGGGCGCCGGCCGGCGCATCGGGCAGATCGGCGATCCGCGCCAGATTCCTCAGGAACTGCGCGCGCTGGCCGGCGGGTATCGGCGCGACGATGCTCTCCTGGGCGCGGTCGACCCGGTCCGCCGCGGCCTCCAGCGCCTCGACGCCCCTGGCGGTAACGCTGAGTCGGTTGGCCCGGCCATCCGCTTCGGTGCGGGCGCGCCGGATCAGGCCGCGGCCGGCCAGCCGCGTGATCATGTCGGCGGCCGTACTCCGGTCGATCCCGGTGAGACGCACCAGCTCGCTCTGGTTGGCGTCCGGATTCTGGTAGGCTGCGAGCAACAGGGCGAATTGCGGCGGGCGCAGCCCCCGATCGCCGACCGCCTGGACGAACAGATCGACGGCCCGCTGCTGCGCCCGGCGCAGCAGGTGGCCCGGCGTCTCGTGCAGCGCGATATCGTCGATGCGCCGGGCCGCCGCGTCCGGCGGCGCGGCCTTCGCCGAGGCGCGCCCTTCGTCTGCCGGTTTCGATCCATCCATCCGGCGATCATAGGCCCGAAGGATTCATCCGTATACTGATAAAACGGATTGCCGCAGTCCGGTTCGTCTGTATACTGACGATCTACCGGCGAGGCACCGGCTCCGGTCACGCGGTCGAGGGAGGCGTTCATGGCAGGCAGGATCGATTTCGGGCTGCAGTTTTTCCCGGATGTCGGCCCCGACATTCAGTCGGCCCGCGACTATTGGGGCGAGGCGCTGCGGCTGGTCGACCATATGGACGCGCTCGGCTTCACCAACCTGCGCACGGTCGAGCACTATTTCCTGCCCTATGGCGGCTATTCGCCCAATCCGCACCTGTTCCTCTCGGCGGCCTCGATGCGCACGCAGAAGGCGCGTTTCATCACGGGTGCGGTTCTGCCGGCCTTCAACCATCCGCTCAAGATCGCCGGCGAGATCGGCATGATGGATGCGATCACCGACGGCCGCATGGAATGCGGCTTCGCCCGCGCCTTCCTGCCCCACGAGTTCGAGAATTTCAAAGTGAGCCTGGACGAGAGCCGGGCCCGGTTCGAGGAAGGCATGGAAATCGTGCGCCGGCTCCTGGAGGAGGAAGACGTTTCCTACGACGGCCGGTTCCACAGCTTCGAGAACGTCACCTCCCTGCCCCGGCCGACCCAGAAGCCGCGCCCGCCGTTCTGGATCGCGGCCTTCGCGACTCCGGAGAGCTTCGTCAACGCCGGACGGGCAGGCCACAAGGTGATGGCGATCCCATTGGCCGGCGGCAAGATGAAGGAGCTGCTGGCGCTCTATCGCGAGGCATGGCAGGAGGCCGGCCATCCCGGCAAGGGCGAAGTCATGCTCGCCTTCCACATGCTGTGTCACGAGGACGGCGAAAGGGCGGCGGAGATCGCGCGCCAGCCGATGAACAGGTATCTGAAATCGCTGGTCGACGCGGCATCGCACTGGACCGGCGGCACGACCTCGAAAGACTATCCCGGCTACGACAAGATCATCGCCGGGCTCGCCAAGGAATCCTTCGACAGCCAGGTGGAGAAGGGCGCGGCCTGGGTCGGCACGCCGGAGGTCGTCCGCCAGAGGATTGCCGACTATCAGGATCTGACCGGCGGCTTCGAGGTCGCGTCCCTGCAGGTCAACTTCAACACCGTTTCCTACGAAGAGGCGCTCAGTTCGATGCGCCTGTTTTCGAAGGAAGTGATGCCGCATTTCCAATAGCGGCTCTTTTCACGCCGCAACGCGCCGCGGCAGCCACAGCTTCATGCCGCCCCGCCGGCGGATGCGGCCGGCGAAGAGTGCGAGCACGATCAGGTTCGCAATGCCGGCCGAGACGGCAAGCGCAAAGGCCAGGCGGTAGTTGCCGGCCCAGTCGTATCCGGCGCCGCCGATGAAACTGCCGAACCCCATGCCGCCCCAGCCGAGCAGGCCGACCACCGCCATGCCCCGGGCACCGATGCGCGGCGGGATGAACTCCCTGCAACAGGTGATGAACGAGACCATGACGCCGGCGAAAAACAGGCCGAACAGGATGGCCAGCAGCCAGATCAGAAACATGCTGTCGACCGCGACGAACCAGTAGATCACTGCGGTCTGCCCCACCGACATGGCAAAATAGGTCGGCAGGACGCCGAGCGTGTCCGCGATCGTGCCGCCGACCAGCCTGCCGGCCGCGCCGGCCAGCATCAGCGCCGACAGGATCTGGACGGCGGTGGCGGAATCGACGCCGCGGTCGGTCATCAGCGGAACGAGATGCACGATCAGGACAGCCATGCAGGTGCAGCACAGGAACACGGCAACGGAAAGCCAGGCGATGACCTCGTGCGCCGGCAGGCCGGTCTGGCTCTGCGTCAGGGCGCCGGACGCATCGCTGCCGGCCGCCCGCGCCGCCAGCCGGATCGGCGAATCGCGCACCATCAGCGCCAGGGGGATGCCGAGCGCGAGATAGATCAGGCCGAGGTCGAACAGGGCGTCGCGCCATCCGTCGGCCTCGATGAACCAGTGATTGACGACCGGCATGAGCGCCTGGCCGACGCCGCCGCCGCAGGCGACGATGCCGATCGCCAGCCCCTTGTGCCTGCCGAACCAGTACCCGATGCCGATCAGCAGGGGGCCGCTGACCACCGCGAGCCCGGTCGCGCCGAACAGGATGTGGCTGAGATAGTATTCGGTCAGCGTCGACTGGCCGGACTGCAACAGATAGGCGGCGCCCATGCCGACCGCCGCGACCACGATGATGGCGCGGGTGCCGAACCGGTCGGCCAGCACCCCGTAGCCCAGCCCGGCCACAGCCGCCGAGACCGCGATCGCGGTGTAGCCCAGGGAGGCTTCGCCCCGGGTCCAGCCGAACTCCAGGGCCAGCGGCTTGAGGAAGACCGCGACGGCCGGCAGCCCGCCGAAGGTCAGCACCGAGAGCAGGAAGGTGACGGCCACCATGACCCAGCCATAGGGCTGTTCCCTGACTTGCAGAGCCGGTTGGGGGGAGTGGGCCATCTTGCTTGCCGGACCTTCGATCCTGGACGCCGGTCCGTAGCGCCGGCTACAGCCGGTTTAGCGGCACTTTGAGGTAAATCGTACCGTTGCTTTCCGCCGGAGGCATATGACCGGCGCGCATATTGACCTGAATCGAGGGAATAATAAGCAACGGCATGTCCAGCGTCCGGTCGCGGTTCGTCCGCATCTCGACGAAACTGTCTTCGTCGACCCCCTCGTGGACATGGATATTGCGCTGTCTTTCCTCGCCGATCGTGGTCTGCCAGGCGAAAGCGTTGCGGCCGGGCGCCTTGTAATCGTGGCACAGGAAGACCCTGGTTTCGTCCGGCAGCCCGAAGAGGCGATGCACGGAGCGGTACAGGGTGCGGGCGTCGCCACCGGGAAAATCGCAGCGCGCGCTGCCATAGTCCGGCATGAAGATCGTGTCGCCGACAAACACCGCATCGCCGATCGAATAGCTGACGCAAGCCGGCGTGTGGCCGGGCGTGTGCAGCACCTCGACAGCCAGGTTGCCGAGCTCGAAACGCGCGCCGTCGCCGAACAGATCGTCGAATTGCGCGCCGTCCGGATCCCTGTCCGGGCCGAAATCCGGGCCGCTGCCGAACACGTCGGCAAAGGCCCGCTGCACGTCGACGATCCCGCTGCCGATGCCGATCCGCCCGCCCAGAGCCTGTTTCAGCCAGGGCGCGGCGCTGAGATGGTCGGCATGGGCGTGGGTCTCCAGGATGCGCTCGACGCTCAGCCCGTTGCTGCGGACGAAGGCGGCCACCTCCGCCGCCGAATCGTCGGTCAGTCGCCCGGACCGATGGCAGAAATCGCGCACCGAATCGACAATGGCGGCTTGGCCGGTATCCGGGCACCAGACGACATGGGTCGCGGTGAAGGTCGGCTCGTGAAAGAAGGTTTCGACCTTGGGTTGCCGGCTCATTTCCGGGTGCCCCCTCTCCGTTCGACTCCCCTCCGTTCGACCGGGGAGGCTCGGCCGCCGCGGCGACAAATCGAAGGCCGTTGCCTCGCGCGGCGGGCGCTGCGACAGTCGGGCCGTTCAGTCGAGGGAGCGATCTGCATGACCGATCTTCCGTTTCCGGCGCTGCCGGTTCTGCCGACGATGGGGGTCGGTTCGATGGCGGCGCCCGGTTGGTTTATCGCCTCCTGGCGCGCCGCGCGAAAGGGCGAATGGGGCGACCACGACATCGAGGAGCTGTTCGAGGACGCAACGCGGGTCGTCGTGGCGGACCAGACGGAGGCCGGAGTCGACATTGTCAGCGACGGCGAATTGCGGCGCCAGCGCTTCGTTTACGAGATGTTCGATCGCCTGACCGGCCTCGAGCGTGTCCCGCCGCGCCGGCGCCTCGGCATCGCCGGATACGACTCGGCGCCGCACTACAGGATCGCCGGCGAAATCGGCGCGCCGGAGGGGCTGGGCGCGGTCGAGGAATTCGCCCTGCTCAGGGCCATGGCGCCGGATACTCCCGTCAAAGTGGCCATTCCCGGCCCGCTGACCTTCCTCCAGGCCATCGAACTGAACGGCGATGACCGCGATACCGTGCTGGATCGATTGATCGCCCTTGTCCATGCCGAAGTCTCCGCGCTGGCCGCCGCCGGCGCAACCCTCGTCCAGGTCGACGAACCCGGCCTGCCGCGCGCGCCTCACGGCCTTTCCTTTGCGGAAGGCGCGGATGCGATCGGCCGTTGTCTGGACGGTGTGGCGGCGAAGACCGCCGTCCATGTCTGCTTCGGCAACAATGCCGGCCGGCCGTTCGCCGACCGCCGGATCGGGCCGATGATGGACGCGATCGATTCCCTGCGCTGCGACCTGCTGATGTTCGAATTCGCCAACCGGGAAATGGCGGAACTGGAGCTGATGGCGGACCTGGCCGCCCGGTTTACGATCGCGGCCGGGGTGATCGACGTGAAGAACTTCCTGGTCGAGGACGCCGAAACGGTCGCCGGGCGGATTGCCCGCTGCCTGAACCACATTCCCGCCGAATCTCTTTGGATCACCGCCGACTGCGGTTTCTCGGCCCTGCCGCGCTATATCGCAAGAAAGAAGCTGGTAGCCATGACCGAAGGCGCCGCACAGGCGCGCGCAAGCCTGTAGCGGTTTTCCGCGTCAGCCGCAGAAGGGGATGCCGCTCAGCATCAGCTCAAAAAAGGCCGGAACGACATAGGCGCTCTACAGACCGGTCGCGGCCTGGACGATTTCGGTCGCGAACAACGCGCCGGGCGCGGCGCCGGTCAGCGCCGCGCCGGCCAGAATCCACTGCCGGCGGGCCAGAGACCGCAGAACCGGCCGGCCCGAGGCGGCAAGAATGGCGGGCGCGCTCATGTCCGAAGAATGGCGCAGCGGCCCCGAACTGGCAAGGAGGATGGGCGAAAACTGCGAGCTTCAGCTACTGCGCGCGACCCATTTTTTCAGGGCGGCCGCCAGTTTCTCCGGCGCGATCCGGAACGGGAAATGGGTGATGTAGGCGCCGTCCGGGGCCATCAGGTAGATCAGCGCCGTGTGGTTCACCATGTAGCCGCCGTCGGCCGCCGGCTTCATTTTGCTGTAGCCGACCTTGTAGGCCTTGGCGGCGCGCGCAACTGCGGCCTCGCTGCCGGTCAGCATCAGGAAGCGGTCGTCGAAGGCTTTGCGGTAGGTCTTGAGGCGCACCACGGTATCGCGGTCCGGATCGACGCTGACGAACACCGGCCGGATGCGCTGCGCCGCCGGCCCGAGCATCTCCAGCGCGTCCGAAATGGTCTGCAACGTCGTCGGGCAGACATCCGGGCAGTTCGTGAAGCCGAAATTGACGACGGCGAACTTGCCCAGCAGGTCTTTTTCGGTCCGCGCCTTGCCGGTGTGGTCGACCAGGGCGAACGGGCCGCCGATCAGGGCCGTGCCCGTTGTACGGGTCTCCGCGGTTTGCGTTGCGCCGTCCCCGGCGCGCCACAGATAGACACCCGCCGCAGCGGCGACGGCGGCGATCAGGGCGACGAACAGAGCCTGTAGAGCGATCTTCGGCATGCCGGCGACTTTGTCCGGGAAAGTGCGGGAAAGGACCGCCCTTCCCACCGGTGTAGATGGTCGTTTGCCGGCCCTGGGGACAGGCGGCAGGGCCGCGCTGCGCCAATTTTTTGGGAATTACGTAGGATAGTGCCCAGATGGGCCGGAAACCTACGATTTCTGCGGGTTTTCCTTCCGAGGCGCGCCGCCGCTCACCACAGCCTTAGCCAGTCGCGCGGCGCGTGCCAATAGCGTGGCGTCGCTCATGTTCTCGGTCGGCCTCTGGTGAGGCCGCATGTCGATTTCGAGTTCTTCGGGTGTGGGGTTCGGGCCGGCCATGGGCTTGCCTGTCCGGTCTTTCCATCGAACGCCTAACCCTACCGCGCTGGACTCCCTGCGGCAACAACCGTAGGCTTGTCTTGCGACCATACCGCAGGCCCGCTTTTGTTCGGGTCACCCGAATACAACAGCCCTTAGACCCAGCGCGAGTAGCCCCGCACCCGGCGAACCAGCCGCGGCCGCTGGCCGACCACGGGAGGCACACCCATGAGAGTTATTCCAATCATTGCGTCTATGGCCGTGTTCTGGCCCACAATCGCCGCTGCCTGCGACGACCATGTGGGAAAATGCAAGATCGAAGACTGGAAGGACACTTATACGCCGGTCATGCAGGCTATCCAAATCGAAGGGGTGGCAACCTGCAATACCGGCCAGATCAGGCTCCGACTTTACGACGGCAAGGGCGAGGCCCGAAAGTTCATCGGCGTCGAGTCCGCCTACATCCGGGGGCATACCTTCAAGGCCATCAAGCTCCAGGCTGCGAAGCCGCGAGCCCTGTCCATCAAGTACAGCATCGAGCAGGAGTAGGTCATGATCGCGGAACAGCCGACAGCAGGCGCAACGAGAACGATACTGGGGCCGCTGCACTGGCTATGGTGATTCCTGTTCGCGTGGTTTTACTACGCGGCCAAGGGCATGTGGGGGCTGGCGCTGATCAGCCTGATCACCCTGAACGGGCTGCTGGTCATTCTCCCGATCATGAACAGGGGTTTGGTGCGCAAGCACTACGAGAACCTGGGCTGGAAAATCAACAGCGGCTAACACGGCGATGATGGCAGCGCAGGGCGGTTGCGGCGAACGTGGAACCGGGTTCAGGCGGCCAGCGGCTCCAGGATCGCCGGATCGTTGTTCTGCACCTTGTTGACCCGGTCGCTGACCCGGTAGGAGCGGAAGCCCACGATTTCCCTCGGCGCCAGCAGGGCGTGCAGATCGTCGTCCGTCGCGTCTTCGAGGCCCAGCCAGCGCCCGAAATCCGGCGGGTCTATTATGACCGGCATCCGGTGATGGATCGGCGCCAGCACGACATTGGCATCGGTCGTGATTATGGTGCACGAGCGCACCGGACCGTCCGGGCCGTCCCAGCGCTCCCACAGGCCGGCGAAGGCGAAGGGCCGCCCGTCCTCGTAGGTCACGCGATAGGGGATCTTCGCCGCACCGTCGCGCTGCCATTCGTAGAAGCCGTCGGCGGCGATCAGGCAGCGCCGCTTCCGCCAGGCGCCGCGGAAGCTAGGCTTCTCGGCGATCGTTTCGGCGCGCGCGTTGGTGAGTTTCGCGCCGATCTTCATGTCCTTCGCCCAGGACGGGATCAATCCCCAGCGCGCCTTGACCAGCGAACGCGGCTTGTCGCCGGACCCCCTGACCACGGCCGGCACCTCCAGCGTCGGCGCCACATTGTACATCGGCGGCCAATTCAGCGCCGGCCCGTCGTAGCCGAACAGCCGGCGGATCGCCTCGTCCGGATCGGTCAGGGAGTAGCGGCCGCACATCGGTCCCGCCGCCCTGCCCGCCGGCCTTTCATCCCACGATCACGCCCGGATTCATAATGCCGGCCGGGTCGAGCGCCCGCTTGGCCGCGCCATAGGCGCTGCCGAACAGGTCCGGCCGCTGGCGCTCGTACCAGGGCTGGTGGTCGCGGCCGACGGCATGGTGGTGGGTGATCGTGCCGCCATTGTCGATCACCGCGTCCGACGCCGCCTGCTTGATCGGCGTCCACCGGTCGATCATGCGCGCCCGGTCGGCCTTGCAATGCAGGGTGAAATAGGGCGCGGGACCGTCCGGATAGACATGGGTGAAGCGGCAGGTGACGATGCCGTCCCGCCCGGTCGCCTCGCGGATCGCCGCGCGGGTCGCCGCCATCACGTTGCGGTGGAAATCGGGGAAGCGGTCCCAGGTGATGCTGGTCTCGAATGTGTCGTTCAGCACACCCCACGGCGTGATGACCTCGCGGAAATAGGGCATGCGGATGAAGGCGTTGCGCCAGCGGCCGACCGCACCTTCGGCATGGCCGCTGTCGTCGGCCAGCCCGCCATGGTCCTGCACCAGCTCCTTCGCCCGCGCCATTGCCGGTGCGACATCGGCATGGGCGGACTCGAAACCCAGCACCAGCAGGTGCCGACCGTCGTCGCTGACGCCGTTGATCCGGCATTCTTCGCCGTCGACCAAGCGGCAGTTGGCCGGATTGAGGCCGGACTGCGCGACCGCCCGCACGGCCTCCGCCGCCTTGTGAAAATCCACGAAGGTCGCTGCCGCATTTGCCCGGAATACGGGCTTGTCCTGCAATCTCAGCCAGGCCTCGGTGATAACGCCGACCGACCCTTCCGAGCCGATGACGAAACGATCCGGGCTCGGCCCGGCGCCGCTGCCGGGCAGGCGGCGGCTCTCCATCGCGCCGGCCGGCGTCACCGTGCGCGTCGATTCGACGAAATCGTCGATATGGGTATAGAGCATGGCGAAATGCCCGCCGGAGCGCGTCGCGATCATGCCGCCCACCGTCGCCATCGGGAAACTCTGCGGAAAATGGCGCAAGGTGAGGCCGTGGGGTTTGAGCGCCGCTTCCAGGTCGGGCACCCGGGTGCCGCCGCGAATCCGCGCGGCGCGGGATGTCCGGTCGATTTCGACCACGCCGGCCATGCGCACAGTGGAAAGCGTGATCGCGCCCTTGTAGCCGTCGCCGACATCGGGCTCGACGCCGGCGACCACCGAGCTGCCGCCGCCGAAGGGGATCAGCGCCGCGCCGGCATCGGCCACCCAGTCCATGACCGCCAACACCTGTTCGTCGTTCTCGGGGAACGCCACAACGTCGGGGACATGGGGCGCCTGCCGGTCGAACATGCGCACCGCATCGGGCAGCGACTTGCCCATGGCGTGGACCAGCCGGGTGTGCGGATCGGCGGCGCAGATCGCTTCGAGGGCCGGCGGCGGGCGGAGCCGCGGCGCGGGCAGGTCGAACTCGTCCTCGCGCGGCGGCGGCGCGTCCGGAAAGCTGTCGATGCCCAGCGCCGCGCCGTAACGGCGCTTCAGGGTCGCGACCTCTTCCGCCGTCGCCCCCTCGCCTTCCCAGCCCCAGCCCCAGAATTTCAGCCGTCCCTCGGTCATGCCGCTGCACCGTCTTCGATGTATCCGCGCCCGGTGTTCCCGGTTCCGCCGGCATTCTTGCCCGAAGAGGCAGCCCGGTTCAAAGAAAAGGCGGTCAGACAATCGGGCGCGGCAAATCACTTGCCAGATTGCCGCAAGCACGTATATTGCGGCTTATAACAAGAACCCGATGGGTCCCTGAGGGGCCCGGTGCAAAGGGTGGGCCTGGCGGCCCGCTCTTTTTTGTTGGCGAAACCGCGCGGGCGCGGGACCGCCCGCAGCGCTGCGCTTCCCAACCCTTTTCGGCATCCTGTTTTCCCGGCGGCCAGCCGCCACGGAGCGCCATGCAGTTGACCGACCGTATCGCCGCGACGATCGAGCCCGGCCTCGCCGCCCTGGGCTATGAAATCGTGCGCGTCCAGTTGGGCGGCGGCCGGCGCAGCCCGACGCTGCAGATCATGTGCGACCGGCTGGACGGGCGGCCGCTCACGCTGGACGACTGCGCCGGGATCAGCCGCCTGGCGTCGGCGGTGCTGGACGTCGAGGACCCGATCGCCGGGGAATACACTCTGGAGGTCAGCTCCCCCGGGCTCGACAGGCCGCTGACCCGGCCGAAGGATTTCGACCGCTTCGCCGGTTGCGAGGCGCGGCTCGAACTCAACCTGCCGGTCGACGGGCAGAAGCGCTTCAAGGGCGTGCTGCGCGGCCTGGAGGACGATGCGGTCGTCCTGGAGACCGGCGACGGCGAACGCCGCCTCGCCCTGGCGGACATAGAGAAGGCCCGGCTGGTCCCCGCGACTGCACCCGCCACTGCACCGGCCACCGCGCCGGGCGCGGCGGCGCCGGGGCAGCGAGCCCGATCCAATGCGTGAGGAACCATGAAATGAATATGCACGGTATCGCGAAATGAACGTCGTAACGACATTGCACCGGCCGGAACTGATCCAGGTCGCGGACGCCGTGGCCCG
The DNA here is from genome assembly GCA_900197615.1 of Rhodospirillaceae bacterium Spongia-Bin9. GTDB lineage: Bacteria > Pseudomonadota > Alphaproteobacteria > Bin65 > Bin65 > Bin65. The sequence goes on from FZLR01000034.1 coordinate 12,174, forward strand.
CGAAAAGGGCATCGAACGGGACGAAGTCCTGGACGCGATGGAGCAGGCCATCCAGAAAGCCGGCCGCTCGAAATACGGCCACGAGCTGGATATCCGAGCCACCATCGACCGCAGCAGCGGCGAAATCCTGCTGGCGCGCTATCGCGAGGTCGCCGAGGAAATCGAGGACGAGGGCGCGCAGATCACCCCCGAGCACGCCGCCCGGATCGATCCGGACAAGAAGGTCGGCGACTTCATCGTCGATCCGCTGCCGCCGATCGATTTCGGCCGCATCGCGGCGCAGACCGCCAAGCAGGTCATCGTCCAGAAGGTCCGCGAAGCCGAACGCGGCCGGCAATACGAGGAATACAAGGACCGGGTGACGGAAGTCGTCCACGGCGTCGTCAAGCGGGTCGAGTTCGGCCATGTCATGGTCGATCTGGGCCGGGCCGAGGCGATCGTCCGGCGCGACGAACTCATCCCGCGGGAGAATTTCCGCCAGGGCGACCGCATCCGGGCCTACATCTACGACGTGCGCCAGGAACTGCGCGGCCCGCAGATATTCCTGTCCCGCACCCATCCGCAATTCATGGCGAAGCTGTTCGCCCAGGAGGTGCCGGAAATCTACGACGGCATCATCGAGATTCGCGCGGTGGCCCGCGATCCCGGCTCGCGCGCCAAGATCGCCGTGATCTCCAACGACAGTTCGATCGACCCGGTCGGCGCCTGCGTCGGCATGCGGGGAAGCCGCGTCCAGGCCGTGGTGCAGGAATTGCAAGGCGAGAAGATCGATATCATCCCCTGGTCGCGCGACCACGCCACCTTCGTCGTCAACGCCCTGGCGCCGGCCGAGGTTGCCAAGGTGGTTCTGGACGAGGACACCGGAACCATCGAGGTCGTCGTCCCCGACGAACAGCAGAGCCTCGCCATCGGCCGGCGCGGCCAGAATGTGCGCCTGGCCTCGCAATTGACCGGCTGGCACATCGACATCCTGACCGAACAGGCGGAATCGGAGCGCCGGCAGGAAGAGTTCCGCACCCGCAGCGCCATGTTCATCGAGGCGCTGGATGTCGACGATGTCATCGCGCACCTGCTGGTGACCGAGGGCTTCTCGACGATCGAGGAAGTTGCCTTCGTACCCCTCGAAGACCTGATGGCCATCGAAGCTTTCGACGAGGATATCGCAGAGGCGCTGCGCGAACGCGCCCGGGAATTTCTGGAGCGCCGCGATGCCGAACTGACCGAGCGCCGCCGGGCGCTCGGCGTCGCGGATGCGCTGGCGGAAGTCGACGGCCTGACGCCCGCCATGCTCGTGCAGCTCGGCGAAGCCGGGGTCCGGGAAATCGACGATCTGGCCGATCTCAGTTCCGAGGAACTGCGGTTTATCGTGCTGACGAAGGAAGCGCGCATCTCGGCCGACGATCTCGGCCATGTGAAGGAAAACCGCCGGGCCCGGCTGATGGCCGGCCAGACGCCGGACGAAGACAACAAGATCGACCTGACCCTCGACATGCTGAACTTCCTCAAGCCCTACAAGCTCGCCGCCATGGTGCAGCCGAGCCCGCTGGACACGGAGGAGGCCGAGGCCATTGTCATGGATGCCCGCAAGGCCGCCGGATGGGTGACCGACGAAGACCTGGCCGCTCTGGCGGCGGAAAACGAAGCGGACGCCGCCGAAGGCGAAGCCGCGCCGGCGGCGTAGCCCGGCACGGACAGGAAGGACCTTGGGCGATCGACACTGCGATGCCATTGCCGGCGTGCACAGCCGACCCCGATGTCTCCGGGCCGGACAGCGATGTTCGGCGCGCCGGCGACCGCGGGAGCGAAAGCGACCGGGCCGTTACGGCCGGCGGCAACCCGCGCCGCTGCGCGGTCACGCGCCGCACCGGATCGCGCGACGGCATGATTCGGTTCGTCGTGGCGCCGGACGGGACGCTGACGCCGGACCTGGCGGAAACGCTGCCCGGCCGGGGCTTGTGGGTTACGGCGTCCCGCGATGCGCTGGCAGCGCCGGGGTTGGCGAAAGCAGCGGGGCGGTCGGTTCGCAAACGGGTGACGGTGCCGGCCGGGCTGGCCGATACGGTCGAACGGTTGCTTGCGCAACGCTGCCAGGCGACCCTCGGCCTTGCCCGCCGCGCCGGGCTGGTCGAAAGCGGTTTCGACAAGGTCCGCACGGCAATTGTGGCCGGCGGCGCGACGTTGATGTTGACGGCGCGGGACAGCACGGGCAGGGACAGCCGCGAACTTGCCCGGCGCGCTGCGGCCCTGCCCCGGCCGGTCCGGATCGCCGCGGCGCTGGATTCGGCCGAACTGGGCGCAGCGTTCGGCCGCGAGCGGCAGGTCCATGTTGCAGTGGCGGACAGCCCGCTCGCAGATCGCCTGTATCGCGATCTGCGACGGCTGGCCGGCGTGAGACAGGTGGAGTTCCCGGACGGGACGGCAGGAACGACAGGCGCCCCTTCTTCCGAGGACGGCGAAACGGCGCACGAAGCGGCGCAGGAACGGTAACGGCATGGCTGAGACGAAACAGGACGAAGAAAAGAAGCCGCTGACGCTGACCAGGCCCGGCCGCCTCGAACTCAAGAAGACGGTCGAATCCGGCGTCGTGAAGCAGAGCTTCTCCCACGGCCGTTCCAAGACCGTTGCCGTTGAGGTGAAGAAGAAACGCACCTTCCGGCGCGGCGAAAGCGGCCGCATGGCCGAGGTCAAGGAAGAAGCGGCGCAAAGCGCGGAAGGCGCCTTCGCCGAAAAGAAGAGCAGCGCCGGCCCGATGCTGAGCCAGGCGGAGCGGGAGGCCCGGCTGCGGGCGTTGAAGCAGGCCGACGCCACCCATGCACTTCAGGAGCGTCCGCAGGCTGCCGAAGACGAACGGCTCGAGATCGACCGGCCGGGTCCCGAGGTTGTGCCGGAGGCCGTCGCCGAAGCGCCCGACTCCGTCGATCCCGGCGAAGCGCCCCAGCCGGATTTGGCTGGCGCCGCGCCGGAGGATGCGATGCCGGCCGAGACGGAGACCGTCGCCGAGGCAGTGCCGGATGTGGTGCAGCCGGAGGACGAGCAGCCCGACCTGGCAGATGAGGAGAAGACGCGGCGGTTTGCCGAAGAGCGCGCCAAGGCCGACGATCTGGCGCGCCGGATCGCTTCCAAGGAGCTCGGGGTCGGCTTCACGCCAAGCTCGAAAGTGGCGCCGAAACCGGCGGCACGGCCGAGTGCGCCGCCGCCGGACCGGGGCGCCGCTGCCGGCGTCGCCGACCCCGGCCGGGAAGAAGACCGCGACGAGCGCAGGCGCAAGGCCGAACCGAAGCGGCCGGCGGCCGGAAAGCGCGGCGAGCCGCGCCGGCGGACCGGCCGCCTGACCATCACCCAGGCGCTGGAGATCGGCGATGCAGGGATGGAGCGCAAACGCTCGGAAGCGGCGGCGCGGCGGCGGCGGGAAAAGGAAAAGCAACGCGCCCAGAAAGGCCCGATCGAACACCGGAAGCAGAGCCGCGAAGTGGTCGTTCCCGAAACGATCGCGGTGCAGGAACTGGCCAACCGCATGGCGGAAAAGGGTGCGGACCTGGTCAAGGCGCTGATGAAGATGGACGTCATGGCGACGATGACCCAGTCGATCGACGCCGATATCGCCGAACTGCTCGTGGAGGAATTCGGCCACAAGATCCGCCGCGTGTCCGAAGCCGACGTGGAAATCGGCCTGGAAGGCGCGCCGGACCCGGAAGAGACGCTGAAACAGCGTGCGCCCGTCGTCACCATCATGGGTCATGTCGACCACGGCAAGACATCGCTGCTCGACGCCCTGCGCGAAACCGATGTCGCCGGGCGCGAAGCCGGCGGCATCACCCAGCATATCGGCGCCTATCGGGTGAACCTGGCAAACGGAGGCCGGATCACGTTCCTCGACACGCCCGGCCACGCGGCTTTTACGGAAATGCGGTCGCGCGGCGCCACGGTTACCGACATCGTGATCCTGGTGGTGGCAGCCGACGACGGCGTGCAGCCCCAGACCATCGAGGCCATCGCCCATGCCAAGGCGGCCGGGGTGCCGATCATCGTTGCCGTGAACAAGATCGACACCAGGGGCGCCGATCCGAACCGGGTGATGACCGAGCTGCTGCAGCACGACATCCAGGTCGAACCGATGGGCGGCGACGTGCTGTGCATAGAGGTTTCGGCCACCGAGAAGACCAACCTGGAGAAGCTGGAAGAAGCCATCCTGCTACAGGCCGAACTGATGGATCTGCGGGCCAATCCCGACCGCGAAGCCCAGGGCGTGGTCGTGGAAGCCAAGCTGGAGCGCGGGCGCGGCGCCGTCGCGACCGTTCTGGTCCAGCGCGGCACGCTCGAGGTCGGCGACATCTTCGTCGTCGGTCAGGAATGGGGCCGGGTGCGGGCGCTGGTCAACGACCGCGGCGAGCCGATAAAGGCGGCCGGCCCGTCGGCGCCGGTCGAGGTTCTGGGCCTGAACGGCACCCCGGGCGCCGGCGACGACTTCCTGGTCGTCGGCGACGAGGGTCGGGCGCGGGAAATCTCCGAATACCGCCAGCGCGTCGCCAAGAAAGACGCCGGCCTGCCGCGCAGCTCGATCGAACAGATGTTCTCCCGGATCCAGGCCGGCGAAGCGCAGGAGCTTCCGGTCCTGATCAAGACGGACGTCCAGGGCTCGGCCGAAGCCATTTCCGGAATGCTGGACAGGCTTTCGACCGACGAGGTCAAGGTCCGAATCCTGCACAGCGGCGTCGGCGCGATCAGCGAATCGGACATCACCCTCGCCAAGGCGTCGGAGGCGATGATCCTCGCGTTCAACGTCCGCGCCAACAGCCAGGCGCGCGACCTGGCGGCGCGGGACGGAATCGATATCCGCTACTACTCGATCATTTACGATATCAACGACGATATCAAAGCGATGCTGTCGGGCATGCTGGCGCCGGAAATCCGCGAAACCTTCCTGGGCTACGCCGAGATCCTGGAGGTCTTCAAGGTGACGAAGGTCGGCAACGTCGCCGGCTGCCGGGTGACCGAGGGCGTCGTCCGGCGCGGCTCCGGCGTCCGGCTGCTGCGCGACCGGGTGGTGATCCACGAAGGCAAGCTGGCAACCCTCAAGCGCTTCAAGGACGAAGTGCGCGAGGTCCATGGCGGCATGGAGTGCGGCATGTCCTTCGACCGGTACCAGGATATCCGCATCGGCGACCAGATCGAGTGTTTCGAGGTGGAGGAGGTGCAGCGCGCGCTGTAATCCGGCGCGGCCCGTTCTCCCGGTTTGAGCGTACCGGTCCATGGCTACGGGCAACCCCCCGACCCAGCGGCAATTGCGCGTCGGCGAGGAAATTCGCCATGCGCTGGTGCGGCTGCTCGCGGAAGAGAATTTCCGCGACCCGGTCCTGCAGGACATTTCGATCACCGTCAGCGAAGTCCGGCCGGGCCGGGACCTGAAAACGGCCAAGGCCTTCGTCTATCCCCTGGGCGGCCGGTCGGCGGACGAGGTTGCGGCGGCACTGAACCGGGCTTCGCCCTTCCTGCGCGGGCGGCTGGGCCGGGCCGTCCATCTGAAATTCACGCCGCAACTGAGCTTTCACGCCGACCGGTCGTACGACACGGCCAGCGCCATCGATGCCCTGCTGACCGACGACCGGGTGGCGAAGGACCTGCCCGACAAACCCGACAAACCGGACAAACTCGACAAACCCGACAAACCGGACACGGCGGACGATGGCGCGTAAGCGGCGCGGACAGCCGGTTCACGGTTGGATCAGCCTCGACAAGCCGGTCGGCATGGGTTCCACCCGGGCCGTCTGGATTGTCCGGCGCGCGTTCGACGCGCAGAAGGCCGGCCATGCCGGAACGCTGGATCCCCTGGCCTCCGGAGTCCTGCCGATCGCCCTGGGCGAGGCCACCAAGACCGTCCCGTTCGTCATGGACGGAACGAAATCCTACCGGTTTACGGTCCGCTGGGGCGAAGCGCGAAACACCGACGATGCCGAAGGAAAGGTCGTCGCGACCTGCGGCCGGCGGCCGGCCGAGGCCGAGATCGTCGGCGCCCTGCCGTCCTTCCTCGGCGAGATTGCACAGACGCCGCCGCAGTTCTCCGCCGTCAAGGTGGATGGCGAACGCGCCTACAGGCTGGCGCGTTCCGGCGAATCCGTCGATCTCGCGGCGCGGCGGGTCGTCATAGACCGGCTGGAGCTGATCGAGATCGTCGATGCCGACCGCGCGATATTCGACCTGGATTGCGGCAAGGGCGCCTATGTCCGCAGCCTGGCCCGCGACCTGGCGGTTGCGCTGGGCACCGTCGGCCATGTCAGCGCCCTGCGGCGCACCCGCAACGGTCCGTTTCGCGACTGCGACGCGATTCCTCTGGAAAAACTGCCGGCCCCGCGCCATATGGGCGCGCAAGACGGCGGCGATGTATCTTCGCCCGCCGTTGACGGTGCAGCCCTGCTGCATCCGGTCGCCAAGGCGCTGGACGACATCCCGGCCCTGGACGTGACCGAGAGTGAGGCCGCCCGGATCCGCAACGGACAACCGGTGCCGGTTCTTCGGACCGGCAACCGCCAGCGGATCGACGGCCTTCCCGACAACGCCCCCCTGTGTGCGTTGCTGAACGGCGAAGCGATCGCGCTGATGCGACTGAACGGCCGTTCGGCACAACCGGTGCGGGTTTTCAATCTCTAGCCCCGAAGGAGGCGACCGATGTCGATTACCGCCGAGCGGAAACAGGAACTGATTCAGGAACACGGCCAAAAGGAAGGCGATACAGGATCGCCGGAAGTGCAGGTCGCCATCCTGACCGAACGCATCCGCAACCTGACGGACCATCTGGGCGATCATCGCAAGGATCACCATTCGCGCCGCGGCCTGCTGATTATGGTGGGCCAGCGCCGCCGGTTGCTCGACTATCTGAAGAGCAAGGACGAGAGCCGGTATGCATCGCTGATCGAGAACCTTGGAATCCGGCGATAGGATTCCTGCCGTTCCGCCGGCCAACGCGCCGTCCGGACCGGCCCCGAAGCGATGCCACGCACCGGCCCGCCCCGAGTGGCGGGCCCGGGAAAACCCCGCCGGCAATCCGGCCGACGGGTAACGCAAGGTTTACAGGAAAACACCCTATATGTTCGACATCTGCAAACGCTCCATCGAGTGGGGCGGCCGCACATTGACGCTCGAAACCGGCCGGATTGCCCGTCAGGCAGACGGCGCCGTGCTGGCGAGCTACGGAGAGACCTCGGTCCTGGCGACGGTGGTCGCCGAGCACAGCCCGCGCGAGGGCATCGACTTCTTTCCGCTCTCTGTCCACTACATGGAAAAAACCTACGCCGCCGGCAAAATTCCCGGCGGCTTTTTCAAGCGCGAAGGCCGGCCGAGCGAAAAGGAAACGCTGGTTTCGCGCCTGATCGACCGGCCGATCCGGCCCCTGTTCGCCAGCGGGTTCCGCAACGAGACCCAGGTGATGATCCAGGTCATGAGCTATGACATGGAAAATGACGCCGACGTCCTGGCGATGATCGCCTCTTCGGCGGCCCTGACGATCTCCGGCATCCCCTTCATGGGCCCGATCGCCGGCGCCAAGGTCGGCTATATCGACGGCGACTACGTTCTCAACCCGACCTTCGACCAGCTGGAAGCCTCCGACCTCGAGCTGGTCGTCGCCGGAACGCGCGAGGGCGTGCTGATGGTCGAATCCGAAGCGCAGGAACTGGGCGAGGACATCATGCTCGGCGCCGTGAGCTTCGGCCACGAGAATTTCCAGCCGGTGATCGATACGATCATCGACATGGCCGAAGCCTCGGCCAAGGAGCCCCGGGACGTGCCGGAGCCGCCCGCCGCGCTCGCCGAGGTCGATGGCCTCTGGCGCAAAGCCGGCATCGACAAGGATCTGCGCGAGGCCTATGCCGAGACGGTCAAGCAGGAACGCCAAACGAAGATCGGCGCCGTGCGCGACAAGGCCGTCGCCGCCGTCGCCGACGATGAGGACCGGCAGGCCGTTGCGGCCGAGGCTTTCAAGAAGCTGGAGAAGGAAATCGTCCGCGGCGACATCCTGGACACCGGCAACCGGATCGATGGCCGGGACACCAAGACCGTGCGCCAGATCGTCGCCGAAGTCGGCGTGCTCCCGCGCACCCACGGCTCGGCCCTGTTCACCCGCGGCGAGACCCAGGCGCTGGTCACGGCTACGCTGGGCACCGGCCAGGACGAGCAGATCATCGACGCGATGGAAGGCGATTATCGGGAAAACTTCCTGCTTCACTACAATTTCCCGCCCTTCTCGGTCGGCGAGACCGGCCGCGTCGGTTTCACCGGCCGTCGCGAGGTCGGCCATGGCAAGCTGGCCTGGCGCGCCGTCCGCCCGCTCCTGCCGGGCGAGGAAGACTTCCCCTACACCCTGCGGGTCGTCTCCGAGATCACGGAATCCAACGGGTCGTCGTCCATGGCGACGGTCTGCGGCGCCTCGCTCGCCATGATGGATGCCGGCGTGCCGATCCGGCAGCCGATCGCCGGCATTGCCATGGGCCTGATCAAGGACGGCGAGCGGTTTGCCGTGTTGTCCGACATTCTGGGCGACGAGGACCATCTGGGCGACATGGACTTCAAGGTCGCCGGCACGGCCGACGGCATCACGTCGCTCCAGATGGACATCAAGATCACGTCGATCACCCGGGAGATCATGCAGATCGCGCTGGATCAGGCGCGCGACGGCCGCCTGCACATCCTGGACGAAATGGGCAAGGCGATCGCCGGCTCGCGCGACAGCGTGAGCGCCCACGCCCCGCGCATCACCACCATCCAGATCAACAAGGACAAGATCCGCGACATCATCGGCACCGGCGGCAAGGTAATCCGGGAGATCACCGAGCAGACCGGCACCAAGATCGACATCGACGACGACGGCACGATCAAGATCGCCGCGACCGACGAAACGGCGACCCAGGCCGCCATCGACTGGATCAACGGCATCGTCGCCGAGCCGGAAGCCGGCACGATTTATACCGGCAAGGTCGTCAAGGTGATGGATTTCGGCGCCTTCGTGAACTTCCTCGGCGCGAAGGACGGCCTGGTCCATATCAGCGAGCTGACCGACGGCCGCGTCGGCAAGGTCACAGACGTCGTCGACGAGGGAGACGAAGTGAAGGTCTACTGCATCGGTTTCGACGACCGGGGCAAGGTCAAGCTCTCCATGCGCAAGGTGGACCAGGAAACCGGCGAAGAGCGCATGGATGTCGAGGTGGCGGAACCGCGCCGCAGCGGCCCCCGCCGGGATCGGGACCGCGGGCCGAGACGGCGGGACTAACCTGCCGGTAAAGCCGCTCGACGGCGCTTCCGCGCCCGGGTTGCCGAAAGTACCGGTCCGGGCCGGCGGCCAGCCGATGCCGCCCCGCATCATCGGCCATCGCGGCGCAGCCCTGGACGCACCGGAGAACACCCTGGCCGGGCTGCGCGAGGCAGCCCGGCAGGGCTGCCGCCGGGTCGAGTTCGATGTCCGCCTGAGCGCGGACGGCCGGCTGGTGCTGATGCACGATACGACCGTCGACCGGACCACGACGGCGACCGGCCGGGTCCGGGAGCTTCTGCTGGCGCGACTTGCCGCGATGGACGCCGGCGCGCGATTCGACGCGGCGTTTGCCGGCGAGCCCGTTCCGTCGCTCGCCGATGCGATGGGCGTGGCGAACGCTCTGGATCTCTGGGTCGATATCGAACTTAAATGCGATCCGGGCGATTCCGCCGCCGCGGCCGCGGCGTTGGTCGCGTCGCTCGAACGGGTGCGACCGGCGGTGCAACTGCCCCTCGTCTCCAGTTTCGATCATACCGTTCTCGCGGCGGTGCGCACCGCCGCGCCCGGCCTGCCGGTCGCGGTCATCGTGCCCACCCTCGCGGATGACTGGCGGGCGGCTTTCGGGACCCTGGGCGCAGCGAGCCTCCATGTCGGCGAGCGCGGCCTGACGGAAGACCGGGTGAAGCCGCTTGTCGACGAGGGAATCGAGGTCGCCGTCTACACGGTCAACAACCCCGGCCGCGCGAGGGAACTGTTTTCCTGGGGCGTTGCCGGCGTCTTCAGCGACTGTCCCGGCGCGATTGCCGCGGCGCTATAAATTTTCTTGGCGTTTTCCGAGACCGGTTCCTATATGCGTTTTTTCAAGGACATGTTGACAGTTCCGGGCGCGTCGATGCCCCCTGCGGACTTGCGGCCGGCCTGACGAAAGCCGGTGAGTGCGTAGGGTTTTGGCGTGCCCGACGATATCGCCAGGGCCCGCCGACGGCACGATGACGGATTTCCGCGCCCGCAACGCCTTCGATTACGAAGACCTTATCGCCTGCGGCCATGGCGACCTGTTCGGTCCGGGCAATGCGCGGCTGCCGCTGCCGCCGATGCTGATGTTCGACCGGATTACCGAAATTACCGAAGACGGCGGCGCCCACGGCAAGGGGACGGTCACCGCCGAACTCGATATCGGGCCGGACCTGTGGTTCTTCGACTGCCATTTCGAGAGCGATCCCGTGATGCCCGGCTGCCTGGGCGTCGATGCGCTGTGGCAGCTCGTCGGCTTCCATCTCGGCTGGCTGGGGCATCCGGGCCGCGGCCGGGCGCTCGGCGTCGGCGAGGTCAAGTTCGCCGACCAGGTGCTGCCGACCGTCAAGCTGGTTACCTACCGGATCGATTTCCGCCGGGTGATCGCGCGGAAACTTGTGCTCGGCCTGGCCGACGGGCAGGTACTGGCGGACGGGAATGTTATATATGAGGCCGGCAACCTTCGGGTCGGCCTGTTCTCCGGCTGACGGAGCACCTGGATGAGGCGTGCGGTCATCACCGGCATCGGCATCGTCTCCGCGATCGGCAACAATCGCGGCGAGGTGACGGAGTCGCTGCGCGACGGCGCGTCGGGCATCCGCTTCTGCGAGACCTACCGGGATATGGGCTTCCGCAGCCACATCCATGGCGCGATCCGGATGGATCCGGACACGGCGGTCGACCGGCGGCTGCGGCGCTTCATGGGCGACGGTGCGGTTTACAACTATGTCGCGATGGAGGAAGCCATCGCCGACGCCGGGCTGGAGCCCCAGGACGTTTCGAACGAACGCACCGGCCTGATCATGGGCTCCGGCGGTCCCTCGACCCGGAACCAGGTGCTGGCCGCCGACCTGCTGCGCGACAAGGGCACGACCCGGAAGATCGGGCCATTCATGGTGCCGCGGACCATGTCGAGCACCAACTCGGCGACGCTGGCGACGCCGTTCGGCATCAGGGGCGTCAACTATTCGATCACCTCGGCCTGCTCGACCAGCGCCCATTGCATCGGCAATGCGCTGGAGCAGATCCAGCTCGGCAAGCAGGATATCGTGTTCGCCGGCGGCGGCGAGGAACTGCACTGGTCGCTGTCGATGCTGTTCGACGCCATGCCGGCGCTGTCGGCGGGTTACAACGACACGCCGGAGAAGGCCTCGCGCCCGTTCGACGTCAACCGGGACGGGTTCGTGATTTCCGGCGGCGGCGGCTGCGTCGTCGTCGAGGACCTGGCGCATGCCGAGGCGCGCGGCGCGAAAGTCTACGGCGAGATCGTCGGCTACGGCGCCACCTCCGACGGCTACGACATGGTCCAGCCCTCCGGCGACGGGGCCGTGCGCTGCATGAAGATGGCGATGGACGGGCTCGACGCGCCGGTCGACTACATCAATACCCACGGCACCTCCACGCCGGTCGGCGATGCCACGGAGCTGGAGGCGATCCGGACCGTCTTCACCAACGGCAAGGGCAACCAGAAGCCGCATATCGCGTCGACGAAATCGCTGACCGGCCACGCGCTGGGCGCCGCCGGCGTGCACGAAGCGATCTATTCCCTGATCATGCTGAACGAGGATTTCGTCGCCGCGTCGGCCAATCTGGACGAGCCGGACCCGGCGGCCGACGGCCTGTCGCTGGTCACCGAGCGGATCGACGACGCCGGCCTCCATCAGGCGATGAGCAACAGTTTCGGCTTCGGCGGCACGAACTGCAGCCTGGTCTTCCGCCGCCACGGCGCCTGACGTTTTCCTGTCCGTTCCCGGATATTGCGAAAAGAACGAAATCAGACACAACATGAACACTTGAAGAACTGGAACAAATAGGATACCTTCGGGCTTCATGAGGTTTCGAACCGGCCGCGACCCCCTCGTCACACCGCGGCAGATATGGAATAAGGGAGCGTTCAATGTCTCAGGTTGCCCTCCGGATTGTCGAATCGAACGATATGGACCGCCAGAAAGCCCTCGAGTCCGCCCTCAGCCAGATCGAACGCGCCTTCGGCAAGGGATCGATCATGAAAATGGGCGAGACCGACCGGCAGGTGGAAGTAGAGACGATTTCCACCGGGTCGCTCTCCCTCGATATTGCGCTCGGCATCGGCGGCCTGCCGAAGGGTCGGGTCGTGGAGATCTACGGCCCGGAAAGCTCGGGCAAGACGACGCTCGCCCTGCATCTGATCGCCGAAGCGCAGAAGGCCGGCGGCACCTGCGCCTTCGTCGACGCCGAACATGCGCTCGACCCGACCTATGCCGAAAAGCTGGGCGTCGACCTCGACGAACTGCTGATCTCCCAGCCGGACGCCGGGGAGCAGGCGCTGGAGATCGCCGATACGCTGGTGCGCTCCGGCGCCATCGACGTGCTGGTGGTCGATTCGGTGGCCGCGCTGGTGCCGCGGGCCGAGCTGGAGGGCGAGATGGGCGATACCCATGTCGGCCTGCAGGCGCGGCTGATGAGCCAGGCGCTGCGCAAGCTGACCGGTTCGATCTCCCGGTCGAACTGCCTGGTCGTCTTCATCAACCAGATCCGCATGAAGATCGGTGTAATGTTCGGCAGCCCGGAAACCACGACCGGCGGCAACGCGCTGAAATTCTATTCCTCGGTCAGGCTGGACATCCGGCGCATCGGCCAGATCAAGAACCGCGACATGGTCGTCGGCAACCAGACCAAGGTGAAGGTGGTCAAGAACAAGATGGCGCCGCCGTTCCGCGTCGTCGAATTCGACATCATGTATGGCGAGGGCATCTCCAAAACCGGCGAACTGATCGACATGGGCGTCGCCGCGGGCATCGTCGAGAAATCGGGCACCTGGTTCTCCTTCGGCAACCAGCGCATCGGCCAGGGCCGCGAGAACGCCAAGAAATTCCTGCGCGACAACCCGGACATCGCCGGCCAGATCCAGGACCGGATCCTCGAAAGCGCCGGCCTGCTGGCGTCGAAGCTCGAGATCAACGCCGCGACCGATGCCGAACCGGCGGGAGAGCTGGCCGGATGATCGCACCGCACGGACAGGCGCGGTAGTGGCCGCCGGCGGTTCGAGCGATCCTGAGGAAAAGGGCGCGGGGGCCGGCCAGCGCGGTTCATGCCTGTGCGGCGGCGTGGTCTACCGGATACGCGGCCCGATGCGCGCCGTGATCGAGTGCCACTGCACGGCCTGCCGCAAGACCACGGGGCACTATCTGGCCGCGACCCAAGCCTGGACGGGCGATTTCGAGCTGGAGACCGCCGACAGCCTGCGCTGGTATGCCTCCGGGCCGACGAGCCGGCGCGGCTTCTGCGACCGCTGCGGCGCCACCCTGTTTTTCGAGTTTTCCGGTTCCGGCAAGATTTCCATCGCCGCCGGAAGCCTCGATGGCCGGACCGGCCTCACGACCGCCTTCGGCATCTACGCCGACGACAAGGGCGACTATTACGACCTGCCCGACCGGCGCCATTTCCCGGCCGCCTCCGACAACCGCGCGCCCCTGCCGCCGAGGGAAAAGTGATATAGTCGACCCCCTTAATGCGATCATGCTTCACGGGATCTGCGCAATTGCCGCAATCGTCGATTGACAAGCACTGTCGGAATTTTGACACCGGTCTCGCCAACGGGAGGAGGCCTTGTTCCGCAATGCGTCCGGCAACGGGAGCCGCGGACCGAGCGGCGGCGTCAAAGCCGTCGCGCATGAATGGTGTCTGAATGACCCGGACAGCGGAAGCGCTTGAGGCTCTGACTGCCGATCCTCCTAAAGCCGCCCCTTACCGGTCCGGCGCAAGGCCGCCCGACAAGTATATCTGGGTTGCCGACACAGTTCCGAAATTCGACACCATCGATCGGTCGATACTTATCCGCGGCGATGCTACCCGCGCACTATCGCTTCTGCCTGCGGAGTCGGTGCAAACGGTCGTCACGTCTCCACCCTACTGGTCCTTGCGCGATTACCGCGTCGACGACCAGATCGGCTGCAACGACAGCTTGCAAGCGTATCTGGGCCGTATCGTCGATGCATTCGACGAAGTGCGGCGCGTGCTGCGAAAGGACGGAACGGTCTGGCTGAATGTCGGCGATTCCTACACGTCGGGGAACCGGCGGTATCGGGCGCCGGACCGGAAAAACCGCGCGCGGGCGATGTCGGTCCGACCGCCGACTCCGCAGGGCCTGAAGCCCAAGGACCTGATCGGCGTTCCCTGGCGGCTGGCTTTCGCTCTCCAGGACGCGGGCTGGTGGCTTCGGAGCGAAACGATTTGGCACAAGCCGAACGCACACCCCGAATCGGTCCGGGACCGGCCGACAAAGGCGCACGAAACATTGTTCCTGCTATCGAGGGAACAGGACTATTTTTACAATGTCGATGCTGTAAAGGGACCGCGCGGACGGCGCCTTCGCACCGTATGGGAAATACCTACCGAGCCGGTCAAGCGCGCGGACGATGGCCCGGACGATCATCCGGCGATGATGCCCATGTCGTTGGCGCGGCGGTGCGTTTCGATTACCAGCCGCCCCAATAGCGTTGTCCTGGACCCTTATGCCGGCGCGGGAACGACATTGCTGGCGGCAAGCGAACTGGGCCGAAAATGGGTTGGCATCGAACTCAAACCGTCATTCGTCGATCTGATCGAACAGCGGATGGACTGCAGTGACGCTGGACGAACTCAAGGCGGCGCTTGATTCTTTCTCCCCGGCCAAGGTTACTTTCGCGGCCCGGGTTATCGATGCCCTTTCCAACCCGCCAAACGTCGACATCAAATCTGCCGGCACCTGGCTGACCGAATCCGACGAATGGATCGAATATTTCGGTCTTGCCCTGTCCGTCCATCACGGCTCGACGGCGGACCCCCTGGGCCTCTTCGCGCAGCGCCGGTCATAGAAAAAGCACGTTCGGTCAGTCCGCCCCGCCGCCATCCGGCCGCTTGCGGATCAGGTAGCGGTGTTGCCCTTCGAAGACCGGCACGTCGTCCTGGTTGTGGATGGTCGCGCGCATGGTCAGGATACCGGTGCTGTTCTGCGGCTCCAGGCCGACGATTTCGAGTTGCGGATAGAGCGTATCCTCCCGGTAGACCGGTTTGAGGAAGGACCCGCTGACGTCGAGCATGGCGATCAGGGAATCGGCAACCTCGGACGGGAAAGTACCCGCGCCGGCTGCCGACTGGATCATGACCTGCATGCCGTGGGCGAGCATGTCGCGGTGGCCGCGCGCCCGGCAGTATTCCGCATCGTAGTGGATCGGGTCGTTGTCGCCCGACGCGGCCTGGAACATGGCGAACAGGCCGCCGGTCTGCGTGCGCGACGGCAGGGTGTAGACCTCGCCCAGGCTGAAATCCTCGAACCAGCGCGACGCCCTTGCGTTCCTTTCCCGCTTGCTCATCTATGTCATGCTCCCATCCATGCTCCCATCCATGCTCCGGGGTTGTGCGGCGATGGGGCGTTGCGCCGCCTCGGTCGTCGCTTTCTTGCCGCTTTCTTGTCAGGGCCCCCAGCCATAGATTGTCGCCATGTCCACAGGCAACGAAATCCGCTCGACATTCGTCGATTTCTTCGAGCGCCACGGCCACACGCCGGTCGCGTCCAGCCCGCTCGTGCCGCGCAACGACCCGACGCTGATGTTCGTCAACGCCGGCATGGTGCAGTTCAAGAATGTCTTCACCGGCCTGGAACAGCGCGATTACAGCCGGGCGGCGACCTCGCAGAAATGCGTGCGCGCCGGCGGCAAGCACAACGATCTCGAAAATGTCGGCTACACGGCGCGGCACCACACCTTTTTCGAGATGCTCGGCAACTTCTCCTTCGGCGACTATTTCAAGGATGTCGCCATCGAGCTGGCCTGGAACCTGATCGTGAAGGAATACGGCCTGCCCGCCGACCGGCTGCTGGCGACCGTCTATGCCGACGACGACGAGGCCTTCGACCTGTGGCGCAGGATCGCCGGGCTGCCGGAAAGCCGGGTCATCCGCATCGGCACCTCGGACAATTTCTGGTCGATGGGCGATACCGGGCCCTGCGGCCCGTGTTCCGAGATATTTTTCGACCATGGCGAGCGTGTCCCCGGCGGGCCGCCCGGCAGCGCGGACGAGGACGGCGACCGCTTTATCGAGGTCTGGAACCTCGTCTTCATGCAGTTCGAGCAGTTCGAGGACGGCAGCCGCGAGCCATTGCCGAGGCCGTCCATCGACACCGGCATGGGGCTGGAGCGGATCACCGCGATCCTCCAGGGCCGGCACGACAACTACGACAGCGACCTGATCCGCCCGATCATGGACGCTGCCGCCCACGCCACCGACGGCGACCCGGACGGCGCCCAGCGCGCCAGCTTCAAGGCGATCGCCGACCATCTGCGCGCGTCGGCCTTCCTGATCGCCGATGGCGTGCTGCCGTCGAACGAAGGCCGCGGCTATGTCCTGCGCCGGATCATGCGCCGGGCCATGCGCCACGCCCACAGGGTCGGCGCGCGCGATCCGCTGATGCATCGGCTGGTCGGCGTGCTGAACGACATCATGGGCCACGCCTTTCCCGAACTGCTGCGCGCCGAAGCCCTGATCGCCGAGACACTGAAGCTGGAGGAAACCCGCTTTCGGCAGACCCTGGACCGCGGCCTCAGGCTGCTCGCCGAAGAGACCGGCCGGCTCGCCGACGGCGAAACGCTCGCCGGCGATGTCGCCTTTAGGCTCTACGACACCTACGGCTTTCCCCTCGACCTCACCCAGGACGTGCTGCGCGGCCAGGGCCGCGCGGTCGACCTCGACGGCTTCGATACCGCCATGGAGCGCCAGCGCGCCGAGGCGCGCAAGGCGTGGGCGGGCTCCGGCGACAAGGCCGAGGACAGCATCTGGTTCGGCCTGCGCGACAGTCACGGCGCCACCGAGTTCCTCGGCTACGAAACGGAGACTGCCGAGGGCCAGATCCTCGCCCTGGTGCGGGACGGCGCAACCGTCGAGCGTGCCGACGCCGGCGATGCGGTCTCCGTCATCGCCAACCAGACCCCCTTCTATGCCGAATCCGGCGGCCAGATCGGCGATACCGGCATTCTCGAGGCCGAGGGCGGCCGCATCGCGGTTTCCGACACCGTGCAGCGCGCAGAGGGTTTGCACGTCCATATCGGCAAGGTTGCCACGGGCGCAGTCAACGTCGGCGACGCCGTGCGGCTGAGCGTCGACGACGACCGCCGGACCCGGGTGCGCGCCAACCATTCGGTCACCCATCTGGCCCACGAAGCCCTGCGCCGGGTGCTCGGCGATCATGTGACCCAGAAGGGTTCGCTGGTCGGGCCGGAGCGCATGCGCTTCGATTTCAGCCATCCCAAGGCGCTGACGCCCGAAGAAACCGCCGCCGTCGAAGACGATGTCAACCGCCGTATCCGCGCCAACGGCGCGGTCCTGACCCGGCTGATGACGCCGGACGCCGCCGTCGAGGCCGGCGCGCTCGCCCTGTTCGGCGAGAAATACGGCGACGAGGTGCGCGTCGTGTCGATGGGGCCGCCCGCAACCGGCGAGGCCGGCGATTTCTACTCGACCGAACTGTGCGGCGGCACTCACGTCCGGCGGACCGGCGATATCGGCCTGTTCCGCATCGCCTCGGAGAGCGCGGTGGCGGCCGGCGTGCGGCGGATCGAGGTCGTGACCGGCGCTGCGGCGGAACAGCTTGCCCGCGGCGAAGCCGACGCCCTGGCCAGGGCGACTGCAGTGCTGAAAACCGGCGCGGCCGATCTGCCGGCCCGCATTGCCGCGTTGCTCGACGAACGCAAGAAGCTGGAACGGGAATTGACCGAAGCCCGGCGCGCCCTGGTCACGGCGGCAGGATCGGCCGGCGGCGGCGCGGCGGCCGGACCGGCGACGCGCCAGGTCAACGGCATCGCCTTCGCCCCGCGCGCCCTCGACGGCGCCTCGCCGAAAGACCTCAAACCGATGGCCGACGACCTCAAGGCGCAGATC
>FZLR01000069.1 GCA_900197615.1 Rhodospirillaceae bacterium Spongia-Bin9
GGTCGTTGCCCGGTCGATACCAGATCGTCGCCCGGTCGCGTTGACACACCCTATCCATGGCATACAATCAACTGCAAAATTTGCAGCGGGCGCATCGAGCGCGTCGGGAGCAGCGTCCGTCAACATGCACTATGACTATGTTCCCCTGCCCGCGCGCAATCCGCTGAAATGGCCGAACGGCGCCCGCCTGGCGCTGATCCTGACGATCAATCTGGAATTCTGGGATCTGGTGAAGGACAGCACCGCGCCCTACTACGCCGGCGGTCCGCCGGTGCTGCCCGATCCCCTGCCCGGTAACGTCCCCGACTATCACAACTTTACCTGGCGCGAATACGGCCAGCGGGTCGGCGTGTGGCGCATGATCGACACGTTCGACAAGGCCGGCGTCCCGGCGGGCTGCACCATGAACGCCAAGATGGGGCTGGAGCGGCGGCCGGTCATCGACGCCGCGAAAGAGCGCGGCTGGGAACTGGTCGCGCACAATTACGAACAGGGCGACCTGCTGACCGCCTACCAGTTCGACCGGGCCGCCGAAGCAGACCTGATCGGCCGCACTCTCGATGTCTACGAGCAGGTCGTCGGCAAGCCGGCGCGGGGCTGGCTGTCCTCCTCCCTGCGCGGCACATCGCAGACCGCCGACATCCTGGCGGAAAACGGCCTGATCTTCCTCTGCGACTATATGAACGACGAACAGCCCTACCTGATCCGCACGCCGTCGGGACCGATCGTCTCCACGCCCTATTCGGTGGAGATCAACGATTTCACCTTCTTCCACCGCCGCGGCATGTCCACCCAAATGGCGCTGGAGTTGCTGAAGGAACAATTCGACCAGCTCTATCTGGAGGGCGGGGAGAGCGGCCGGCTGATGAATGTCGGCCTGCATCCCCACGTCGCCGGCCATCCCTACCGGATCCGGGCGCTGCGCGAATTCCTGGCCTATGCCAAGGGGTTCGAGGGTGTCTGGTGGGCGACCCGCGAGGCCATCGCGGAGTGGTATCTGGAAAACCACCGCTCGCATATTCCGGCCTGACCGCCGGACTGCGCTTCCCGTCCATGGATCTGTCCCAACTTCCGCAGCAAATCGTCAACGGCCTGATGCTGGGCGGCGTCTACGTCATGGTGGCGGTCGCGTTCACCCTGATCATCGGGATGCTGAATTTCCTGAACTTCACCGTGCCGGCGCTGTTCATGCTCGCCGCCGTGCTGATGTGGGCGATCCTGGAAGGCCACGGCATCGCCCTCGACCTGACCGCGATCGCCGTCCTGCTCGTGCTCGGCATGATGGCGGCGGACCGGCTGCAGCACGCCAAACTGACGGCGCCGCTCAAGACCGGCGCCGCGCTCGGCCTCGCCGGCGCCGCCTGCATCGTTGTCTGGCTGGTCATTTCGCTCAAGCCGGGCGACCCGGTCTTTGCCTGGCTGGACGACGCGGCCGGCAAGAGCGGCCGGTGGGTCGTCGGCATCGCCGTCGCCCTGTTCACGGTCGCAATGCTCTCGCTGCTGATCGAGCGCTTTACCTATCGCTACATGAAAGCGAAATACGGCGACGCCACGGAACACGCCCTGCCCCTGGTCAGTTCCCTCGGCTTCCTGATCGTCATCGAGCATACCGTCATCAGCACCTGGGGATCGGATGCGCTGACCACGGCCTCGCCGTTCGGCAATGCGAGTTTCACGCTCGGTCCGGTGCTGTTTTCCGTGCCGCAGCTCATCAGCCTGATCCTGTCGCTGGCCATCGTTTTCGGCCTGTCCATCATGCTGCGCACGACCAAGCTGGGCCGCGCGCTGCGCTCGATCGCCGAGCGGCCGGACACCGCTCCGCTCATGGGCGTCGAAGTCGGGCGCATCGTGCCGGTCGTCTATGTTATCGCGGGCCTGCTGTGCGCGATCGCCGGCATCCTGTTCACGATCAACTACACCACGGTCGACGCCTATGTCGGCGATACGGTCGCTACCGTCGCCATCGCCGGCATGGTGCTGGGCGGCCTCGGCAATGTATGGGGCGCGATCATCGGCGCCATGCTGATCGGCATGGTCGAGATCATGTCGATCTACGCCGTCGGCGCCACCTTCAAGAAAATCCCGATCTGGGGCCTGTTGCTGATGATCCTGATCGTCCGGCCGACCGGCCTGTTCGGTCACACCGCCATCGGCAAGGGCAAGTTCTAGCGGGCGGCGATGAGCGGTTATCTCGAATCCCAGCTGATCATCCTGTGCCTGAACGTGATCTACGCCTATGGCATCTTCCTGCCGGCGGCGTCGGGGCAGCTCAATCTGGGTGCGGCGGGCTTCATCACCATCGGCGCCTATGCCAGCGCGTATTTCAATACCTCCGGCGCGCCGATGTATCTGGCGATCCCGGCGTCGATGCTGTTCTGCGCCGCCATCGCCTTCGTCATCGCCTTCCCGATCCTGCGCACCCGCGGCGTCTACATGGTCCTGGCCACCTTCGCCTTTGCCGAAGTCGTCGCCGGGCTGATCATCAATCTGGAGTTTCTCGGCGCAGCAGCGGGCTATCCGGTGGACTCCCATGCCGACTTCCTGGTCGTCGTGCCGGTCACGATCCTGGTCGTGTTGCTGTGCTTCTTCCTGATGTCGACGCGCCTCGGCCTGGCCATGCGCTCGATCCACGACGACGAGGCGGTGGCGACGCTGTTCGGGGTCGATGTGCGCCTCGCCAAGGTCGCCGCCTTCACCATCGGCGCGGCGCTCATGAGCCTGGGCGGCGCCCTCTACGGCCATCACTACAACTATATCGAAACCCAGACCTTCAACGTCCTGGTGAGCATCTACATCCTGCTCTATGTCCTGCTCGGCGGAACGCAGACGGCCTGGGGGCCGCTGATCGGCGCGGCCTTCTTCACCATCGTGCCGGAAACGCTGCGCCAGGTTGCAGCATCCAGCGGGCAGGAGTGGATTGCCGACACCCGCTTCATCTTTTTCGGCGCAATCATCGTTCTGATGATGGTGTTCCGGCCGGAAGGGCTGATTACGCGGACGATGATCGACCGGATCGCGATGCCGTTCGCCGGCGGCCGGGGCGGCCCCGGCGGCCGTTCCGGCGCGGCGCCCTCGGCGAAGGCCGCATAGGCGGGGCGCCGATGGCGGAAAACGTCCTCAGCATCGACGGCCTGCACAAGAGCTTCGGCGGCCTCAAGGTGATCGACGATGTCGGCTTCGACGTCCGGCGCGGCAGCCGCACCGCCCTGATCGGGCCGAACGGCGCCGGCAAGACGACGATCTTCAACCTGCTGACCGGCGTCTACCCGGTCGATGCAGGAAAAATGGTGCTGGACGGCCGGGACATCACCCGAGTCCCGGCCAGGGACCGGGTGATCTTCGGCATGTCCCGGTCTTTCCAGAACATCCGGCTGATGCCGCATCTCTCGACGGTCGAGAATGTCATGCTCGGCCAGCACGCCCGCGCGCGCCGGCTCGGCGACCTGCTCTATCCGCTGGGCCTGGTGCCCGGCAACCGCTGGGCGAAGGCGGCGAAGGAAGCGCTGGAGGATGCCGGGCTCGATACCTACCCCGGCCAGGTCGTCGCCAACCTGCCCTACGGCGTGCAAAAGCGGATCGAAGTCGTCCGCGCCATGGTCTCGCAACCGAAGCTGCTATTGCTCGACGAGCCGGCGGCCGGCCTCAACCAGGTCGAGGCGCAGCAGTTGCTGGCGCTGCTCGAAAAGGTGTCGGACAGCGGCGTCACCCTGCTGGTCGTCGAACACGACATGCATTTCGTGCACAATCTTTGCGACCATGTCGCGGTGCTGAATTTCGGCCGCAAGATTTTCGAGGGCACGCCGGCGCAGGTGAACGACGACCCGCTGGTGCGCGAGGCCTATCTCGGCAGCGATACCAGTATGGCCGGACAGCGGGCTGCTGCCCCCGCGGCGGGAGCGCCTCATGCTTCTTGAGGTCGAGGGGCTGGACGTCCGCTACGGCCGCAACCATGCGATCAGGTCGCTCGACCTTCAGCTGGCGCAAGGCGAGATCGTCACCGTCCTGGGCGCGAACGGCGCCGGCAAGAGTTCGCTCTTGAAAGCCGTGCAAGGCACGGTCAAGCCGGCGGCCGGCAGCGTCCGGCTGAGCGGCGAGACCGTGACCGGATGGAGCAGCCCGAAGCGGGTGCGCGCCGGCCTGACGCTGGTGCCCGAAGGCCGGCAGATCTTCGTCAGCCTCACCGTTCACGAAAACCTTCAGATGGGCGCCTATACCCGCAGCGACGGGTTCGAACGCGAGATCGAGGAGATCTACGACCGCTTTCCCAACCTTGCAGCGCGCCGGGACATGATGGCCTCGGTGCTCTCCGGCGGCGAACAGCAGATGCTGGCGATCTCGCGGGCGCTGCTGGCGAAACCCCGGATCATGATGCTCGACGAACCGTCGCTCGGCCTGTCGCCGATCCTGGTGCAGAGCCTGTTCGAGCTGATCGAGGATCTGAACCGGGACGGCCTGACAATCCTGCTCGTCGAGCAGAACACGCATATGGCGCTACAGACCGCGCATCGCGGCTACGTGCTTGAACTCGGTGCGACCGTCCTGTCCGGGACGGCCGAGGAACTTCTCGCCGACGATCGCCTGGAGGAGGCGTATCTCGGCGGGAACTGAACGCCGCCGCCGCCGGCCCTACGGCCGGAGACACGGTGAGCCGGCTTTTCTTGGGAGCGCGGGCGGTAGCCCGCTGGAAAGAGGAATGACAATGAGCATGAGGAAAATCCTTCCGGTCGCCGCCTTCGCGGCGGCGGGCGCCGCCGCCGCAACGCCGGCGCTGGCGCAAGACGAAATCGTTATCGGCGCGAGCCTCGGCCGCACCGGCATCTACTCGACCATCGCCAAGACCACGGAAGTGTCGATCGACATCGCCGTTGCCGAGATCAATGCGGCCGGCGGTATCAACGGCAAGAAGGTCCGGGTCGCGAAATTCGACACCGCGGGCGATCCGAAGCAGGCCGTGGTCGCCGTGCGCAAGTTCGCGCGGGACGACGGCGCGCTGGCCGTGATCGGCCCCTTCTCTTCCTCGGAAGCGCGCGTCGCCTTCGCCGCCGGCGAACGGGCCAAGATCGTGCAGATCCCGAACGCCTCCTCGGCGCCCAAGCTGGCGGACAAGTTCTCCTATGCCTTCCGCATGACCGAGAATGAGGGCCTGCAATTCCAGCGGGTGATCTCCACGCTCAAGAAGCGCGGCATGCCCATCAAGTCCGCCGCGATCATGCACGGCACCGACGATGTCGTGTCGAAGGCCGTCGGCCTGTTCATCATGAAGCCGATCTTCGCCAAGAACGGCGTCAAGCTGGCCAAGGCGCCGATCGGCTTCGAGACCAAGGCTGTCGACGTCTCCGCCCAGGTCACGCAGCTCAAGGGCCAGAAGATCGACTATGTCGGCCTTGCCGGCATCACGCCGGTCGCGGTCCGCGTGCTCAAGGAAATGCGCCGCCAGGGCGTGATGACGCCGATCATCGGCGCCCAGATATGGGCCGATCCCGAGATCGTGCGGCAGATGGGCAAGGATGGCGAAGGCGCCGTCTTTTCCGCCTGGTTCTGGTACAAGAAGGACGAGCGGAGCCGCGAATTCACCCGCAAGTTCGTTGAGGGAAACAAGAAGCGCGGCATCGACAAGCCCTTCCCGCACCATGTCGACGCCTCGGCCTACGATGCCGTCTACCTGCTGAAGCAGGTGATGGAGGAGCAGAAGGTGACCGGCGATCCGAAGAAGCTCGCCGAGGAGCGCACCAGGATCCGCGACGGCCTGCACACCGTGGTCTACAACGGCGTGATCGGGCAGATCTGCTTCGAGAAGACCGGCGATGCGCAACTGCCGGGCTATGTCATGACCCTGAAGAACAGCGAGTGGGTCCTGCTCGGCGAGCACAAGTCGCTGCCCTGCAAAAAATAGGCCTGCAAGAAATTGGCCTTCACCCTGTTGCGTGAGAGAACGGCGGGCCGCCCGGCCCGCCGTTTTCTTTCGATCCCCCTGGCCGGCGCCGTTCTCAGATGCCGACGATCGCGTTGCCGCCGTTCGGGCTGATCGTCTGGCCGGTCATCAGGGCGGCCTCGTCCGAAGCCAGGAAGGCGACGGCATAAGCGAGGTCGCGCGGCTCGGCCAGCCGCCGCATCGGCACCGCCGCGGCGCGGCGCTCGAACTCCGCATCGTCGTCCAGGCTCATTTGGGTCATCTCGGTCTTGACCAGGCCGGGCGCCAGCGCATTGACGGTGATGTTCCACGGGCCGAGCTCCCGGGCCAGCGCCTTGGTCAGGCCCAGCATCGCGCCCTTGGCGACCGTGTAGTGCGCCGCGTTCGGGCTGCCGATCATGGCGAACATCGACGAGACGTTGATAATCCGGCCCCGGCGCTGCGCCTTCATCCCCGGCACGACGGCCCGGCTGAGAAAGAAGGCCGATTTGACGTGGACGCCCAGCATCGCGTCGTAGCCGGCCTCGTCGATCTCCTCGAACGGTAGTTGCCGGCCGGAAATCCCTGCATTGTTGACCAGTATATCGACCGCGCCGCGCGCCGCGGCCAACCGTTCGACCGCCGCCTGCATGGCCCGGATGTCTGCGGCGTCGCCTTGCAACGGCTCGGCCGAGCCGCCGCCGGCGCGGATCGCCCCGGCCACGGTTTCCGTCCGTTCCGGCACGACATCCTGCACGACGACATGGGCGCCGCGCTCCGCCAGCAATTCGGCGTGGGCTCGCCCCATGCCCGAGCCTGCACCGGTCACGAGCGCGGTGCGATTTTGCAGGGAATCGTCCATCGGTCACTTCTCCCGGAAATTTTCGCAAAATGAATGCAAAACCACTTCAAATCCGCCGGATAGATCGCAGCACGATCGAATTCCGCTTTATCCCGCAATCGGATTGCGTCGCGGCGCGAACCGGGCGTCGCGCTGCGTCGGCCATCCGGGCCGGCGCGGCCGGTCTCCCGCCCGCTTCCGCCACACGCACCGGAGCGCCCATAGCAATCCGACGGGATTCAAGGGTCCTTGCTGCAGCGCGCCGGTCGACTAAGCGCAGCGCCTTCAAAACCTTCGTACCGATTTGCAGCTACTTGAGGTTCTTTTCGAAGAATGCCGCCGTGCGCGACCAGGCGAGTTTGGAAGCCGCCTCGTTAAACCGGCCGCCGGACGGGTTGGCGAAAGCGTGGTCCGCGTCGTACCAGAAAACCTGGAGCGAATCTTTCTTGCCGGCGGCGGCCATCGTCTTCTCGAAGGCGCCGACCATCTTCGCGTCTATGAACCGATCCTTCCTGGCGAAATGCCCCATCACCGGGCCTTTCAGCTTCTTCAGCTGGTCCGGGCTGCGCAGGACATGGCCGTAGTAGATGACGGTGGCATCGACCGGCCGGGCGATCGAGGCGTTGAGCGACCATGCGCCGCCGAAACACCAGCCGACGGTGCCGGCCTTGCCGGTCGACCGCGGACGCTCGTTCAGCCAGTCGATCCAGGCGCCGCAGGTCTCGAACCCGGCTTTCGGATCCTTCATCGACGCCCGCATCAGGGCCTGTGCTTCGCCCGGCGTCTTGCCGACCTTGCCGTCGTACAGGTCGATCGCCAGCGCGACGTAGCCCGCTCTGGCATAATCGGCGGCGACCGCCTTGATCTGGTCGTTCAGGCCCCACCATTCGTGGACCAGCACCAGGGCCGGCGCCTTCTGCGCGGTGGGCAGGGCAAGTGCGGCGCTCACGCTGCGGCCGCTCGCGGTCTTTATGGACACGGTATCCAGCCCGGCGGCGACGGCCGCGGTAATCGAGGCGTCGGCCAGAATAGCGGACAGCGGCAGCGCAGCGGCGCCTTTCAGGACATTGCGGCGGTGAACGGTCATGGTAGGTATCCTCCTGTTCCGGCTGTGCGCTGCGCCGAGGCGCAACGGGACGGCAGGCCCCGGCCCGGCGGGTCGCGGTTGTGCAGTATTCAGGCAAGTGTGGCACGGAATTGCGACAAGACGGGGGCACATCGCCGTGAACCTGCACGCTTCGGTCCTGCGATTCCTGTGGATCGCCCTCGTTGTCCAGACCGGCCTGCCGGCTGCAGCGTCTTTGGCCGCGGCAGCGAACGGGACCGTCCCTCTGGCGGTCGAACCGGTTTCGCTGAACCCGGAGAACAAAGCGCAGGTTCGCGCCGGCGCGCTGCTCTATCGCGGCGGCGTTGCGATCCGTTCGCCACACCGGCGTTTCGGCGGATTCTCGGGACTTGCCGTGAGCCGTGACGGCACGCGCCTGACCGCCATATCCGACCGCGGCGCCTGGTTCCGCGCCCGGATCCGCTATGACGGCGCCGGCCGTTTGGCGGGTCTGGCCGGGGGACGTATGGGCCGTCTGTCCGGTCCGGACGGCAAAGCGCTCGGTGGGCTGGACGCCGATGCGGAAGCGCTGACTTTCCTGCCGGACGGCTCGGCGCTGGTGGCGTTCGAGCGCCGGCACCGGATTTTGCGTTATCCTGCCGGGGCGGATTCACTGTCGGGCAGGCCGCAACCATGGCGCGCGCCTGCCGGCCTTGCCGCGGCGCCCTTTAACGGCGGCGCGGAAACCCTCGCCCATATCGGCGGCGGCGATCTTCTGCTCCTGACGGAAAGGTTGACCCGCGGCAGCGGCGCCTTCGCCGGCTGGATCGCGCGGAGGGGACGGTGGCAGCCCGTCATCTACACCCGGACCGGCAGTTTCCGGCCTACCGACGCGACGGCGTTGCCGAACGGCGACATCGCCGTGCTGGAACGGCGCCACACCCTGGCTTCGGGCCTGTCGGCGCGCATCGTGCTGCTGCCGCGCGGTTCGGTGGCGCCGGGCAGGATCGTCCGCGGCAGGGAACTCCTGCGTCTCACCCCGTCGATGACGGTCGACAATTTCGAAGGAATTTCGGCCCGGCGCGGCCGGAACGGCAAAACCGTCCTCTACATCCTCAGCGACGACAACTTCAACCCGCTCCAGCGCACCCTGCTGCTGATGTTCGAGATGGAGTAGGGGAGATGTCCGGCCGGGCGTTGAGCCCGAACCGACACTCAGTTTCGCCGATCAACCGTCGGAAATATCGAGGCGTCTCTCGATGCGATCGAGGCGCGTCTGAATGGTTGCGATCGTGCTCTCCTGGGCGGCATCGCTCGCCATGAACCCCGACATGTGTTGTCGAATGCCCGCCAGGCTTGCCTTGATGTCCGAGATATCGGCCCGAACGGTACTGAGTTCCTGGCGAATTGCCCGGAAGTTCTCCAGCATCAGGTCCTGAAGGACGTTGTCACTCATTGCGTTCCCGCCCTAATCGACGTCCAACAGCGGGTTCCTCGATTCGTGAGTGTACCTTACGCCAATTGGACTTGGCAGGTTGCCACATTAAGGGGCGGCAGGTCCATTGTAAGTATCGAGATCGCGACGATCGACGACGCGATCGTACCTTGGCCCTAGCCGGCCGCCGCCCTGGCCTTCGCAATCTGCTTCTTCAGGCGGATGGCGTCGTCGGTCAGCTTCTTGTCCGCCGTGGCGGCGAGATAGGCGTCGAGGCCGCCCTTGTGCTCGATCGTGCGGATGCCGCTCGCCGAGAGCTTCAGGCGCACCATGCGGCCGAGCGCCTCGCTGTAGAGCGAGGTGTTGTGGACGTTGGGCAGGAAGCGCCGCCGCGTCTTGCGGTGCGAATGGCTGACATTATTGCCGGCCTGAACGCCCGTGCCGGTGATGCTGCAGCGCCGCGCCATGATCCCGCTCCGTCCGACTGCGCCCCGAATCCTGCAAAAAGTGAAACCTGCAAGAAGGATTGCGGGGCAATCAAGCAAACGCCGGGTTCCGCCTTCCGGCGGCCCGGCACCGCGCCTACATACGCAGGGGCGCGACGGAAATCAAGCCCGGCGGCGTTGGAATCGGCATGCTGCGATGTCCGGTCCTGCGATCCCGGCGGGGCGGCCGGCCGGCGCGCGGCTGCACGATTGTCGCCGCACCGCCATGGGCGTAGGGTGCCGCCGCGAAACCGGGAAAAGGACAGCCGAATTGACCGACCCGCACAAGGCGAGACGAACCGGGCGCCGACCAGCAGTCAAGGCGCCGCGGTGGCGCCGGCGAACTGCCGGCCTGTGCCTGCTGGCGGCGGTTGCGACGGCCCCTGCGGCGGTATCCGCCGCCGGCGCCTCCGGCAATGCTGCGCTGCCCGACCGCCGGATCGCCGTGCGCTGGACGATCACCTGGGGCGGCCTGCCGATTTACAAGGCGAACCTCCGGACCGAGATAGCCAACGGCCGCTATTCGGCGGATTTCGAGGCGCGCAGCACCGGCGTCATCGAGGCCTTGGCCAAGAATCGAACCTCCTGGCATACCGAGGGCCGGGTCGACGGCCGCGCCATGGCACCTGAAAAAATGAGCCAGCGCTACCTCATGAAGCGGGGCGGCTATCGCACCGTTTCGATGGCCTGGGCGCCGTCCGGCGCCGTGACCACCCGCATCGGCCCGCCGGAGCCCAAGGGCAAGCGCAAGACCGTGCCGGAGGATATGCAGCGCGGCACCCTGGACCCGCTGACCGCGATCCTCAACGGCCTGGTCGCGCCGCGCGGTGGGCCGCCCTGCAAATACGAAGCCAATCTCTTCGAGGGCCGCCGCAGGATCGATATCCGGCTGAGCTTCCACCGCTACGGCAAGGCGCTCCGCCTGAAGGGCCACAAGCTGCCGCGCAAGGCGACGGTCTGCCTGCTCCACGCCAAGCGCGTGGCCGGTTTCCGCACCCGGCATTTCAAGGAAGTGCCGAAGCTGCATCCGCTCAAGCTCTGGATCGTCCGGCTGGAGAAGGCCGGCATCTGGCTGCCTGTCGAGATGGCGCTCAAGACCCGCTACGGCATCGCCCGGGCGCGACTGTCGAAGCTGGAAATCCGCTAAAGCGAAATCCCGCCCAGGCTCGCGCCGCCGCACACGAACAGGACCTGGCCGGTGATGAAACCCGCGGCCGGGTCGGCGAAGAACATGATTGCGCGAGTCACGTCCTCGGGCTCGCCGATGCGCCGGACGGGCATGTTGTCGGCCAGCCGCTCCTCGCGCTCCGAGCCCTTCGGGATGATGCCCCAGAAATTGTCGGTCAGGATCGGGCCGGGCGCGACCACGTTGACGGTTATACCCTCCGGCGCCAGCTCCAGCGCCCAGGTCCGCGCCATGCCGTGGACTCCAGCCTTGGTCGCCGAATAGGCGCTGCGCGTCGGCACGCCCATCGAGGCGCGAGAGGTGACGAAGACGATGCGGCCGAAGCCGTTCTCCCGCATTTTCGGCAGCACGGCCTGGGTCAGAAGCAGCGGCGCCGTCAGGTGGATATGGGTCAGCGTTTCCATATCTTCCGGGACGACCTCCGGCAGCAGGTTCGGCCGGATCAGGCCGGCATTGTGGACGATATGGGTGACCTCGTAGCCGGCGGCGATCTCGGCTGCGGCGTCGGCGGTCTCCTGCGGATCGAGCAGGTCGGCGCAGACCGAGGAAATGTCCGGATGGTCGATCGGCGAAGGCCGCCGCGCGACGCAGACCACCTTCCAGCCGGCATCCAGCAGGTCGCGGCACAGCCGCTCGCCGATGCCGGCGCTGCCGCCGGTGACGACCGCGGTGTAGCGGCCCCTGTCTTCGCTCATTCCGATCCGGTCCTTCCGTAATGCTGCCCCGGCGCGCCGGCCGGCGGCGGTCCGCTACATGAACAGCTGAATGTTGCCGAAGGGCGCGTCGAGGTTGACCAGATCGACGCGTTTCAGGCGGATCTTGAGAGCGCCGCCCTCCAGCATCAGGTCGTGCCGGGCCCAGCCGTTGAAATATTCGCGCTCGTCGCCGCGGGTCTCGACATAGTGGAACGGCGTCCAGGTGCGGTAGCTGTTCGCCGCGTCGTCCATCGCCTCGACCGAGGGCTGCTGCAAAACGTGGACGCAGCGGCTGTTCGGCTTCTGGCTGTAGGTCCGCACGCCGCGCAGCCGGCGAATCCGCACGTCCAGCATGAAACGGTCCTCATACAGCAGCGAGGGCTGCATCGCCGGGTCGGTCTGGTCCCATTCCGCGGGGATCCAGTAGCGGCCGTCCTCGGCGAACAGGTCGAGCCAGTCCTCGTAGCGGCGCTCGTCGAGCAGACGCGCCTCGGCATAGACGAAGGCGACGATGTCTTTTTCGGCGACCGGGCTTCCGGCCGCCGGCTCCGCCCCGGTCATCGGGCAACCGGCCGTTCGGCGCCGGCGGCAGGCGCCGGATTCGCGGCGATGCCTGCCGGGCTCATGCCCCTGGTCATACTTTGGGTCATGAAGCGGACCCAGGCGTTGAACTGGTTGCGCATCTGGCGCTCCGACGTGCCGTTCACCACGATGGCTTCGTCCAGGTCCTCGCCGTCCTCATACAGGCGCTGGACATTGACCCATTCGTGGCCGTCGGCGCGCAGGCCGGTCTGGATGCGCTCGTACATTTCCAGATCGTCGTGGCCGACGATCGACGTCGGCGCGTTGATCGTGCGGTTGTAGAGCAGGGTGCGGGCGAACAGCTGGTCCGGCGCGCCGGCGAGGCGGAAGGTCCAGCTTTCGACCAGGGTCCTGTCGGCGGCGAGCGGCAGGAAGACCCGCAGGGTCTGGATCGGGCCCTTCACCATGATGTTGGGGAAATAGACTGTGTTGTGGCGGATATCGCCGAGGATCGCCTTCGCCCGCTCTTCGCCGTAGGCGTCCGCCATTTTCTCCCAGTAACCGGGGATCTCCGAATAATCGGCATGGATGGAATTGGTGACGCCGGTGTGGCCGTGGCCGTTCGGCCACACCCGGATGCCGAATTCCTCGTAGAATTTGTAGGTCGAGGTGAAAGGCGCCAGCAGTTCGATGGCCGGATGCCGGTCGTTGCGGCCGGTCTCCTTCCACACCTTGACTGCCGTGCCGGCGCTGCTCTCGTGGGCGACCATCGGATGGCAGGTGTCGGTCTGGTTCTCGACCAGCATCTTCCAGTTGCAGCGGTGCATGTAGCGCAATGGCGCGCCTTCCAGGATCAGCCGGCCTTCCGGCGAGCGGTCGACCATATTGTCGATGGTCGAGAGGCTGTCGCCGAAGAAGCTCTCGAAGTCCGGCCCGCCGTCGTTCAGCTTGACGAAGATGAAATCGCGATAGACCCGGAAATTCTTCACCGGCGCCAGGCCGCGGCCCATCGGCATGTCCTCGAAGCCGGTGCCGTCGTATCCCTTGCGCAGCGGCACGGAGAGCAGCGAGCCGTCGGTCCGGAACGCCCAGCCGTGATAGGGGCAGCGGAACATCTTGCCGGCATTGCCGCAGGCCTCGCCCGCGATGCGCGTGCCCTTGTGGGCGCAGCGGTTGTAGTTGACGTAGATCTCGCCGTCGGTATGGCGGGAGATCAACAGCGGCTTGCCGCCGATTTCGCAGGTGATGAAGTCGCCCGGGTCGGGCGCCTGGCTGGCATGGCCGGCATAGACCCAGGTGTTGGCGAACAGGTGCTCCCTCTCGAGCTCGAACACCTCGTCGTCGATATAGACGTCGCGGTGGACCTCGCGCGGGCGGACCAGCGCGCGGATGGCGTCGGGATCGTTGCGGTAGCGAGAGTAGGGCGCCTGCATGGCCGGCGGCTCCTTTATCTTTCAATGGCTGTCATACGACGGCTCGGCCGGATTGTATCGCGCCCGGCCGCCCGACGCCAAGGCGGTGACCTAGACGGGATTCCGTCGCCCGGATAGGATGCCCGTCTGACAGCCTTCGCGCCAAAATTATGGATGGAGGCAAATCTTCAGGCTGAAAACGTCCAATCCGGGAGGAAGGACCATGAGAAGCGCAAATCGATTGCCGAGAGTTTTTGGAGTCCTGTTCGCCGGCCTTTTGGCCGGGGCTTTTCTCGCGACCGCGCCGGCGATTTCGGCCGGCGACGGATGGCGCACCCTGACGCCGCCGCTGCCGCTGCCGAAACCCGAGTCGACGGGCCGGGTCGATGCCAACGGCGCCAGCATCTACTATGCCATCTACGGATCGAAGAACGCCGATGCGGTTCTCCTGCTCCATGGCGGCCTGGGTGCGATGGAGGACTTCGGCGGGCAGATCGGCCCGCTGGCCGCGAAGTACAAGGTGATCGCCATCGACAGCCGGGGCCACGGCCGCTCGACCGACGACGCCAAGCCCTACGGCTATAGCCTGATGGCCGGCGACGTGATGGGCGTAATGGACAAGCTGGGCGTGAAGAAGGCCGCCATCGTCGGCTGGAGCGACGGCGGCAACATCGGCCTCGACATGGCGATCCACAATCCGGGGAGGCTGACCAAGCTGTTCGCGCTCGGCGCCAACTATCTGACCTCCGGCGTGCGCCCGACCGCCTTCAAGGACGCGATCATCGGCGCCTATGTCGGCTACACGGCGGCGCAGTATGCGAAAATTTCTTCAACGCCGAAAAACTTCAAGGCGTTTTCGGGCAAGGTGTTCAAGATGTGGGGCAGCCAGCCGGCCTTCACCGAGAAGCAGCTGGCGGGCATCAAGACGCCGACGACGATCGCCGCCGGGGTGTACGAAGAGGCCATCGACGAGGCCCACACCAAGAAGATGGCGTCCCTGATTCCGGGCGCGAAGCTGCTCCTGATCGGCAACGCCAGCCACTTCGCCCACTGGCAGCAGGTCGACGCGGTCAACAAGGCGATCCTGGCGTTCCTCGCCGCGAAGTGACGCCGAAGGAAGCAGCGCGGTCGGAACGTCGAAGTCTGCGTTCGACCGTGACCCAGATATAATTGTGTCACCCCAGACTTTATCCGGGGTCCAGGGCCGCAAGACCAGACCGTGCCGGGCGAATCTGGTCCCCGGATCGGCCGCCGCTCGATCCGGGGCGGCGCCGAGGGCAGTTAACGGCGTCGGGCATCGCCGAATACGCACTTCGGGGCCGGTACCAGCCTCCGCTCCCCGGCTGACGCACCGCCCGCCACGCAACGGGCCTATGCCTGCGCCGCTCTTCCCGGCGGGCGGCATCGGCGCTACTTGGTGCCGCCATGAACGCGCCGGCCGCACCTGCCCCGCCTCTTGCTCCGCCCCGGCGCACGCTACCGATGCTCGCCTATGCCGGCTGGCTCGTGGCGGCGGGTTTCTTCTTCTACGCCTGGGTCCTGCGGGTTGCGCCGTCGGTCACGGTCGAGCCGCTGATGCGCGATTTCGCGGTCGGCGGCGCCATCGTCGGCAACCTGTCGGCGGTCTACTTCTGGGCCTACGCCGCCCTGCAAATCCCCTGCGGCCTGTTCACCGACCGGTGGGGGCCGCGCCGGGTGCTGACCGTCGCGATCCTGGCGACCGGGCTCGGCTGCGCCGTCATGGGTTTCGCGCCCTCTATCGAGATGGCCTACGCCGGCCGGGCCCTGATCGGTTTCGGCGCGGCCTTCGCCTTCGTCGGCAGCATGGTCATTGCCGCCCTCTGGCTGCCGGCCCGGCGTTTCGCTTTCTTCAGCGGCATCGCCCTCGCGGTCGGCCTCGCCGGCGGCGTGGTCGGGCAAGGGCCGCTTGCCGCTGTCGTCGCGGCGCTCGGCTGGCGCGACTATATGGTCGTGCTGTCCGGCTGGGCGCTGATCCATGCCCTGCTGGCCTGGCTGCTGATCCGCGACCGGCCGCAGTCGACGGCGCACGGCGGGCCGGAAGGCGCTATGCCGGCGCCCCTTGCGCCGGAGCCGATGCGCAACGGCCTGGTTCGCGCGCTGCGCCGGCCGCAGAATTTTCTGATAGCCGCCTTCGCCTTCCTGATGTCGGTGCCGATTTTGGCCTTCGGCGGGCTGTGGGGCGTGCCCTATACCGTGGCGCGCTTCGGCGTCGACACCACCGCGGCCGGCTTCGCCATGGCGACCATGCTGCTCGGCGTGGCCTGCGGCGGTCCGCTCTGGGGCCTGCTGAGCGACCGGCTCGGCCGGCGCAAGCCGATCCTGCTGGCAGGCGGATTGCTCGGCCTGGCGGCGATCGGCGGCGCGATTTACCTGCCCGGCCTTCCCTTCGTCGCCTTCCAGGTCTGCGTCTTCCTTGCCGGCTTCGGCGGTTCGGCGATGGTGACTGCGTTCGCCCTCGGACGCGAGCAGAACGACGCCCGCTCGGCCGGCACCGCGCTCGGCCTGATCAATATGTGCACGGTGATGAGCGGCGCGGTCTCCCAGCCCCTGATCGGCCTGATGCTCGACCTGTCCTGGGGCGGGGGAACGGTGAACGGGGCGCGGGTCTATGCCTTGCAGGCCTATGAGGAGGCCTTCCTGCTGCTGCCCGGCTCCTATGCCGCCGGCCTGGCGATATGGTTCGTGCTGAAGGAGACCCACGCCCGGCCGTTTCCCGAGGCGGGGACCGCCTGAACCGCCCGGCCGGAAGGCCGCGCTTCCCGCCTCCCGAACTCGCCTCCCGATAGCGTTCCGGAGCGGGCCGCCCTATACTCGCCCGGACGATGACCGAGCCGGCCGCCGACCCCCTCCCGCTGTCCCAACGCGCTGCCGCAGCACCGGCCGCGATGGCCGATCCGGCATGGCTGGGCGGGCTGAACGAGGCGCAGCGGCAGGCGGTGGAAAAGACCGAGGGCGCGGTGCTTGTGCTGGCGGGCGCGGGCACGGGCAAGACAAGGGCGCTCACCACGCGGATCGCCCACATCCTCGCGACCCGCCGCGCCATGCCCTGGCAGATCCTCGCTGTGACCTTCACCAACCGGGCGGCGCGGGAGATGCGCGAACGGGTCGCCCGGCTGGTCGCGCCATTGCTTGGGCAGGGCGCGGCGGAGGAGATCTGGCTCGGCACCTTCCATGCGCTCGCCGCGCGCATCCTGCGCCGCCATGCCGAACTTGTCGGGCTCAAGTCCAACTTCACGATCCTCGATCCGGACGACCAGGTCCGCCTGCTCAAGCAGCAGCTCGAAGCCGCCGATATCGATGCAAAACGCTGGCCGCCGCGCGTGCTGCACGTCATGATCGAACGCTGGAAGGACAAGGGCCGCGGCCCCGAGCAGGTGAGCGCCGCCGAGGCGGGCGATTTCGCCGGCGGCCGGGCGGTCGAGCTCTACGCCGCTTACCAGGACCGGCTCAAGAGCCTCAACGCCGTCGATTTCGGCGATCTGCTGCTGCACAACCTGACCGTGCTGATGCAGCACGAGGATGTCCTGGCGCAGTACAACAACCGCTTCCGCTACATCCTGGTCGACGAGTATCAGGATACCAACGTCGCCCAGTATCTCTGGCTCCGCCTGCTGGCGCAAAAGGGCGGCAATATCTGCTGCGTCGGCGACGACGACCAGTCGATCTACCGCTGGCGCGGCGCCGAGATCGAGAACATCCTGCGTTTCGAGAAGGATTTTCCCGGCGCTGCGATCATCAGGCTCGAACAGAACTACCGTTCGACTGCGCCGATCCTCGCCGCTGCCGCCCACCTGATTTCGAAGAACGACAGCCGCCTCGGCAAGACCCTGTGGACCGCGGCCGAGGGCGGCGACAAGCTGACGCTCACCGGTGTGTGGGACGGTGAGGAGGAGGCGCGCGGGATTGCCGACCGCGTGGAAGATTTGCAGCGCAAGGCCCATGCCCTGAACGAAATCGCCATCCTCGTGCGCGCCGGCTTCCAGACCCGCGAATTCGAAGAGCGTTTCATCACGCTGGGCATTCCCTACCGCGTGATCGGCGGCCCGCGCTTTTACGAGCGCATGGAAATCCGCGACGCCGTCGCCTGGCTGCGCCTGGTCCATTCGACCGACGACGACCTGGCCTTCGAGCGCATCGTCAACAAGCCGAAGCGAGGGCTGGGGAATGTCGCCCTGCGCACGCTGCACGGGCTGCGCACCGCCCGGAGCATTTCCCTGTTCGACGCTGCCGGGATCGCCGCTTCCTCAAGCGACTTGCGGCCCCCGTTGCAATCCCGGGCGCGCCGCTCCCTCGACGAATTCGTCAGCATGGTCGGGCGCTGGCGCCGGTCGATGGAGACCGCTTCCCATATCGAGCTGGCCGAAACCGTGCTGGACGAGAGCGGCTATACCGCCATGTGGCAGCGGGAAAAGTCGCCCGACGCGCCGGGCCGGCTCGAAAACCTTAAGGAGCTGGTGCGCGCGCTGGAAGAGTTCGAGAATCTCGGCGGCTTCCTGGAGCATATCGCTCTGGTCATGGAGACGACCGAATCGGCGCAGGGCGACATGGTCAACATTATGACCCTGCATTCCTCCAAGGGCCTGGAATTCGATACGGTGTGCCTGCCCGGCTGGGAAGAGGGGGTGTTCCCACACCAGCGCGCGCTGGACGAGGGCGGCGAGGCCGGGCTGGAGGAGGAGCGCCGCCTCGCCTATGTCGGCCTGACCCGGGCGAGGAAGAACGTCCACATCTCCTTTGCCGCCAACCGGCGCATCCACAACCAGTGGACAGCCAGCCTGCCCAGCCGCTTCATCGACGAGCTGCCGGCTGCGCATGTCGAGGTTGCGACGGAGCAGGGGCTCTACGCCGGCCGGTCCGGCAGGCCGGGCGCCGCGGCCGTTGTAGCGGATGTCAGGCCCCACGCCGGCGGCTTCCCGAGCCGCGGTTTCGGCGATGGAGGACCCGCCGGCCGGGGCCGATTCGACGACGGCTGGAACAACACCGCGCCGCTCGCCGCAAAAACCGATGGCCGGCGCACCACGCGCAACAATCCCGTCACTATCGACGGCGAGGCCAAACTGATCCGCAGCGGCGGCGCGAGCCCTTTCAAGCAGGGCGATCAGGTCCGCCACGAGAAATTCGGCAAGGGCGTCGTCAAGAGCGCCGAGGGCGACAAGCTGACAGTGATCTTCGAAAGCGTCGGCGCGAAGAAAGTCGTCGTCGGATTTGTCGAGCCGGCGTGAAACGCGCGACAAGGAAGCCCGAGCGGTGAAGGCGCTCACCGCCGCAATCCTCTCGCTCATTTTCGGAATTGCCGGCGCACGGGCAGACGGCGTCGGTTTCCGCGATACTTGGGTCGAGGCCGGTGGCGAGCGGATGCTAACGGCGCTCTGGTATCCAGCCGCCGCGCCGTCCCGGCGGACCGTCGAGGGGCCGTTCGTCATGGCGGCAACGCGCAATGCGCCGCCCGGCGCCGGGCGCTACGGCCTTGTCCTGATCTCGCACGGCACCGGCGGCCATCGCCTCGGCCACCGCGGCACGGCGATCCGGCTCGCACAGGCCGGCTACATCGTGGCGGCGCCGGAGCATCCCGGGGACAGCTGGCGCGACGGCCGCTACAGCGGCACGGCGGCGAACTGGCGCCGGCGCCCGCGCCAGTTGAGCGCGGTGCTGGACCGGCTCCTCGGCGATGCCGCATTCGGCCCGCGCATCGACCCGAAACGCATCGGCGCCATCGGCCACTCGGCCGGCGGTTACACCGTGCTCGCGCTGATCGGCGGCCGGGCGGACCCGAGCCTGCTGGTCGGGCATTGCACCCGCAATCGCAGCAAGGACCCGGACTTCTGCGCCTACGGCCGGCAGGACGGGCCTGCCGGCGGGCCGCTGCCCGACCTGCGAGACCGGCGGGTCCGCGCCGTTGTCGCCGTCGCGCCGGTCGGCGCCGTGTTCGGC
>FZLR01000012.1 GCA_900197615.1 Rhodospirillaceae bacterium Spongia-Bin9
GGGGGCGCCCCGGCGCTGCCCCGCCGCGGGGATCGAATCGGCGCGGCTCGACGCCGTCCTGCTGGTCGCCCACGCGGCCGGGCTCGACGCCGACAGCATCCGCGCCGACCCGGCCAAACCGCTGCCGCCCGATGCCGAGGGCCGGCTGATGACACTTCTGCGCAAGCGGGCAGAGGAGCGGGTTCCGGTCTCGCGATTGCTCGGGCGGCGCGAGTTCCGGGGGCTGCCATTCCAACTCTCGCCGGCCACGCTCGACCCCCGGCCCGATTCGGAAACGCTGGTCGAGGCTGTGCTCCGCCACACCGGCGATCGCACGGCGCCGCTCTCGGTCTTCGATCTGGGCGTCGGAACCGGCTGCCTGCTGCTGTCGATCCTCAGCGAACTTCCCGATGCGACCGGGGCCGGGTCCGATATCGACCCGGCCGCCGTCGAGACCGCCCGGGCCAATGCCGATACGCTGGGCCTGTCGGCGCGGGTCCGCCTCGCGAACGGCGACGGCTTCGCCGGTTTCGACGGGCCGTTCGACTGGATCGTCTGCAATCCGCCCTACATACCGACGGGGGAGATAGACGGCCTGGAACCCGAGGTCCGGGTGCACGATCCGCGCGTTGCGCTTGACGGCGGACCCGACGGTCTCGACGCATTTCGCCGCTTCGCCCCGGCGATTGCCGCCCGTCTGGCGGCGGCGGGAAAAACCGCGGTGGAATTCGGCGCCGGGCAGGCCGCCGCCGTTCGGGGGATATTCGACGTGGCCGGACTCGACTGTCTGGAACTTGCTTCCGACCTGGCCGGCCGGCCGCGCGTGATTGTGGCGCAGCCGCGGCGAAATAGCGTTGGCACGGCCCGAACCGCTCTGCTATGTAGGTAGGGCATTCGCCGCAATGGATACCCGATAATGCGGGTTTCGCAGATAACAGGCGAAGCAGCTTCCGCATCGTGACGGGCAGAGCCGGACGCCAAGGGGCGTCCGCTGCAGAACACACCGACGATCCGGTATTTCACAGCTCCCGCGCGTTCACGGGCCCTGCCCGAAGGCGCGCTGACATCGCATGACGCTTCGGGCGTCGCCCTAGCCGGGAAAAGGTCAAACCTCTTCAGGGCAACATGAGACAGAACAGCAATCAGCGCCGCGGCCGCAGCCGGAACAACCAGAACCGGCGGCCGGGCCGCAACCAGTCGTTCGACAGCAACGGACCCAGTGTCCGCCTGCGCGGCACCGCCGCCCAACTGAACGAAAAATACCAGGCCCTGGCGCGCGATGCGACCTCGGCCGGCGACCGGGTGATGGCGGAAAACTATCACCAGCATGCCGATCACTATTACCGGGTGATGATCTCCCTCAACCCGCCGCAGACGCGCGAGGAAGATCGCCAGCCCGAACTGTCCGAGGTGGGCGAAATGCAGCCTCACGACGGGCGCGGGCGCGGCGACCGGGGACAAGATCAGGGCGGCCAGAATCAGAGGGCGCAAAACCAGGATTCCCAAAGCCAGGACCGCCAGGACCGTCAGGACCGTCAGGACCGGCGGGACAACCGGGACAACCGGGACAACCGGAATCGCCGGAGCCGGGTTCGACAGGAAGACGGCCAGGCGCCGTCGGCCGAAGCCGGGGAAGAGGCTGCCGCCGACGGCAAGCCGGGCGCCGAAGGGGAAGCGCGCGGCCGCCCGCGCCGCCAGCCGGTCCGCCGTCAGGATTCCGATCCGCGGCGGCGCACCGGGGGCAGGGCGGACGAAGCCGTTCCGGGAGACGAGCCGCTGGATCGGGGATTGCACCGCATTCTGGGCGGCGGGCCGGAAAAGGCGGGTAAAGACGCCGCCGCGGACCCGGCCGGCGATGGCGCGGACAGCGGTGACGCTGTCAGCGCCGTAGCATCCGCCGCAGCGGCATCCGGTGACGGTGCCTCGGGCGGTGGGGCCTCGGGCGACGGGGCAGGCGAAGGCATGGCGGTCGGAAGCGCGAGCGGCCCGGACGATACCGCTGCCGCGGTTGCTCCGCCGGCCGAAGAGGCGCCGAAACCGAGGACGCGCCGCCGCAAGCCGGCGGCCGAAGCGGAAGAAGCTGCGCCGGCCAAGCCCGTCGCCGACGCCGCGGTTTAGCTGCAGCAGCAGCCGGTAACGGAAATCGGCGGTTCCGAACCTCAGCCGGTTCGGCCCATCCGCGGAATGTCCGTTCCCAATATTGTCGGGTAACGTTTCAAAGTAACCGCCGACCGGTCAAAGGATCAGGCGTCTTCTATAGCTTCGGAGAGTTGCATTTCCAAAAGGTCGGCAAGATAATTTTCCATCATACTAAAGTCTAAGTGTCCGGCGTCCCAAGCTCTATCGGCGGAAGTCAGTGCAGCTTCATACCCTGCCCTGTTTTCGCGGATTCTTTCCGGAACAATCTTTTTTCCCGGCAAGAGA
This sequence comes from Rhodospirillaceae bacterium Spongia-Bin9, assembly GCA_900197615.1. Classification (GTDB taxonomy): domain Bacteria; phylum Pseudomonadota; class Alphaproteobacteria; order Bin65; family Bin65; genus Bin65. The sequence goes on from FZLR01000012.1 coordinate 2,404, forward strand.
TAACCTGAGCGAGCGCACAGAAGAAAGTAGCAGGTAGCGCGGGCGGTTCTTCCATTCCCTTCAATGAACGGATGAATCCAATTTAATCGCCAAAGTCCATAGGCAGCCAATTCAGTCTCGGTCCAGATATACCAGTTTTCCTGAACCGTCGAAACGAATCGATCCATCCAGTCGGAAACGTCATTGAAATGCGGGGGAATATGATTCCCGACATAGATCGGCTCCCGCCGAAAACGGCCGCCGAACTGGGAAATATTAGCCACCGCCACATGATTTAGTGCCCAAAGAAGATACTTGTCGAACGATGCAGGGCCTTTCATCAGGCCGACTTCAATGCAATTTGTTAACAGATCGTATTGTCTATTCAGGTTTTGTTCCTGAACGCGATTAAAAAGATTCCGATCTTCTTCTTCAAGGATAAATATTGCGCCAAATCCCAGAAACAAATCCCTTATGGTTTTCGAATAATCTAACGAATGCGAATCCGATTGACGGATTTTTCCGCGGATTCTTTCGTTATCCCGGATCCCTTCGGCGCGTTGCCGTAAACGAAGCTCGCACGTTGCTCGCGCAGCTGCTCTTCCGTCATCTCGATCGAACGGGCGCTGGCCAGCAGGTCTTTCAGCCGGGGCCGTTCCGGAGCACGATGTAGAGCTGCTTTCCGTTCAGCCATTTCCTATGCGCCCTCGTGAGTCTCCGGCAATGTGCCGTATATGTTCCGCTATACACGCAAAGTATGGGCACCATCCACGATTGTCCATAGTGCGCTTCTCGCGGATGCAAAATACCGACGCGGCACTTCCGCCGTCCCCGATGTGCCGCCTCACCCGGCCGTTTTCTGCGCCTCGTATTTCTCGCGCTCCTCCTGCACCAGTTCCTTCTTCGACAGTTTGCCGATCAGGGTTTTCGGCAGTTCGGTGCGGAATTCGACCGAGCCCGGTATCTCGTGCTTGCCGAGCTTCTCCTTAAGGAAGGCGATCATGCCCGCTTCGTCGACCGGCTCGGCGCCCTCTTTCAGTTTGACGAAGGCCTTGGGGCTCTCGCCGCGATAGTCGTCCGGGATGCCGATCACCGTCACCTCCTCGACCGAGGGATGCTGGTAGACCGCCTCCTCGACATGGCGCGGATAGACGTTGAAGCCGCCGCACAGGATCAGGTCCTTCATGCGGTCGATGATGAAGGTATAGCCGTCCTCGTCCATATAGCCGACATCGCCGGTGCGCAGCCGCCCTTCGACGATGGTATCGGCCGTGGCCTCGGGCCGGTTCCAGTAGCCCTTCATCACCTGCGGCCCCACGATGCAGATCTCGCCGTCCTCGCCGATACCGAGAATCCTGTGCGGATCCTCCCGGTCGGTAATGACGAGTTCCGTGTTGGGCAGCGGCATGCCGATGGACCCGGCCTTGTTGATCCCTTGCAACGGGTTGCAGGCGGCGCTCGGCGAGGATTCGGTGAGGCCGTAGCCTTCCATCACCGTACAGCCGGCCAGCTCTTCGAACTGGGCCTTGACTTCGACCGGCAATGGCGCGCCGCCCGAGATACACGCCTTGATCGACCGGAGATCGAAGTCCGCGATCTTCGGGTGGTTCGACATGGCGTTGTACATGGTCGGCACGCCCTGGAAGCCGGTCGGTTTCTTTTTGTCGATGTCGCGCATGACGTCGTCGAGCACAAAGCGCGGATGGACGACCATCTCGGCGCCGGAGCGGATCGAGAGGTTCATCACCGAGGTCATGGCGAAGACGTGGAAGAAGGGCAGCACGGCCATGAACACGTCGCTGCCTTCCTCCATCGCGGTGTTCCACAGATAGGCCTGCTGCACGTTGGCCATCAGGTTGGCGTGGGTCAGCATGGCGCCCTTGGAGACGCCGGTCGTGCCGCCGGTATATTGCAGCACGGCGACATCGTCCTGCGGATCGACCTCGACCGGCGCATAGTCGCCGCCGTTCGCCGTCAGGTCGGCGAAGCGGACATGCCGGTCGTCGTTCGGAACCTTCGAGATTTCCTTCCGCTTGACCAGCGGATAGAGCAGGCTCTTCGGGAAGGGCAGCACCTCGGCGATTGTGCCGATTACCAGCTTCTTGAGCCGGGTCTTCGGCAGCAGGCTGACCATCTTGGGATAGAGCGCCTCGACATTCAGGGTGACCATGATGTCGGTGTGCGAATCCTCGATCTGGTATTCGAGTTCGGGCTCCGAATAGAGCGGCGAATAGTTCACCACCGTGCCGCCCGCCTTGAGGATGCCGTAGTAGCACACGACGAATTGCGGGCAGTTCGGCAGGAACAGGCCGACATTGACGCCCTTGCCGACGCCGATGTCCTGAAAGCCCTTCGCCGCGCGGTTCGCCAGGTCGCCGATCTGGCTGTAGGTGAACTTGCGGTCGAGAAAGTCGAGCAGCTTGTGATTGGGGTACCGGGCAACGGCGCCGTCGAGATTCTCCCACAGCGGCGCGATGTCGAGCGGTGCCTGCCAGTCGACCCCGTCCGGATACATTTTCAGCCACGGCTTTTCGGCCGCGCCTGTTGCCTCGCCCGCTTCCCCGCCGGATTCCCCGCCGGATTCCGGGCCGGTGTCCGTTTCGGTTGCCATCTTCCGCTTCCCCGAACGTTGAATGTCGTTGGATCGTGCCGATAACGCTAGAGCATGTCGGTCGAATAGGGAAGCGGACCGGCGCTACCCCGCTCCCTCGCCGAAGCCGCCGGCCACCAGTTTTTCGAGGGCGTCGAGCGCGGCGGCGGCGTCCCGGCCCTCGGCGACGATATCGATCGCCGTGCCCCGCGCCGCCGCCAGCATCATCAGCCCCATGATGGAGTGGCCGGAAACCGTCGTCCCGCTGCGGGATACGCGGATATCGCAGGCGAATTGCGCCGCCGTCTTGGCGAAGGCGGCGGCAGCGCGGGCGTGGAGCCCCTTGCGGTTGACGATTTGCGCGGTCCCCGACGGCATCGGCGCGGGCGTACCGGGGTCAGTCCTTGTCGCTCAGCAAGGCGGAGGCGATGTTGATGTACTTGCGCCCGGCTTCCTGCGCGGCGGTCACGGCGGCCTTGAGCCCCTCTTCGTTGCGCGCCGCCGCCAGCTTGATCAGCATCGGCAGGTTGATGCCGGCCAGCACTTCCACCTTCGCCGGCTCCATGATCGAAATGGCGAGGTTCGAAGGCGTTCCGCCGAACATATCGGTCAGCACCGCAACGCCGTCGCCGGAATCGACCGCCTCGACCTCCTTGAGGATATCGCTGCGGCGCTGCTCCATATCGTCGTCCGGCCCGATGCAGACGGCGGCCGTCTGCTCCTGCGGCCCGACGATATGTTCCAGGGCGGCGAGAAACTCTTCCGCCAGCCGGCCGTGGGTCACCAGAACCAACCCGATCATGGGCGCTCCTTCGGTATTTTGGAGTGGCAGAGACTAGTCCATGTCCGGTCGCGGTGGAAGCGGGCCGTCATGCCGGTTCGGATGGAAAATCCTCTCGGCTGTCCCGTCCCATGTCCCGATGGCGCAGGGTGTGGGGCCAGTCCCGGCCGGACAGCCAGGCCGCCGTCCGCTGCGCCACAAAGACCGACCGGTGGCGGCCGCCGGTGCAGCCGATAGCGATGGTGAGATAGCTTTTGCCCTCGGCCCGGTAGCGCGGCAACAAGAGGTCGAGCATACCGGTCAGCCGCTCGATAAAGGGCTGGAAATCCGGATCGCCGGCAATGTAGTCGCCGGTTTGCGCGTCCAGCCCGGTCGTCGGGCGCAGGCTCTCGACATAGTGGGGATTGCGCAGGAAACGGACGTCGAAGACCAGGTCGGCGTGGCGCGGCACGCCATGGCCGAAGCCGAAACTCTCGACGAACACCGAAAGCTGCCGCCGGCCGTTGTCCGCGAAATGATCCTGCACCCGCCGGCGCAGCGTGCGGACGGTTTCGTCGGACGTGTCGATCACCGGGTCGGCCAGGCGGCGCAGCGGCGCGATCGTCTGCCGTTCCAGCCGCACCCCGTCCAGCACCGGCCGTTCGCGCGCCAGCGGATGGCGGCGGCGAGTCTCGGAATAGCGCTGAACCAGAATATCGTCGTCGCAGTCGAGGAAGATCAGCCGGGCATCGATATCGCTGCGCGCCAGAATGCGGCGCACCGCGGCTTCCATGGCTGCGGTGTCGAAATCCCGCGCCCGCACGTCGATGCCGAGCGCGACCGGCCGATCGCCCTCGCGGCCGTCCCCGCCGCCGAGACCGACGAACCCGTCGAGCATCGCCAGCGGCAGATTGTCGACGACCGTGAAGCCGATGTCTTCGAGCGCCGCCAGTGCGGTCGATTTTCCGGCGCCGGACAGGCCGGTAACCAGCGTCAGCAGCCGCGGCCCGGCCGAACCCTCGGCCGGTGCGGCTCCTTGGGATTCGGCGGACTTCGTCATGGACCGAAGCGAACCAATTTGCCGGCCCTTCCCTGTCGCAACCGCGGGGTCGCAACCGCGGGGTCGCAACCGCGGGGTCGCAACCGCGGGGTCGCAACCGCGGGGTCGCAAGCGCCTAGATGTTCTCGGGAATATGCGGCGGGCCGTGGGCGACAGCAAGCCGGATCAGCGCGGCCGAGGCCGGATTCTGCGGATCGGCCCTCAACAGCGGCACCGAGACGCCGAGTTCCGTCCGAAAGGCCGGCTCCGGCAGTCGTTCGCCCGCAAGCGCGCCGACGTCGACGAAGAAGGCGACCGGCGCCTGGTCGACGAAGGCCAGCCGCATGATCCCGTTACCGTGCGCCTCGATCAGTCCGGCGCCCTGCAACGGCGCCCGCGCGATCAGCCGCGGCCCTTCGCGGAAAAGCGCCGTGAGGTCGTCCGACACCAGCATGGCGCCGCCGTCGACGAGCTGGAGCCCCAGCGCGGATTTACCGGCGCCGCTTGCGCCGGTCAGCACGACACCCTGGCCGTCGATGGCGACGCAGGTGGCATGCAGCGAGACCTCCTGCGCCGCACGGCCGGAGGCGCCTGCGGCGGCAGCCCCAGGACGGTTTCGGTCAGACCGGCGTAAGGCCATGCTCGCGCCCCGGGCGGTTCCTCATGCCGGAAACGCTTGCACGGCGCACCGCGGGCCGCAAAGGGGGCAGGTTGCCGCCCTTTACCGGTCTGCCGTCGTCGCGTAACAGGCAGCCATGCTGCTGCGTCTCATCGAAATCATCCTGCCGGTGCTGATCTGCGCCGGGCTCGGTTACGGCTGGGCGCGCTCGGGCCGGCCGTTCGACACCCGGATGGTCACCCGGCTGGTGACCAATATCGGCACGCCCTGCCTGATCGTGGCGACCCTGACCGGGCTGCGCCTGGAAGCGGACGCCTTCCTGTCGATGGCCGGCGCGGCGGTGCTTTCCATCTTCGTTTTCTTCGTTATCGCCTACGCGATCACGCGCATGGCCGGGGACGATTTCCGCACCTACGGCCCGCCGCTGGGTTTCGCCAACGCCGGCAATCTGGGCCTGCCGCTGTGCCTGTTCGCCTTCGGCGATCCCGGACTGGCGCTCGCCATCGCCTATTTTGCGGTCGGCGCCGTCGGCCAGTTCACCGTCGGCCAGTTCATCGTCGCCGGCCGGCTGTCGCTGGCGACCGCGGTCGCGTCGCCCGTCATCTGGGCGACCGGGCTCGCCCTGGCGCTCAACTTTCTCGACTGGCCGATGCCGAAGGCCCTCGGCAACGCCTTTCAGCTGCTCGGCGGCTTTGCCATCCCGCTCATGCTGATTGCGATGGGCGTGTCCCTGGCCAACCTGCGCGTCCGCGGCCTGGGCAGGAGCCTGTTCTACGCCGTCATGCGGATCCTGATCGGGGTCGTGATCGGGCTGGGCCTGGGCGCGGCGCTCGGCCTGCCGGATCTGGCGCGCGGCGTGCTGCTGATCCAGTGCGCCATGCCCGCGGCGGTATTCAACTATCTGTGGGCATCCTACTACGAGCGCAATCCGGAGGCGGTCGCCGGAGTCGTCTTCGTCTCGACCCTGCTGGCCTTTGCCGCCTTGCCGGCAATCGTGGCGGTAGCGCTGGACCCGGCCATCCTGCCCTGGCAATAGCGGCGCGTCAGGCGGTGCTGCCGGTTCCACCCTCGCCGGAAGGACGGCCGGCGGTGCGGAACAGCCGCGGCAGGGAAATTGCGAAACGTGCGCCGCACACCGATCCGTCCGGCGCGCGGATATTCTCGGCCTGCAAGGCGCCGCCGACCGCTTCGACGATCTGCCGGCTGATGCTGAGGCCGAGGCCGGAATGCTGGCCGAAGGCTTCGCCGGCGGGCCGCTCGGAATAGAAGCGCTTGAAAATGTCTTCCTCCTTGCCCGGGGCTATGCCGGGGCCGTCGTCCTCGACAGTGACGGTCACGGTGTTTTTTTCGGCGACCGCGGCGATCCGGATTGCCCCTTGCGGCGGCGTAAAGGAAACCGCGTTGGCGATGAGGTTCTGGAGCACCTGGACCAGCCGGTCCTCGTCCGCCTGGGCGATCAGGCTGCCGCGTTGCGGCAGATCGAGGCGGATCTCCGGTGCGCCCTCTTTCGCCGTGGTCCGGTAGACCTCCGCCAGCGTTTGCAGCAGGTGCCGCAGGTCGACCGGTTCGGGCGCGAGGCGGGCGAGTTCGGCGTCGAGGCGGGACGCGTTGGCGATATCGGTAATCAGCCGGTCGAGCCGGTCGACATCCTGCTCGATCACGGCCATCAGCCGCTTCTGCTTTTCCGCATCGTCGATCCGCGCCGCCGTTTCCACGGCGCTGCGCAATGACGACAGCGGGTTCTTCAATTCGTGCGACACGTCGGCGGCGAACCGTTCGATGGCGTCCATGCGGTCGAACAGTTCGGTGGTCAGGTCGTTCAGCGCGGCCGACAGATCGCCGATCTCGTCGCGGCGGTCGGGGAAGGTCGGGATCGCCACCGACCGGGTGCGCACCCGCCGCATCCGGTCGGCGGCGGCGGCGAGGCGGTTGATCGGCTGCGAAATGGCGCGGGCCAGGTAAAGCGAGAGCAGCAGAGACAGGATGAAGACGATGCCGAAGACCAGAACGATATCCTGGCGCACCTCCCGGACCGACCGGTCGATCTCGGCGCTGGAGATGGACAGCATCAGCCCGCCATAGACATTCTTGTAGTGCTGGACCGGGATGGCGAAGGACAGGATCAGGCGCCGGCGATCCGAGACGCGCACCATGCTGCCCTCGTCGCCGCCCAGCGCCAGCCGGACTTCTTCGTAATCCGCCGCGCTCTCATAGGGTTTTTCCCGGTACGCCGCGGCCCGGTCGCGCCCCTGGGAAAGCAGGAAGAAAAACCAGTCGTAAACCTCGTTCAACGACCGCAGGACCCGGCTCGATCCCTCGGGCGGCGGCAGCGCCTCCTGCCGGATCGCGCCGCCGGGCCGCAGCAGCGCCCGGCTGTCTGCGATCAGCGCGCCGTTGCGGGCGAACAGCCGGGCGCGCACCCGGGTCGGCCGGACCAGCCGGCGCAGCACCTTGCGGGCGGTCTCGATCTCGATTTCGGTCGTCGCCGGATCGCCGGGCGGGACGGCGGTTTCGCCCAGCGCGCCGGCGATCATCCGGGCTTCGGTGCCGAGCGCCAGAAGCCGCCCGTCGATCAGGCTGCGCTCGTAGACGCCCAGATACATCAACCCGCCGAATATGGTGGCCAGCGGAAAGATGCCGATGGCCAGGATGCGCAGGGTCAGCCGCGAAAATCGCCGGCCGTGCCGCGCGCCGAGCCTGTGGCGGACGGAATCGCGTTCCGCGCCGTCGACGGGCCGGCGCAGGGGCGGCGGATCCGTTCCGTATACCTCCGTCGAACTCAGGCGAGCATCGTCCGGCATTGCATCCCGCCGCGGCGCGGGCCCTGGCCGGCGCCCGGACTCCCCGGTGTGCCGCCCGGCGCGCGCCTTTCCCCGGCGTCCGCAGGAAAGCCGGCCCCGCGGGCGCCGCCGTCAGCTTTCGGCGTAACGATAGCCGATCCCGTACAGGGTTTCGATCCTGTCGAAGCCGTCGTCAACGGTCTTGAACTTCTTGCGCAGACGCTTGATGTGGCTGTCGATGGTGCGATCGTCGACATAGATGTTCTCGCCATAGGCGGCGTCCATAAGCTGGTCGCGGCTCTTGACGTGGCCGGGGCGCTGGGCCAGCGACTGGAGGATCAGGAATTCGGTAACGGTCAACTGGACCGGCGCGTCGCGCCAGGTGCAGCGATGACGGTCCGGGTCCATGACCAGCGCGCCGCGGGCAATGACCGTGTCCGTCGCCGGCCCGGCCGCCTCGGCTTCTGCGCGGCGCAGAACTGCGCGGATACGCTCGATCAGCAACCGCTGGGAGAACGGCTTCGTGATATAATCGTCCGCGCCCATGCGCAGGCCGAGCACCTCATCGATCTCGTCGTCTTTCGAAGTCAGGAATATGACCGGCAGCCGCGACTGGCTGCGGATGCGGTTCAGCAGCTCCATGCCGTCCATGCGCGGCATCTTGATATCCAGAATGGCAAGGTCGGGCGGTCGGGCGGCAATGCCGGCAAGCGCTTCGGCGCCGTCCCTGTAGGTCCGCACATCGAAGCCTTCGGCCTCCAGCGCGATCGATACGGAGGTCAGGATGTTGCGGTCGTCGTCGACCAGTGCGATCGTGTTTTTCATGGGCCGCTCGGCCGATCCTCTTGACGCGCCCCGGCGGTTGGGTCCGGGAACGGGCGATCCTCGGCCGCCTGCGCCGCGATCCGCCTTGACAGCAGTATGGGGCAGGAATACGGCCAAGTCCGGCAATATTGCGGCGCGGCGCCAGCCGGGCGTTCATTCTAGCATCCCCGGACGCGCCGGTGAAATCGTCGCCGTACCGGGCGGCTCCGGACGATTGACGGCAGGCGCGGCGGCAACCTACGGTTCCGACAGGCCGATACGCCGGCTGCCCGGACGTCTTCGGGCAAAACCCGGCCGGCGCCAGCCGGAGTTGGTGAATGGGCAACCCTTCGAGCGATGCAGGCACAACGCCCGCAAGGACAGCGGACAACGCCGCTGCCGTTGCCCTGGCGGCTGCCCTGCGTCCGCTGCCGTGAAGCGGTCCGCCCTCTTCGCGCTGGTCGCGTTCGCGGCCGGCGCTATTGGGACGGGCCCGTCGGGGCTTGCAACCGTGCTGTCGCCGGCGCAGGCGCAACAGGCCAGGTTATCGCAGGAAAATGCCGAACGACCGCCGGCCTACCGCCTGGGCGACCTGACGGTCGGCGGGGTCTCGGCGCACCAGTCGGCGAGCCGCGACGGTGCGGCCTATCTGCGGATCGGCAACGCCGGCGAGGATGACGACGCTCTCATCGACGCGTCGAGCTCGTTCGCCAAGCGGGTCGAACTGCGCGGCCCGGTGCCCGGAGGAGAGGTCTGGGAGACCGGCCGGGTCGATGCCATTCCCGCTCCTGCCGGGCAGGAGACGGTTTTGACGGCGGCGACGCTGCATCTCAGGCTGGTCGGATTGCGCGGTATCCTGAGCGTCGGCCGCAGCGTACCTATCACCCTGACCTTCGAGCGGGCCGGCGCGATTACCGTGCAGGCCCGCGTCCTGTCGCCGAACGAAGCCGCCGCGATCATCGAACGGTCCGTTCCGCAGAGCGGACCGCAGGACCCGCCGCAATGAACGGCGCCGGCGACCTCGACTTCGCCCGGGAACTGGCGCGCGCCAGCGCCGTCGCCAGCTTGGCGACGCTCGATCCGGCCGGCGGCCCGCCGCACGCCTCCTTCGTCACCGTGGCCCTGGATCGGGGCCTGTCGCCGCTGCTCCTGCTGTCCGGCCTGGCGCTGCACCGCCAGAACCTTGCCGACGACCCCGCGGCGGCGCTGCTGATGACCGGCGAGGGGCGCGGCGTCGCCACGCCCGCCGATCCGTTGGCCGGCGATCGCGTGACGGTTCGGGGCGCGCTCGCGATATCCGACGATCGGGCGGACCGGGAACGCTTTCTGGCCCGTCATCCCGCCGCGGCCGAATATGCGGACTTCGGCGATTTCGATTTCTTTCGCATGGCGGTCTCCGCCGTGCATCTGGTCGGCGGCTTCGGCCGCATTTCGTCCTTCGACGGCGCGGTCTGGCCGCCGGACACGGCGGAGGCGCAGCCGCTGCGGGATGCCGAAGGCGATATCGTCGACCATATGAACGGCGATCACGCAGATGCCGTGGCGTTGTACGCCGTCGCCCTGCTCGGCCGCGCCGACGGCGCGTGGCGCATGACCGGGATCGATCCGTGGGGTATCGACCTGCGCAACGGCGGCGAGATCGCGCGACTCGGTTTCGATGCTCCGGTGGCCGGCCCGGACGAGGCCCGCAGGGCTCTTGTCGCGCTGGTCCGCGAGGCGCGCGCCGTCCGTCCGGCGTCCTGACGGGGTCCGGCGCTTGCGGGGTTCCTTTTGCCGCAAGGGGCGGCCAGTGCAACGCAGCCGTTGCAAAGCGGTGTCCGGGCTGGCAATTTTTGTTCGAGGCTGGGGCGAATTGCGCAGGATAACTGCGCCGGCGACGGCCGGTACCGGCGTCTGGTGCAGGCGCCGCCATACGCTCGGCAATCATAAAATCGGCCGTTGGTGGAGGAATGATGGTGGCGCAAACCGGAGCTGTCGCAAGCCGTTACGGGCTCGACAAACAGGGCATCCGCACGAGCGGAACCGAATTCTGGAACCTGAACGTCCCGGATCTGTACGAGCAGGCTTTGCAGCGCAACGAGGCCCGGCTGGCCCATGGCGGCCCGCTTGTGGCGGAAACCGGAGTGCACACCGGCCGGTCGCCGAACGACAAATTCACCGTCCGCGACGCCGGAACCGAAGACACGGTCGATTGGGGTGCGGTCAACAAGCCGATCGACCGGACCGTCTTCGACAGGTTGCGCGGCCGGATCGCCGAATACCTGTCGAGCCGCGACCTGTTCGTCCAGGATTGCTATGCCGGGGCCGATCCGGACTATCGGCTGCGGGTCCGCGTCATCACCGAACGCGCCTGGCACAGCCTGTTCGCCCGCCACATGTTCATCCGGCCGCCGGCGGAGGCGCTGGCCGAATTCGAGCCGGAGTTCACGATTCTCCAGGCACCCTCGGTCCTGGCAGAACCGGAGAAGGACGGCACGAACAGCAGCACCTTCATCCTGGCCGATTTCGGCCAGCGGACGATCGCGATCGGCGGCAGCGAATATGCCGGCGAGATCAAGAAATCGGTCTTCTCGATCCTGAACTACCTGCTGCCGGAGCGCAACGTGCTGCCCATGCACTGCTCCGCCAACATCGGCGAGCGCGGCGACGTCTCGATCTTCTTCGGCCTGTCCGGCACCGGCAAGACAACCCTGTCGGCCGATCCGTCGCGCACGCTCATCGGCGACGACGAGCATGGCTGGTCGTCCAACGGCGTGTTCAATTTCGAAGGCGGCTGCTACGCCAAGGTAATCCGCCTGTCGGCGGAGGCCGAGCCGGAAATCTTCGAGACCACCCGGCGCTTCGGCACGGTGCTGGAGAATGTCGTGCTGGACCCGGCAACGCGCATTCCGGACCTCGACGATGCGACGCTGACGGAAAACACCCGCGCCAGCTATCCGGTGGACTTCATCCCGAACACCAGCAATTCCGGCCGCGGCGGCCATGCCGAGAATATCGTCATGCTGACGGCCGACGCCTTCGGCGTGCTGCCGCCGGTTTCGATGATGACCCCGGAACAGGCGATGTACCACTTCCTCTCCGGCTACACGGCCCGCGTCGCCGGCACCGAAAGGGGCGTGGGCAGCGAGCCCCAGGCCACCTTCTCGACCTGCTTCGGCGCGCCGTTCATGCCGCGGCATCCGTCGGTCTACGCCCGGATGCTGGGCGAGAAGATCGAGACCCACGGCGCGAAATGCTGGCTGGTCAACACCGGCTGGTCGGGCGGCGCCTACGGCGTCGGCGAGCGCATGAAGATCGCCCACACGCGGGCCATGATCCGGTCGATCCTGAACGGCACGCTGGCGACCGTGAACGTCGCGCCGGACCCGAATTTCGGTGTCCTGGTGCCGCAGGCCTGCCCGGACGTACCGGCCGATGTGCTCAATCCGAAGAGCTCCTGGTCCGACAAGCGGGCCTACGACAGCATGGCCCGCGACGTTGCCCGCCGCTTCGAAAACAACTTCACCCGCTTCGAGCCCTTTGTCGGCGACGCGGTGAAAAAGGCCGCGATCCGCGCGGCGGCGTAGGCCGCGCTCAGGCTTTCCTCCACGCGACAGCCCGGCATCGCCGGCTGTAGGATGATAACCGCCTCATCCCGAATCGCTCGCGAGCCGTGCGCTGACCAGTCGGTTCAGGCTCACGCCCTGCTCCGCGGCGCGGATGGCGAGCGCACGGTGCGTTTCCGGCGGCAGTCGGACCAGGAACCTGCCGCTATAGGCCCTGCCGGCCAAAGGCAAGGGGGGGTCTTCTCCCGAATCTTTCATGTCCGCCAATATATCGCGCACCAGCCGCCTGACGCCGGACAGGGCCTCCTCCGGGGTCGGCGCCAGCCAGCTTAGCGACGGAAACTCGGCGCACAGGCCGACATGTTCACCGTCTTCGGAGGACCAGGTGATCCGGTAGGTGTAGCGGTCATTCATCCGATGCCCTCCAGTTTCTCGATCGCCTTGATGACCTGACGGACCTGATAGGGCTTCGCCTTGCCCTTATCGTTCTGGATGTTCACACGCGGGTCGCCCGGCCACGGCGTCCGGTAGACGCGATGGCTGGTTCCGCGCTGACGCGGTGTGCCGAAAAAACGGTCGCAAATCCGGGCAAGCTCGGCAAATCGGACGCCTTTCGGGTTGTTACGAAGACTCCTGAGGACCTCCGTCGCGTCCATGATCCAATATTATATCACTAATGGTATCATATTCAAGCTCCAGGCGTACCGGCTCCCGGTCCTCTTCAAGGCGCGAGCCGCTTGCCCATTCGCACCGCGGGCACGTCGATTCCGCGGCTCGTGCCCACGAAGGTGCGCTCGATCTCGTGCCATCCTTCGGCCAGGTAGAGCGGCTCCCCGCCAAGCGTTGCAAGGAGTTCGGCGTCCGCAAACCCGGCTTTCCGCGCCGCGTCCTCGCAGGTCCTCAGAATTAGCCGGCCGAGGCCGCGGCGGGCATAGTCGGGATGGGTGTACATCGCGCGCACCCGGGCCGGTTCCCTCGACGGGTCGAGCAGCTCCTGCCCGCGCAGGGCGGCTCCGGGCGCGGTGACATACTCTCGCCTCCGGCCCCAGCCCCCCGAAGCGACCGGCGCGCCGCCCTGCTCGGCGATGAAGTAGGTCCCGTCCTCGATGAGGAGCCGGTCGACGGTCATGAGCTCCAAGCTCGCTTCGATCTCTTCCGGGCTCAGAAACGCAGGCAGCAGCGTCCGGGTGGCAATATCGATCAGGGCCTCGAGCGCGCTGGCGTCTCCGGGTGTCGCGACACGAACGCTTACGGTCATGGCGGGCACCGTCTGCCGTCTGTTATAGCCTGCCGCTTGCGCGGCAGGACGGGATGCGGGCGCCTATCCCAGGATATCCGGCGGCCCGCAATTCGCCGCTCAGTCGCGCGGCTGTTCCATCATCCAGGTCAGGTTGGCCTTCACGGCCGGCCACTCGGGCGCGGCGATCGAATAGGCGGCCGTATCGCGCAGCGTGCCGTCGGGCAGAAGCATGTGGTGGCGCAAGATGCCGTCGAGCTTCGCCCCCAGCCGTTCGATGCCGCGCCGGCTCTGGATATTCATGGCGTGGGTGCGGAATTCGACGGCGATGCAGTCCAACTCCTCGAACGCCTTCGACAGCAGCAGGAATTTACACTCGGTGTTGAGCGCCGTGCGCTGGACCGCGCGGCGGTACCAGGTGAAGCCGATCTCCAGCCGCCGGTGCTTCGGCTCGATATTCATATAGGTCGTCATGCCGACGGCGCGGCCCCTGAACGGCCCGTCGCGCAGGTCGACGATGGCGAAGGGAAGCATGCTCTCTTGCGCCATCAGGCCGAGGCGCCGGTCGATCTCCGCGCCGACGCCATCGGGCTCCGGGACCGAGGTGTACCACAGCCGGTACAGTTCCCCGTCCGCCGCCGCCTCGGCCAAATCGCCGGCATGATCGTGGGACAGCAGCTCGACCGCGACCGTCCGGCCTTCGGCGCTGAACGGCGCGGGCCACATTCTAGAAATACTCCTCGACGACGCGCCACGCCGTCTCGGCGCGCTCGCGCGCCATGCCGCTGAAGCCCAGCGCCTCGGTGGACGCCGCGTTGCCGTCCAGCCCGCGCTTGTAGACGCCCTGGATGATGGCGGCGCTGCGGAACAGGGAATGGACGACGTAATAGTGGAAGTTGTCGATGCCCGCCCGGCCGCTGTAGCGGCAGTAGGCGTCGACGAATTCCCGCTCTGTCGGGATGCCGATGGCGGCATGGTCGAGCGTACTGAAGCTGCCGTGGGCGCCGATCTCGCCGTGGTAGGCGGCGCAGCAATAGCCGAGATCGGCCAGCGGATGGCCGAGCGTGCACAATTCCCAGTCCAGCACTGCCGCGATATTGGCGCGGTCCGGGAAGGCGATGACGTTGCCGGGCCGGAAATCGCCATGGACGACGGAGACCGAGGGATCGTCCGGCAGGCGCTCGATCAGCCAGGCGTGCAGCCGGTCCATCTCCGGGATATCTTCGGTCTTCGAGGCTTCGTACTGCTTGCCCCAGCGGACGATCTGGCGCTCCAGATAGCCCTGCGGCCGGCCGAAATCGGCAAGGCCGGCCCCCTCGATATCGACGGTGTGGAGGGCGGCGAGAATGCGGGCGAAATCGTCGAAAAAGACACGCCGTTCCGCGACCGTCGCGCCCGGCATCCCGGCGTCGTGGAACACCCGGCCCTCGACCATCTCCATGACATAGAAGGCCGTGCCGATGACGCTCTCGTCCTCGCACAGCAGGTAGGTCCGCGGCACGGGGACGGCGCTGTCCTGCAGGGCGTTGATCGCCCGGTATTCGCGGTCGACCGCGTGGGCCGAGGGCAACAGCTTGCCCGGCGGCTTCTTGCGCAAGACATAGCGCCGGCCGCCGGCCGACAGGCAGAAGGTCGGGTTGCTCTGCCCGGCCTGGAACTGGCGGATGTCGATGCCGCCGTCGAAGCCGTCCAGCCGTTCGCGCAGGTAGGCCGCCAGCGCCGCTTCGTCGAACCGGTGCGCGTCGCGGACCGGGATGGTCTCGACGGCGCCGGGCCGGTCGCTGCCGGCCGCGTTCACGGCGCGTCCCCGAAAAAACGCGCCCGCACCTTCGCCATGCCGCGCAGCCAGCGGTCGCGGTCTTCGGTCTTGCGCTGCATGTAGGTGTAGACGGTCTCGTGCGGGAAGATCAGGAAGCGTTCCTCGTCCATCGCCCGGACGACGCTCTCCGCGACCTCTTCCGGTTGCAGCACGCCGTCCACGAAAGCCGGGCTGGTGCGGCCGGCGGTCATGCCGGTATGCACGCCCTGGGGGCACAGCACCGAGACCCTGACCCCTTTCGGTCCGTATTTGGCGGCGAGGAACTCCGCCGCGCCGATGGCGGCATGCTTGCTCACGGTGTAGGCCATGCTGTCGACCTGGAGCAGAATGCCGGCGGCGGAGACCGTGTTGACCAGATAGCCTTCGCCGCGCGCCGCCATGCCCGGCGCGACCGCGCGGGCGGCGTAGATATGGGCCATCGTGTTGATGCGGAAACTGTCCTCGATGTCGGCGTCGGGCTGGTCCTCGTCGCCCACGCGCAGGATGCCGGCGTTCGAGCAGAAGATGTCGACCGGCCCGTAAGCGCGCTCGGCTTCCGCGACCAGGGCCTGCACCTGCGCCTCGTCGCCGGCATCGCAGGCCATGCCCGCGGCGCCCAGGCTGCCGGCGACCGCCATGACGCCGTCGCCCTCGATATCCGCCAGCACCAGCCCTTTGGCGCCTTCGGCGGCGAAGCGCTCGGCCAGCGCCCTGCCGATGCCGCTCGCAGCGCCGGTGACGATGGCGACCCTGCCGCGAATCTTCATGCGGACCGTTCCCGCCCGGGCAGGGCGCGATCGAGGATGGCGTCGAAATCCGTCGCGGCGGGCAGGGTGCCGAAACTGCCGGTCCAGCGCTCGCCGAGCCGCGAGTTGCAGAAGGCGTCCGCGACCGGGGCCGGCGCATGCTGCACAAGCAGCGCGGCCTGCCACAGCACGGCCATGCGCTCGGTCAGGCGGCGGGCGCGGATTTCCAGATTGTCCCGGTCGGCGAGTTCGGCCTTGAGACCGTCCAGCGCCGCGTCGAACAGCCCATGGCCGCCCCGGCCGGTCTCCAGTTCCGCCAGCAGGGCCGGCGCGACGGCCGGTTCCCGGTGCAGCGCGCGCAGCACATCGAGGCAGATGACGTTGCCGGAGCCTTCCCAGATGCTGTTGAGCGGCGCTTCCCGGTAGAGCCGCGGCATCGGCGATTCCTCGATGTAGCCCGGCCCGCCCAGGCATTCGAGCGCCTCGGCCGTGTGCGCCGGCGCGCGCTTGCAATTCCAGTATTTGCCGATGGCGGTGCCGATCCGGAACAGGGCGGCGGATTCTTCGCCCTTTTTCGCCTCGTCGAACGTCCGGGCGACGCGCATGGCCAGCGCCAGCGCCGCTTCGGCTTCCAGCGCCAGATCGGCCAGCACGTTGCGCATCAGCGGCTGCTGGATCAGCTTCTTCTGGAAGGCCGTGCGGTGGCCGGTGTGGTGCAGCGCCTGCACCAGCGCCTGGCGCATCAGGGCGGCCGAGTTGGTCGCGCAATAGAGCCGGTTGCCGGTCACCATGTCCATGATGGTGCGCACGCCGCGGCCCTCGGGCCCGATCATGACGCCCCAGCTGTCCTGCAACTCCATCTCCGACGAGGCGTTGGAGCGGTTGCCCAGCTTGTCCTTGAGGCGCTGGATGAACAGGGCGTTGCGGCTGCCGTCCGGCGTCCAGCGCGGCATCAGGAAACAGGACAGGCCGCCTTTCGCGTAAGCCAGCGTCAGGAAGGCGTCGCACATCGGCGCCGAGCAGAAGAATTTGTGGCCGGACAGCAGGTAGGCCGCCCCTTCGCCGGTCTCTGCGCCGGCCGGTTCCGCAACAGTGGAGTTGGCGCGGACATCGGAGCCGCCCTGTTTCTCGGTCATGAACATGCCGACCAGCGCGCCGGATTTCCCGGCAGCCGGAATGTCCCGGGAATCGTATTCGGTGGAAAGCAACCGCGGGATCCATTCGTCTCCCGCGCCCGGATTGTTCCGCAGCACCGGCATGACGGAATAGGTCATCGCCATCGGGCACAGGACGCCGCTTTCCGCCTGGCTGAACAGATAGACGATCGCCATGTTGGCGGCGTGCGCGCCCGGTCCGTCATGGGCCCAGGCGTGGTTCGGCGCGCCGTTGGCGACGGCGATTTCCATCAGGTCGTGATAGGCCGGATGGTAGTCCACCTGGTCGATCCGGCGGCCGTGACGGTCGAAGGCGCGCAATTCCGGCGCGTGCCGGTTGGCCCGTTCCGCCTTCTCGAAAACCGCGTCGCTGCCCATCAGCCGCCCGAACGCCGCGAGATGCTCTGCGGCCCGGCCCGCGCCCTCCCGCGCCACGGCTTCCTGCAGCGCACTGTCGCCGTTCCACAGGTCCTGGTCGCCGATCGGCGGCGGCATGTTGACGACCTCGTGGGTCGGCAGTTCGGCGATGGGTTTGAGCGGGATCATGCCTGCTTCCGTTTCCTCCGGCGGCCGGGCGGCCTAGCCTTCCGGGACATAGTCCTTGCGCAACTCCCACTTCAGCACCTTGCCGGTGGCGTTGCGCGGCAGCGCGTCGGTCCAGGCGACCGAGGCCGGCACCTTGAAGCGCGCGAGGTTGGCGAGGCAGTGGGAGATCAGTTCCTGCTCGGTCAGGCTCTCGCCCGGTTTGAGGACGACGATCGCTTTGCCGACCTCGCCCCAGCGTTCGTCCGGCACGCCGATCACAGCCGCCTCGGCGATCTGCGGCAGCTGGTAGATCACGCTCTCGATCTCGGCCGGATAGGCATTCTCGCCGCCGGAGATATACATGTCCTTCCAGCGGTCGACGATATAGACGAAGCCTTCCTCGTCCATCCGGGCGGCATCGCCGGTCTTCAGGAAGCCGTCGATGAAGGCCGCCTCGGTCGCTTCCGGATTGTTCCAGTAGCCGGGCGTGACGTTGGGGCCGCGGATCAGCAATTCGCCGGTCTTGCCGCGCGGCAGTTCGCTGCCGGTGTCGTCGACGATTTTGATCTCCGTGTGCATGACCGGCTTGCCGGCCGACCCGGCCTTGCGGCGCGTATCCCGGATGTCGAGGAACAGGCCGGCCGGGCTGGTCTCGGTCATGCCCCAGCCCTGGACCAGCGGCACGCCGCGGTCCAGCCAGGTTTCCAGGATCGGCACCGGGCAGGACGCGCCGCCGACGCCGCACATGACGAGGCGCGACAGGTCGGCGGTTTCGAAGTTCGGCGCCTGCATCATGAACTGGTAGTGCGCCGGCACACCGAAGAAATGGGTGATGCCGAGCGCCGGATCGCCGATGTAGTCGAGCGCGGCGGCCGGCTCGAATTCCCGCATGATGATGTTCTGACCGCCGGCGTGCAGCACCGGGTTGGTGTAGCAGTTGAGCCCGCCGGTATGGAACAGGGGCAGCACGACGAGCTGGATCGTGTCGGGCGACAGCCGGCTGGTGAAGCCCAGGTTGATGCAGTTGTAGAGCTGCATCCGGTGGGTGATCGTCGCGCCCTTGGGCCGCCCGGTCGTGCCGGAGGTGTACATGATCATCGCGAGATCGTCGTGGGTCAGCGCCTCGAGCGCCGGTTCCGGCGGCACGGACGCCAGCGCCGCATCGTAGGGGTTGCCGGCGTTCTCCACGTCGATCGCCAGACCGTGCGGAATGTTGCAGGCGCTGCGCAGGGCGTCGCACATCCCGGAGAATTCCACATCGTGGATCAGCACCTTGGGCGCGCAATCGCCCAGGATGTATTCCAGCTCCGGCTGTGCGAGGCGCCAGTTCAGCGGCACCATCGCGGCGCCGGTTTTGCCGACGGCGAATTCCAGCTCGAAGAATTCCGGGCCGTTATAGGCCAGGATTGCGACCCGGTCGCCGCGCCCGACCCCGCGGTCCTGCAGCCAGCGCCCGAGCCGCGCCGAGCGCTCGTCCATCTCGGCATAGGTAAAGTGCCGGCCATTCTGGATATCGACCTGGGCCATGGCGTCCGGCCGGATCGCCGCGTGATTTGCGGCCCAGTCGTAGTAGGGAACGGGCATTCGTTACGGTCCCTTAGGCAGTGGATTGAACGCCGAAGCCGCAAAGGCATCCTATCCCGGCAGGTATTCGGCGAACTGTTTTTCGACGCCTTTGGGGTCGGCGGCAAGGCCTTCGCTGACGCCATCGGCGACGACACCCGGATAGATGTCCTCCTCGCCGGCCTCGACGGCGTCGAGCGCGGCGTTGGCGACATCGGCGGGCGCTTCCAGCGGCGGCGGGTTCATGTTGCCCATGCGGGTATCGATCGCCGCCGGCATCACCGCGACGACCAGCGTGCCCTGGGCCGCCAGCTCGGCGCGCACGCCCTGGGTCAGCGACAGGGTCGCGGCCTTGGATGCGCAGTATGTGCCGATCATCGGCAGGTTCACCCGGGCCAGGATCGACAGCATGTTGACGATGGCGCCGCCGCCGTTGTCGCCGAGCACCGGGCCGAACTGCCGGCACATCTCCATGGTGCCGAAGAAGTTGACCTCCATCTCCTCGCGGGCGTTTTGTTGCGCCATATCGGCCGAGATCGGCTGGTTGTGGTTCACGCCGGCATTGTTGACCAGCAGGGTGACATCGCCGCATGCCGCCGCCGCTTGCGCGACCTGTTCGCGGTCTGTCACATCGAGCCCGATCGCCGTCACCCGGTCGTCCGGCGCCTCGTAGCCGCCGGTGTCGCGCATCCCGGCGTAAACCTTCGCCGCGCCCCGGTCCAGCAACGCCTGCACGAAGGCTTCGCCGACTCCGCGGTTGGCGCCGGTGACGAGCGCCACGCTGTCTTTCACATCCATGGTCAGTGTCTCTCCCAGTTCGTTCTCCGCCGTCCGGGCGACCCAGTCCGGGTCGACATCGGGCAGCGGGATCGCGTTCAAGAGCCGGCGGGTATAGGGATGTTTCGGCGCCGCGAAGATCGCAGCGCAATCGCCCTGTTCGACCGCCCGGCCGTTCAGCATCACCATAACCCGGTCGCACACCGTGCGCACGACGGAAAGGTCGTGGCCGATAAAGAGCAGGGCGAGGCCCATGTCCTGCCGCAACTCGCGCAGCAGGGCGAGGATCTGCGCCTGGCTCGACACGTCGAGGCCGGAGACGATCTCGTCGGCGACGACAAGGCTCGGCTGCAATGCGATAGCGCGGGCGATGCCGACGCGCTGGCGCTCGCCGCCCGACAGTTCGTGGGGATAGCGCTCGCCGTGGGCCGGCCGCAGCGCGACACGTTCGAGCAGGGCGTCGACCTGTTTGCGCGCCTCGGTTGCTGTCGACGCACGGCCGTGCAGGCGCAGCGGCTGGGCGACGATATCGGCGACCCGCCGCCGCGGGTTGAGCGAGGATTGCGGGTCCTGGAAGATCATCTGGAACCGGGCGCGCAGGGGGCGCAGCCGGTCCTCCGGCAGGCCCGAAATGTCCTGCCCGTCGAACAGGATGCGCCCTGCCGTCGGCTTGTAGAGCCGGACCAGCGTCCGCCCCAGGCTGGTCTTGCCGGAGCCGCTTTCGCCGACGATGCCCAGCGTGTCTCCCGGCGCGAGCGCAAGGTCGATGCCATGCAGGATATCGACCGTGGGCGCGGCGCCGAACGGCGGCTTGCGGCTGTAGTCCGGCAGGGACAGGCGCAGCCCGGCCGCCTCCAGGAGCGCGGGTTCAGCCATCGTGCGTTCCCGCGGCGGCGTAGGCCGCATCGTAGGCCAGCGCCTCTTCGTCGAGCCGCGCGGTCAGCGTCTCGGGGACCGGCTGCAGCAAGTCGCCGGGCCGGTCGTGGCGCGGCGTCGCCGCCATCAGCGCGCGCGTGTACTCGTGCTGCGACGCTTCGACGATCCGGCGCGTGTCGCCGGCCTCGAGCACCCGGCCGCCATGCAGCACGGTCACCCGGTCGCAGATCTTGGCGACCACGCCGAGATCGTGGGTGACGAACAGGATCGACGCGCCTTCCTGCGCCTGCATCTGCTTGATGAGCGCGAGCACCTGGCGCTGCACCGTCACGTCGAGCGCGGTTGTCGGCTCGTCGGCGACGATCAGCTTGGGGCGGCAGGCGAAGGCGATGGCGATCGACACGCGCTGGCGCATGCCGCCGGAAAGCTCGTGCGGATACTGGCGCAGCACGCGCTCCGGTTCCCGGATATGGACGTCGTGCAGCAGTTCCAGCGTGCGCGCGCGGGCGGCAGTCCGGTTCATTCCCAGATGCAGGCGCAGCACGTCTGCGATCTGGCCGCCGATCCGATAGGCCGGGTTGAGCGAAGTCATCGGGTCCTGCGGGATCAGGCCGAGGCCCCGGCCCATCAGGCGGCGGCGCTCCCGCTCGGACAGGTGGGTGATGTCCGCGCCGTCGAACAGCACCGATCCGCCGGTTATCCGCGCGCGGGACGGCTGGATGCCGAGGATGACCTTGCCGATCATCGTCTTGCCGGCGCCGGATTCGCCGACCAGCCCGTGAACCTCGCCGGGCGCGATATCCAGCGACACGTCGCGCAGGATCGGCGTGTGCCGCCGCCGGCCGGCGATCGCCAGATGGAGGTTGCGGACCGAGAGGATCGACCCGCCCGGCGTCCCGGCCGGGGGAATTCGGGCGGCGCTCATTTTCGCATTACCGGGTCCAGCACGTCCTTGAGGCCGTCGCCGAGCGCGTTCAGCGCGAGGACGAGGGCGATGACGCATAAGATCGGCAAAATCATCAACCACGGCGCCTGGTTCACATATTTCCGGCCGTCGGCGATCATGGTGCCCCAAGTCGGGAAATCGGACGCCAGCGACAGGTTCACATAACTCAGGATCGCCTCGACGATCACGGCGATGCCCATTTCGAGCGTGAACAGGACGATCAGCAAGGGCAGCACGTTGGGCAGGATTTCGCGCCACAGGATGTGCATCCGGCCGAGCCCGACGGTGACCGCCGAGGCGACGTAATCCTGCTGCTTCTGCGCCATGGTCTCGGCGCGTACGACGCGGCAGAAGCGCGTCCAGTCGATCGCGGCAATCGCGATGATGACGGAGTGCAGGCCGGTCCCCATCACCGCGACCAGGACGATCGACAGCAGGACCGCCGGGAAGGCCATCCAGATCTCGACCAGCCGGGAAATGACGGTATCGACCCAGCCGCCGAGATAGCCGGCGAGCAGGCCGAGCGCGGTGCCGAGCAGGCCGGCCGCCGCAGCGGCGGTGACGGCGACGAAGAGCGCGATCTGCGCGCCGTAGATCAGCCGGGAGAGGATATCCCGGCCCAGATTGTCGGTGCCGAACAGGTAGCCGGGCTCGGCCCTGTCGGCCCAGACCGGCGGGGCGTATTGCAGCAGCAGGTCCTGCTCGACCGGGTCGTGCGGCGCGATGAGCGGCGCGAAGACCGCGGCGAGCGCGAAGAACAGCAGCACGGCTCCGCCCAGTACGACCCGCCGGTTCGCCAGCATTCGGCGCAGCGCGCTGCCCTGGCCGTGCGGCAACGAACCGCCGGGGACCGCCGCCGCCTCAGCCATGGCGCATCCGCGGGTTGAGCAGCGCATAGCTCATGTCGACCAGCAGGTTGATGGCGATGAACAGCACCGCGAAAGTCAGGACGAGGCCCTGGATCAGCGGCAGATCCCGGTTGATGACGGCGTCGATGGCCATGTTGCCGATGCCGGGATAGGAGAAAATCTTCTCGACCAGCACCGTGCCGCCGACCAGGAAGGTGAACTGGACGCCGGTGAGCGTCACCGTCGGCACCAGCGCGTTGCGCAGGGCTTCCCGGCAGACGATGCGCGCCCGGGAGAAGCCCTTCACCCGCGCCATCAGGATGTAGTCCTGGGTCATCGCCTCGGCGATCGAGGTCTTGAGCACCCGCGCGATAATGGCCGCCAGCGGCAGGGCCAGGGCGAAGGCCGGCAGCACCGTGTGCAGCAGGACCGATCCGAAGGCGTCGAAGCGCAGGCGCAGCAGGCTCTCGATCAGCAGGAAACCGGTTGCGCCCCGGAAGCCGACATCGTGGCCGATCCGGCCGGAGATCGGCAGCCCGTCGAGGGCGAAGACGACGACGAACAGGATGAACAGCAGCGCCCACAGGAAATCCGGGATCGCGAGGATGAAGCCGGCCGCGCCGTCGACCGCCGCCTCGCCGGGCCGGCCGCGCCAGTAGGCGCCGGCAACCGCCATCGCGCCGCCCAGCCCGACCGCGACCAGCATGGCGACCAGGCACAGTTCGATCGTCACCGGCAGGCGGCCGAGCACCAGCTCCATCACGTCCTGGCGCATGGAAATGGAGGTGCCGAAATTGCCGCCGGCAAGGTCCTGCAGATAGTAGACGAACTGGAGGGCGATGCTCTCGTCCAGCCCATAGAGCCGGCGCAATTCGGCGATGTCCCGCTCGGTCGCGCCCGGCCCGATCAGCATGGCGATGGGATCGCCCGGCACGACGCGCAGCAGCACGAACACGATCGCCGCAACGCCGAACAGGGTCGGGATCGCCAGAAGCAGCCGGCGGAGCAGGAAGGACCAGGACATGGGTCAGCGGGTCAGCGCGGTGTTCGCAATCGGTCGGTCCGGCGGCGTCCCTGGCTCCGAGAAGCGGCACTCCGCCAAGCCATTCGGCAATTATCCTTCCCCCGCTTCAGCGGGGGAAGTCCCGGAGCGAAGCGCAGGGGATGGGGGCACGGTTCCGGTCCGACGGGAATTTCCTTGCGGCAATGCGCGTCCGGCGACGCGCGACCCCCACCTGACCTCCCCCTCTCGAGAGGGGGAGGGATAGGAACAGCGCGTTGAGTTGTCTCACTGCGAAATCGGCGAATCCCCGCTCCTACCCCTTCGACATGGCCTGGGGCAGGACGAAGTTGGCGAAGTGGCCCTTGAACTTCAGGCCCGTCTTGAACACCACCGGCTGGACCTGCTGATAGAGCGGGAAGACATAGGCCTTTTCGGCGATATAGCGGTTGACCTTCTGCCAGCCGGCAATCCGCTTGGCCTCGTCCTTCTCGCCCCACAGCGGGCCGATCATGCCGTCGAGGTCCTTGGTGTCCCAGGTCGAGTGCGGCGACGGGCCGAACATGGCGTGGCCGGTCGAGGTCGTGGGGTCGCCGATCGAGTTGCCCCAGTTGTAGAAGGCTGCCGGGGCGAGCTTGTCCTGGGCGCGCAGTTCGAAATGCTTGGCGACCTCGTAGACCTCGATCTCGGCCCGGATGCCGACCTTGCGCCACATGCCGACGATGGCCTGGATGACGTCGTAATCCTTGGCGATGTAGCCGCGGGTCGTCTGGATCTTGAACGTGACCGGCTTGTCCTTGGAAAAACCGGACTTGGCGAGCAGCGCCGCCGCGCCCTTGGGATCGTAAGGCGTCTTCACGTCCGGATCGAAGCCGGTATAGGGCGGCGCCAGCAGGGTCTCGATCGGCACGCCGTAGCCGCGCAGCAGCCTGTCGACGATCGCCTTCTTGTCGACCGCCATCACCGCCGCCTTGCGCACGTTGATATCGGTCATCGGCGCGACATCGTTGAAGAAGATCATGGCGATGTCGGAGACCGGCGTCGCGACGCCTTCCAGGCCGTCCTTCGCCCGCAGCCGGTCGTATTCCTCGAACGGGATGTTGAGGGTGAGGTCCGAGCGGCCGCTTTCGATCTCGGCGATGCGGGCTGCCGGATCGGTCACGAACTTGAACACGACCGTCTTGAAGGCCGGCTGGTCGCCCCAGTAGGCGGGGTTGGCCTTGAGGCGCACGAAGGAGCCGCGCTGGAATTCGTCCACCGTGTAGGGGCCGGAGCCCATCGGCTGCTTCTCGAAGCCCGCCTTGCCGACTTTCTTGTAGTGGTGCGGCGGCAGGACATAGGCGGTCAGGAAGGCCATCCACTTGAACAGGTCCGGCGTATATTGCTTGACGTCGCCGGTGACGACGTTGCCCTCGGCCTTCAGGTTGGCGACCGAGGCCCAGACGAAGGATACCGGATTGCCGGTCTTCGGGTTGGCGACGCGCTGCAGGTTCCAGACGATGTCCTGCGCCGTGACCGGCGTGCCGTCCGACCATTTGGCGCCCTGGCGCACTTCCATGCGGATCTTCGTCTTGTCGTCGTTCCAGCCCCACTCGGTCAGCAGGCCGGGCCGGAAGCTCAGGTCGGCGTTCTGGTCGACATACTGGTCGAAGACGCATTTGTAGATCGACATGAGCTGCGGATTGACCGAGGACAGGCCGGTCGTCGGGTCCCAGGCCGGCAGCGGCACATGGTAGGCGATGGTGAGCGTGTCGCCGATCGCCGCCGCCGCGGCACGGTTGAACAGCAGCGAGCCGAGGCCGGTCGCAGCGCCGGCCGCACCGGCCGATTGCAGGAACTGCCTGCGGTCGAGATGGGTCATGGTTTCCTCCCTGTGATTTTGTCGGTTCGGCAGGGGCCGGCCTATTCGGCGGCTCCGATCACGATACCGGGGCCGGGGCGCTCTCGGCCCAGCGTTTCATGAGCGTGTTGGACGGTTGCGTCTCGTCGAGCATCTTGTCCGCGGTCGCCCGGCCGGCAGCCGGCAGGTCCGCTGCGTCGAGCATGCCGATCTGGACCAGGACCGAGGCTTGATCCCAGTAGATATGCTCGTGATACAGCTTCGGCCCGCGGAAGTTGATGATCGCGACCAGCGGGATGCGCACCCGTTTGCCGGTCGGCGCCACGCCGGGCAGCATCCAGTCGATCTCCCGGTCGTGGGTGAATTCGAAAATCATCTCGTCGACCACCCGGTCGGCGCCGACGGTGCGCGACACCGGGATCAATGCCGTATCGTCCGGGTTCGCGTTGACGAAATGGTTCTTGTAGAAGCGGTGCAGCTCGGTAAAGCCGACGCCGCCGGTCATGGTCGGGATGTGGTTGACGTAGGGCTGCGCCACCATCGTCGCCATCGTGGCGTCGACGTCCCGGGTCGCGAACTCGTAATAGCAGTGCATGTCCCACAGATGCTCGAGGTCGTAGCCCGGCCCCATCGTGCCGCGCAGGAGCGCAATGGTGCGCGAATGCGCCATGCCGGCCGCCGCCTTGTCGTAGCTGTCGCGGAAGCGGTTGGCGAAACCGTGGGGCGCGCCTTCGTAGACGTTGACCAGCACATGGTCCTTATCGGCGAAGGCCTCGCGGATCTGCTCGACTGCCGCCATCGGGACATGCTCGTCCGCGCCGCCGAAATGCAGCACCGTCGGGCAATCGATCCTGTCCTTGAGGTCAAGCTGCTGCTCGATGCGCACGCCGTAATAGCTCGCCGCCGCCGCGACGCCGCAATGGGCCGCCGCCCGGTAGGCCAGCGCGCCGCCCAGGCAATATCCCAGCGCCGCAACCTGGGTGGCGCCGCCCTTGCCCTGGCCCTTCACCGCGTCCATGCCCTTGAGATGCTCGACGGTCGCGGTCATGTCTTCGACCGCCTTGGCGAAATCGAACCGGCCGAAATAGTCGAAGGCCTTCGTCCGGTCGGCATCGGAATAGCCGAGATCGACTCGCGCCTCCATGCGATGGAACATGTCCGGCGCGAGGACGACATAGCCCTCTTCCGCAAAATAATCGCAGGTCGCGCGGATCGATTCGTTCACGCCGAAGATTTCCTGCAGGATCATCAGCCCCGGCCCCTTACCGCCCTCCGGCAAGGCCAGATAGCCCTGGAATGTGCCGCCGTCCCCGGCGGAAATGTCGATGAATTCGCCGGCCATATCGTTCCTCCCGATCCGCTGCGGCTGTGTCAGCAGCGCGGCGGCTTGCCGATGCAATGGTATGGCCGGATCATAGCCCGCCGGTCCGGCGGTGGCGAGGGTCGCCGCGCCCGGCGGTCGCCGCCATGCAGCGTCCGGGACGGCGCAAACAATGATCCGGGAATGCCGGAACGGAGGAGGCGCGCGGTTCCGCCGACTACTCTTCTTTCTTGCCCGACGTTTCCGCGTCGCCAGCCGGCTTGGCCGCCGCATCGTCCGCCGCTTCGCCGTCTCCGGCCTTTTCCTTCGGCGCGGGTTTCAGGATGTCGGCCATGGTGTAGCGCATGAAGCGGGTCACGGTGGAGGAGACCTTGTAGGTCCAGCCGGCCGTCCGCGCGTTGATTGCTTCGGCCTCCTTGCGGACCGCGTCGGCCGCTTTCAGATCGGAGCCCTCTTTCGGCTTTTCCTTGAGGAGCGCCGATTCGTCGACGCCGGCCTCGAAGGTCATCCAGTATTTGTCGTCCTCATCGGGCTTGCCGGTCCGGGCCAGCTTCGCGATGACGACCAGGCCGTCGAAGGTCCGGAAAACGGCGCGGCCTGCGGCCTTGCCGGCAAAATCGACCTCGCCGGCCGGCTTGACATCCTCCAGCGTCAGGTTGTCGAGGCTCTCGCTGATATAGCGCAGGAAGCGCTCGCCCTTGATCTCGCGGCCTTCCGGCTTGTTGCGCAGCGTGAATTCGGCGTCCGCGGGTTTGTCCTTGCCGACGATAACCTCTTCGGTTCCGGCGCCGGTCTGGACGACCTTGCCGATCCGGCCGGTCTTGACGTCGAATATGCTGCGGTCCAGCCAGTCGCCGATCTCGGCGGCCAGTTTCGGGTCGCCGACGGCGAGCCAGCTCTGCTTGTCGTCCGGCAGGCGGACGTAGACCAGCGAACGGCCGAACAGGATTTCCTTGGAATTGCTCTTGCCGACGATCACGTCGGCCACCGTCTTGTCGCCCGTGAATGCGGTCAGCCGCTTGGACGACGCGCCCTTCCCGGCCGGGTCCTCCAGATCCAGCTTGTCGTAGCGCGCCGGGTCGCTCGTCTTGCGCTCGAACTGCTTCAGTTGCGAGAGGGATACCAGCGCCTCTTTCACCCTGGCGAAGGTCGCCGGATAGCCGCCCTTCTCCCGGGCGACCCATTTGCCGGCCTTGCGCTCCAGCGTAAAGCTCTTGCCTTCGGCGGTAACGCGGATGCGGTCCACGGCGTTGACCGCCCCGGCGTCGAGCGCCGGGAAGAACCGGGCGCCGGCCGACGGGGCCGCCGCATCGGTACCCGGCCGCAGCGCTATGGCGCCGGCAATCAGCGCGGCGGTAATGCCGGTGAGGACCAGGAAGCCGGTTTTGTTCATGATGGCATGGTCATTGTGGGGCAATCCCGTTTCGAACGGCGCAATCAGGCGGTTTCATAACGCCGCCGCCGGCGCCGCGCGCGCCAGATGGCGACCAGGATAGCGAGCACGGCGATGACCAGCGGGATCAGCGCGATGTTGAAAAATTTGGTGCGCGCTTCCAGCGCATCTACATCCGCGCGCAGGCTGGCGAGCACGGCGCGCTGCTCCTGCCGGACGGCGATGAACTTGGCCAGATAGCCGCCCAGGGTTTCCTGCTGAGCCTCGGTCAGGACGGTCTTGCCGTCCTCGCTCGCCGACCTGGCGTCTGCGATTTTTTTCTGCAGGCCCTCCAGCTCGCGCGCCAGCTCCAGTTGCTTGGCCCGCAGCTTATCCTGGGACGCCTTGCGCAGGTCCTCGACCACGGTAAACGGCCGGGCGGGTGCGCCGCGCCCGCGCAGCCCGGCCAGCGGGTTTGCGCCCGTCAGGTCGTCCAGCGCATTGACAACGAAATCGGCATTGTTGGCGAACGGCGTGTAAACCGCGCCCTCGCCGACAGTCGACGTTTGCGCCCAGAAACCGGTTTCCAGGAAATCGGCATCGGCGACCAGGATGAGGTTCAGCGGCTTTTGCGTCCGGGCGATGTGCGCCGGTTTCGCGGCTTTCTTGCCGTCATCCTTTTCCGCCTTTTCCCCGGTTTCCTTTTTCTCGGCGTCCTCTTTCTTGGCATCGGGGTCGACAGGCCGTCCCTCGGGGAAGGCGGTGGCCGCGTCGCCGGTCACGCGCACCGCCAGCGACAGTTTCCTGTTGCCCGGCGCGTAGGTGCGGTAGAGGTCGAGCAGGTCCGGCTCCTGCCGGTAATCCACCGCCTTGCGCACCATCGCGACGTCGGTCGTCGTCGCCAGCGGCGTAACGGTCGTCCCGCCGCCCTCGGCCTTGGCCAAATGGCCGGGTATGCCGAAGATCAGCAGCTTGATCCGGGCGGTGACCGGGTCGCCGGCGTTCAGGTCCGGTTCGCTGAGTTGCACATAGGCGATGTTCGGAACCTTGTAGACGCGGCCCTGCTGGCGAAACTCCATCTCGATGGCGCGCCTGGCGTCGGTCGCCACGGCAGCGCTGTCGTAGGCGACGCCCCAGGCCTTCAGCAGCTTCGGCAGGTCGGAGCCGGGCGGGACCGGCCCGGCGCCCATGAAGGTCCGGCGGCGCGGGGCGGACAGCGGCACCGGATCCACCATGACCAGGGCCTTGCCGCCCTTCAGGACATACTGGTCGATGGCGTAGAGGGTCTTGTCCGACAGGCGCTGCGGATGGAAGATCATCAGCACGTCGATATTGTCCGGGATACTGTCCTTGCTCTCGTCGATCGTCTCGACGTCGAACAGTTTCTTGATCTCGTTCATGACCGGCCAGGGCTGCTGCATGCCGCCCTGCATGCTGAAGGTGCCGTCGATCGGCAGGCCGGCGATCAGGCCGACCGTCTTCTTCTTCACGCCCAGGCTGTGGACCAGCCGGGTGATGTCGTATTCGATGAAACGCTGACGGTTCGGATGGAAGAAGGCGATCTTTTCCTCCTCATCCACCGTGTTGGTGCCGGCGAGGCCGAAATAGACGACCTCGCCGCTGGCGTCGATCGGAACGCCTTCCATGCCATAGGCCGCGGCCTTGTCCTCATCCACCGAATAGGGCTCGGGCCGGTAGGTCTCCAACCGGATCTTGCCGTTCGACAGCGCAACATACCGGTTGAGCAGGTTGCGCACCCGGGCCGTAGCCGCGCCGTAACTCGGCACCCGCTCGACCAGCGACGGCGACAGGAACAGGCGTAGCACGATCGGTTCCTGCAGCGACTTCAGCACCCTCCCGGTGCCCGCAGAAAGGGTGAATTCCCTGTCGGCGGTCAGATCGGCCGAAACGTTGCGAGCCGCGTTGCCGACAAAGGCGTTGAAGGCGAACAGGAAGACGAAGGCGACGATCAGGGTTGCGACCGTCAGGTTGCGCCGCTCGTTGAAGAACGCCATCGCCTATGCCCCCTTCTTGAGGTCGAGGACCAGGACGGTCGCGAACAGGAACACGCCGATCACCGAGAGGAAATAGAGCAGGTTGCGCAGGTCGATGACGCCTTTGCGCATTTCGGCGAAATGGTTGAGGAAGCTGAAGGAGGAGACGAGCTCGACGGAGCCCGCGGGCAGCAGTTCGCGGATCGGGCCGAGCACGACTTCTGCGCCCGCCATCGAAAAGACAAAGCAGACGATGGCCGCCAATACGAAAGCGATAACTTGGTTCTTGGTCGTCGCCGACAGGCAGGAGCCGATGGCGAGATAGCCGCCGGCCATCAGGAAACTGCCGATATAGCCGGCGATAATCGGGCCGTGGTCCGGCGCGCCGAGCGTCGCCACGGTGATCCAGATCGGGAAGGTCAGCGCCAGCGCGATGCCCGCGAACAGCCAGGCCGCCAGGAATTTCCCCATAACGGCGTGCCAGGTCGCGATGGGCAGGGTGAACAGCAATTCCACTGTGCCGGTCTTGCGCTCCTCGGCCCACAGCCGCATGGCGATGGCCGGCATCAGGAACAGGTAGACCCACGGATGGAACACGAAGAAAGCGTCCAGGTCTGCCTGGTTGCGCTGGAAGAAGCTGCCGAAGAAGAACGTCATCGCCCCGGCCAGAGCCAGAAAGACGATCAGGAAGACATAGGCGACGGGGCTGGCGAAATAGCCGGCGAATTCTCGCCTGAAGACGACGGCGACGGTGCGCGCGGCGGTCATCGGGCGGCCTCCCTTCCGGTATCCCCGCCGGCCGCGGCCCCGCCGGCCGCGATCTTGCCGGTCGTGATCTCGCGGAACACGTCGTCCAGCCGGCCCTGTTCCAGGCGCATCTCGTCGACCTCCCAGCGATGTTCGGTGACATAGGCGCTGACCGTCGGGAGGACGGCGGCGCCGTCGCGCGGGATCACCCTGAAGGACGGCATATCCGTTTCGCCGTCTTCTTCGACCTTGAGCACGCCCTCCAGCCGGGCGAGGCCGGCGCGTTCGGCCGATGGCGGCAGGGCGCGGGTGCGCAGGGTGACGGTGTTGTGGCGCTGCGCCAGGGCTTCGAGTTCGGCGGGGGTGCCGTCCGCCAGCAACCGCCCCTGGGCGATGATCATCGCCCGGCTGCACACGGCGTGGACCTCCTCGAGGATATGGGTGGAAATCACGATGGCCTTGTCCGGCGCCATCTCGTCGATCACCTGGCGCACATGGTGCTTCTGGTTCGGGTCCAGGCCGTCGGTCGGCTCGTCCAGGATCAGGACGTCCGGATCGTGCAGCAGGGCCTGGGCAAGGCCGACCCGCCGGGTAAAGCCCTTGGACAGGGTCTCGATCGGCTGGTCGAGTACCGCGGACAGCTGCGCCATGTCGACGACCCGGTCCACGGCCTTCGCCCGGTCGGCGCCGCTCAGGCCCCGGCTGGCGCCGATAAAGTTCAGAAAGCCGCGCGCCGTCATGTCGGCATAGAGCGGCGCGCCCTCCGGCAGATAGCCGATGCGCCTCTTGGCGGCGATGGCGGCATGGCGGATGTCGTGGCCGCAGACCGCGGCCGTGCCCGATGTCGGCGCCAGGAAGCCGGTGATCATCTTCATGGTCGTCGACTTGCCGGCGCCGTTCGGGCCGAGGAAGCCGAGCACCTCGCCTTTCGCCACCGAGAAGGAGACGTCGTCGACCGCGCGGATCGGGCCGAAATGCTTGGTAAGCGACTGAACTTCGATCATTCGGTTCAACGCCTCGCAGGTATCGCGGGCAGGTCGGCGATAGATGCAAAAAACCCGGCTGAAAGGCCTGGGCCCCGAATCGTCGGGTCAGGCCGGCCGGGCGGCGGCGGCCGGAACGAAAGCTGCCCCGGACCGGACGCAGGAATCGCGCCCGTCCACCGTGCCGCCGCTATACATGCGCCGGACTATGACAATTTCAAGACGGTTTCGTGTCCCGCCGATTGCCGTCCGACGCTTATTGCTTCACGGCGTACCACGCACCGGCAAAAACGCCTTCTGCGCCAGACGATTCGGTCCAACTGGCCCCGGCCGTCCCGGCCACAAGACGGGGGTCGCCGTTCTGGACTTGTACGGTAGAGAACCGCCCGCCCCACGATCCCGACGTGCTCGTGACTGTGGCGTCGTCGCGCTCCAGAGAAACGCTTCGATTTCGAAATGTCCCGTCGCCCTGGATGGACGCTGCAGACATGCGTAACCGGACCGGAATGTTTACATTTTCAAACACGGAAGTTCGACCGCTCGTATCGGCAGCCACCCCCGACACGTCCACGCCGCCGCTACAACCGATGCAGCCCGATATTGTATTGTTGCCGAAGTTCGCCGTAAGGCTGGCTGAACCGTCAAAATCTCCGATCTCGGTGCTCTGTGCCGACCGATAGCCGTAGAATCCGCCCGCCCGACCGTTAAAGGCGGCTGTTCCGGTGACGGGCAGCGTTGGCGTGCCGCTCAATTCCGGTCCATCCACGAAAGCCCCGACCTCTGCGCCTGTCACTTTCGGCGGAAAGACGCGCCCCTCGATGTGCAACCAATAGCCGCCCGCCAGATAGTCGGTGGAGTCGGAATTATTCCAGTTGATGTAGATCGCTGCGATGGAAACGCTCGTGGCGGTCAGCTTCGACATTCCGTCGCCGCGGAACGAAAACCCCGGCACGACCGGGGTGTAGGATACACTTTCAATCCGATCCGTGGCTCCGTTGAAGGAAAGTTGGCTTCCGTCTGTACGCCGGACCGTCAGACGCACGTTTTGCCCGTCGAACGATGCCGAGGCAGAATCTCCTGTGATTCCGGCGAGAGGCCCGCCATTCGACGATTGGGTAACGCTGCCGAAGCGTGGCAGATTGGCGGCTGCACTGTTCCCGGCGCCCTGAGCCGTCTGCGGATTCGTCGACGCTACGGTAGTTCGGGTGAATTGAGGTTGCGACGCTTGGTCTGTCTGTGAACTTCCGCCTCCGCTTCCACCCCCGCAGGCGGGGAGCAGTGCCAAGGTGGCAGCGGCGGAAAAAACGAAAAGAAATCCGGCCGGCTTCATACGCGATTCCTTCGTTATCGTTTTTCCGGTTCCGGCGGGGTGCCGCTCCGGTCGCCAAACAACCCAGGAATCGAGTGAATCCCGCCCTTTCCTGCAAAATCGATCTTACATGGAGCAGGCGGTTCGACGCGGACTGCCCGTGACCGCTCGGCGATCCGGAGAAACTACGGAAAATGCATCTAATCGGTCAATAATTGTGCCACTCCGTATTTGCGCGACATTTGTCAGCGCAGAAGCGTCTCCTTCCCAAGAGGGCTGCCGTCAGTGGCCACAGGGATTGCCGGAACCGCAGCGGTCGTTCCTCCGGACGATGCGCGCCGGTCTTTCGTCGCGACGCATTACGATAGCGCGCGCTTCCCGAACGATGCGGCGATGCGTGGCAGCCACAGGAACAGGACCGCCGCCCGGGCGATCAGGAAAACGTAGAGCGACAGCCACAGGCCGTCGTTGCCCCAGAGGTCCAGCAGCGCGTAGCCGGCGGCGAGATAGACGGCGAGCGCGAGCGCCATGCCGTTGCGCATTTCGCGGGTTCGTGTCGCGCCGATATAGATGCCGTCGAGCTGGAAGCTCCACACGCCGGCGAGCGGGATCGCGATCGCCCAGGGCAGGTAGACCCGGGCGAGGTCGCGGACCTTTTCGATATCGGTCAGCGTGTCGATAACCAGGCCGCCGGCAGCCAGATAGGCGAGCGCGAAGCCGGCCGCGACGATGCCGGCCCAAATCGTGGTCAGCCGGATGGCCTCGCCGTAGCGGGCGCGGTCCCGGCGGCCGATGGCGCCGCCGACCAGGGCTTCGGCAGCGAAGGCGAAGCCGTCGAGCCCGTGGCCGATGAGCAGGAAGAAGTGGAACAGCACGGCATTGGCCGCCAGCACCGTCTCGCCCAGCTTCGCGCCCTGGGCGGTGAACCAGGCGAAGGCGAAGATCAGGCACAGGGTACGCAGGAAGATGTCGGTATTGGCGCGCAGCAGGCCCGCCGTCTTGCTGCGGTCGGAAAGCAGCCCGCGCCGGCGCCAGCGCCCGCCGAGCGGCCGGTGCAGCCAGGCGATGACGGCGATGCCGATAACCGCTGTCGAAACTTCCGCGATCAGGGTCGCCAGCGCCACGCCTTCGATGCCCCAGCCGAAGACCGGCACGAACAGCAGGTCGAGGGCGATATTCAGGCCGTTCATATAGAGGGTGAGCGCCAGCACGGCGCCGGTTCGCTCCATGCCGATCAGCCAGCCGATGCCGACGTAGACCAGCAGGGTCGCCGGGGCGCCCCAGATCCGAATGTCGAAATAGGCGCCGGCCAACGCCTCGACCCGCGGCGTCGCCTCGACCGCCCAGAAGGCGAACCACTGCGCCGGCGCCTGCAGCGCGACGATGGCAAGGCCGAGCACCGCCGCCAGCAGGGCGGCGCGCAGGGCGACATCGCGGATTTCCTGATGGTCTCCCGCCCCGCGCGCCTGGGCGATGAAGCCCGTGGTGGCCATGCGCAGGAAGCCGAACGCCCAGTAAAGAAAACTGAAGACCAGCGCGCCGACGGCGACCCCGCCGATATAGGCCGGCGACGGCAGATGCCCCATCACCGCGGTATCGACCGCGCCGAGCAGCGGCTGGCCGATATTCGCCAGAATGATCGGCACGGCGAGCCGCAACACCCGGCGGTGGGTGACGGCGTCAGGCGAACTTCCGGGCGTATCGTCGGAAAGTGCCAAGTCGGAGACGGATCGAATGGGTGGCAGGGAGGTTTGCCCTACACCCGCTTCGAAATCCAGATCGCGGTGCGGGAGATGTCCTTGATGGCGCGGGTCAGCAGCGGATAGGCCGGCGCCGCCTCGGCGTTGCGGGCGAGCGCGGTGTCCTTGTGCGCCAGTTCGTCGGCCCGGAACTCCTCGACCGTTTGCTTGAGTTCCGCTTCGCTGTCGTCCAGGCGCGCCGCCTGATCGGCATAGTGCTCGTCGATCGCCTCCTCGACCGCGACGGTGCAGGCCATGGCGGCTTCCCGGCCCATCAGGGCGGTCGCGGCGCCGAGCGCGAAGCCGGCGAGATGCCAGACCGGGGTCATCGCCGTGGGCCGGACCTGCCGCTCGACGATCATCCGGTTGAAGGTGTCGAGATGCTTCTGTTCCTGCGCCGCCATCTCGCGCAGCACCGGCCCGTCTTCGCTCTCGCCGAGCACGGCAAGCTGGCCGGCATAGATGCGCCCCGCACCGTATTCGCCGGCCTGGTTGACCCGGATCATGCTGTGGATCAGCGCCTCGCCGGCCGGTTCGCCGGGCATGGGCCGCTGCGGCTTTTCGGGCCCGTTCCCGGTCATTGCGCCGTTTTCCCCAGCGCGCGCAGGCCCGCTGTCAGCGCGAAGACCGCCATCGCCGCCGAGATCAGCGCGTTCCAGCCGGCCATCGAGATCCCGGCCAGCGACCACGGAATGGCGTCGCAGCGCGCCGGCGGCGCTGCGCCGATCATGTCTTTCAGGCTGCCCGCGGTGACATTGCCTGCGTCGAACCCTCCGCCGCCGGCGCAGGCGCCCGGGCCGGCCCACCAGGCATATTCCACCCCGGCGTGATAGACGCCGACCCCCGCCGTCACCGCCAGCGCCGCCGCGACCGGGAACAGGAGCAGCCCGGACCGGCGCCCCCGCAGCGCGAACAGGCCGAGCAGCGCGAGCGCGACGACAACCATGTGCGGCCAGCGCTGGACATGGCACATCGGGCAGGGCGTCAGGCCCTCGATATACTGGAATTCGAGCGCGGCGAGCAGCATTCCGCCGCTGCCCAGCAGTAACAGGTAGAGGGGTGTCCGGCCGGTCGTCATCGCCCCGGATACATAGGATCGGCGACCCGTCCGGCCTGCACGCCGGATCGCCGCATCCGGCCCCGCGGGTCGCGCCGCTCTACGCCGGATCGGGCGCGACCCGGATCATGCGCTTGCCGCGATTGTCGCCGGCCAACAGGCCGATCAGGCCGCGCGGCGCATTCTCCAGCCCGTCGAGAATATCCTCCTCGACGACCATCTTCCCGTCCCGGAACCAGCGGCCCATGTCGCGCACGGCCTCGGCGTCCCGGTCCGCGAAATCCATGACGATGAAACCCTCCATGCGCAGCCGCTTGAAGACATGGATGCCGGGCACGCCGCGCGGGCTGGTCATCTCGGTCGTATCGTACTGGCTGATTGCGCCGCAGCACACGATCCGGCCCTTCATCGCCATGTTGAACAGGGCCGCTTCGAGGACCGCGCCGCCGACATTGTCGAAATAGATGTCGACGCCGTCGGGCGCGAGTTCGGCGATGCGCCTGCGATAAGGCTCGTTCTTGTAGTCGATGCAGGCGTCGAAGCCGAGCGTGTCCGTCACCCAGGCGCACTTCTCCGGCCCGCCGGCAAGGCCGATGGTGCGGCAGCCGAGGTTACGGGCGATCTGGCCGACGAACATGCCGACGGAGCCGGCGGCGGCGGAGACCAGCACGGTCTCGCCCTCTTTCGGCCGCCCGACCTGGACGAGGCCGTGATAGGCGGTCTTGCCGGCGATGCCGTAGAGCGAAATCAGGTGGCTGAGCGGTTTCACGTCCGCCGGCAGCTTCTCCAGCCGATGCGCCTTGTGCACGGAATAGTCCTGCCAGCCGACGGCCGCGCCGACGATGTCGCCGGCGGCGAACCGGTCCGATTCGCTCTGCGTCACGACGCCGATGCCGTAGCCGTCCATCGCATCGCCGGCGCCGACGCCCTTGCGGTAGGTGTCGCCCTGCATCCAGGCCCGGTTGGCGGCGTCGAGCGACAGCAGCAGGTTGCGCACCTGGACCTGGCCGTCCTGCGGCGCCGGGATGTCCCCGGTCCGCATCTCGAAATGGCTTTCCTGCAGCTTGCCGGCCGGCGTTTCGACCAGGAAGATCTGGCGGTTCTTCTCGGGCATGGGAAATATCTCCGGAATGGACTGGGTTCGTGCGCACTTAGCGAGAGGCGCAGCGCGCGGTCAACCGCGCCAACCCGCCATGCGCCTTTCGGGCGGGCGCAATCTGCGCGGGCGCAAATCGGCCGGGCGCGAATCGACCGGGCGCGAATCGAGCGGGCGCGAATCGAGCGGGCGCGAATCGAGCGGGCGCGAATTGACCGGGCGGGCGTTTTCCTCTTGATCGCCGGGCCGTCCCGCTCTTTGACACGCCCTCATGCCGGAAACATCGTCCGACAAGCCGCTCTTCGGCCGGCTCTGGGTGCTCTGCCTGATCGTGTTCATCGACATGGTCGGCTTCGGCGTCATCATTCCGTCCCAGCCGTTCTGGACCAAATCCTTCGGGGCGACCGCTTTCGAGGTCGCGCTCGTCATGTCGGTCTATGCCGGCTGCCAGTTCGTCTTCGCCTTTCCGCTCGGCTGGCTGTCCGACCGGGTCGGGCGCAAACCGATCCTGCTGCTCAGCCTGTGCGGCTCGGTGGTCAGCTTCACCCTGGTCGGACTCGCCGATTCGCTGCTCATGATCGTGCTGGCGCGCGCCCTGGGCGGCGTGATGAGCGCCAACATCGCCGTCGCCTATGCCTATGCGGCGGACGTGACGACGGGCGAGGAGCGTGCCAAGGCGATGGGCCTGCTGGGCGCGTCGATCGGCGCCGGCTTCGTGCTCGGCCCGTTCATCGGCGGCGTCGTGGCCGGCCCGGACCCGGCCAATCCGGGGCAGATCGCCTTCTTCATCGGCGCGGGCATCAGCGCACTCGCGCTGGTCGCCGCCATCCCGATGCTGAAAGAGCCGGAGAGCCATCGTTCGAGCGCCGAGACCGGCGGTTTCCGGGCACGGCTGCGCGGCTTCGGCCTCGCCCTGTCGATCCCGATCGTCCTGATCCCGATCGCCGTCGCCGGCATGGCCGGCCTCGCCATGGCCGGGCTGGAGGCGACCTACGCCCTGTGGGTCAACGCGGAACACGGCTGGGGCGCGCGGGAGACCGGCCTGTTCTTCGGCTATATCGGTGTGCTGCTGGTGATCGTCCAGGGCGGCCTGGTCGGGCCGGTCACGCGCGCCATCGGCGAGCGCGGCATGCTCTATCTCGGCCTCGCCTTCGTCACGGCGGGCATGGCGGTAGTCGCCGTGTCGGATACGATCGCGCTGGTCTTCGTCAACGGCGCGCTGATCGCCTTCGGCTACGGCTTCGTCGATCCGGCGGTGAGCAGCCTGATCTCGCGCAACACGCCGGCGGGCCGGCAGGGCGCCGTCATGGGCGTATTGCAATCGGTCGGCAGCCTGGCCCGGATCGTCGGCCCGGCAGCCGCCGGCCTGCTGTTCTACAAGCTGGGCCACAACGCGCCCTACGTCGCCGGGGCGATCGTGCTCGCCCTTGCACTGGCCTTCGCCGTGTGGCGGTTGGCCGGCATCGAGATGCCGCCCTCGCCGCGGGCGCGGGCGGGGCCGCAGGCCGAAGCGCCGGCCGGCGCGCGCACCCGGCCCCGCTAATCGGGCCCCGCGTATCGGGCCCGCTAACCGGGCAGCGCCGACAGGCCCCGGATTTTACTGGCGGGCGAATCGCGCTATGAACCCGCCCGGATCGCTGCGCCGGCCGGCCCGGAAAGGGCAGCCGGCCCGTTAACGCATACAGGCTTTTTTGGGAGGGAACCCGATGGATCTGAACGGACATTCGGCAATCGTGACCGGCGGCGGCTCCGGTCTGGGCGAGGCGACGGCGCGCATGTTTGCGGCCAAGGGCATGAAGGTCGCGATCTGGGACCTGAACCTGGAGGGCGCGAAGCGCGTCGCCGGCGAGATCGGCGGCGTGGCGATCCAGTGCGACGTGGTGAGTGCGGACGGCGCCGAAGCGGCGATCGAGCAGACGCGCGCCGCAATCGGCACCGCCCGGGTGCTGGTCAGCTGCGCCGGCATCGGCCCGGCCCGAACCATCGTCAGCCGCCAGGGCGAGCCGATGCCGCTCGAGGCCTTTGCCAAGGTCGTCGAGGTCAATGTCATCGGCACCTTCAACTGCCTGCGCCTGGCCGCGGCCGATATGTCGAAGGCCGAGCCGCTCGACGGCGGCGAGCGCGGCGTCATCGTCAACACCGCCTCGGTCGCCGCCTTCGAGGGCCAGATCGGCCAGGCGGCCTACGGCGCGTCGAAGGGCGGCGTGGTCGGCCTGATGGTGCCGGCGATGCGCGAACTCGGCCGCCACGGCATCCGCGTCATGACCATCGCGCCGGGCTATATCCAGACGCCGCTGATGGACCTGGTGCCGCCGGATTTCCAGGAGAACCTGAAATCGTCGCAAATCTTCCCGCGCACCCGCTTCGGCCGGGCCGAGGAATACGCGCAGCTCTGCGTTACCATCTGCGAGAACCAGATGCTCAACGGCGACACTATCCGCCTCGACGCCGGAACAAGAATGCCGCCGCGGTAGGGGAGGGGATGAGCCCGCCTCCCGTCATTTCGACCGGAGCGGTTCGCAGAACCGCGTAGCGGAGAAATCTTTCAACTGCGATGCCCGGTCCAGAGCACCGTACTGGAAAGATTTCTCCACTCCCTTCGGTCGGTCGAAATGACAGGTGAGGCTCGCCGTAGACTGCATTTCGAAGCCCCGTATCGAAGGGCGGCCCGTTTCGCCGCGTTGCCATCGGCCGGTTCCTTGTCTATGTCGCACACGGTCCTGTACGGCCCCGCGCGCCAGTAGCTCAGCTGGATAGAGCGTCGCCCTCCGGAGGCGAAGGTCAGGGGTTCGAATCCTCTCTGGCGCGCCATTTCTCCGGCCTCTCGCTGCAGTCCGCAATGCCGGCAAGCTGCCCTCGATATAGGTACGAACCCGTTCCGAGGTCTGTACCCGTTGTGTCTGTAGCGTCACCATCATTATTCGCCGACGATCCTTGACGCCGGTTACAGGCTCATGTCTCGTCGGACATGGCTATGCGTTGCGCATCGCGTAATCGTCGTGTAGCCTTCTTTCGAGTAGTGCGCCGCTTAGCGCGCTTCTCCAAGCGAAACGGAGGATGAATATGAGAAGTGGCGATCAAATGTTGCAACATCTCGTTGAAAAATCCGCTCTGGACGAGGAATTCAGGCACCAGTTGCTTGCAGATCCCAAGGCTGCAATCAGTGCGGAACTGGATATTACAATTCCAGAGTCGATGACGATCCAAGTGCATCAAAGCGATATGCAGACCGTGCATCTCGCGTTGCCGCCGGATCCGCACATCACCGAAGAGCAACTCGAAGCTATCTCAGCCGGTCTCTGCTGCTGCTGGTAGACCCGGCAGCCGGCAAGTAGCCGGCTCAGATGCGGAACCAACCGCATTTGCGCACAGCTTGAACCGAACCCCCGTCATCTTTCGGAAAGCGATTCTTGGAGTTGCGCCCGATGTGCTTCGGTTGGCCGGGGTATGGGTGCATCTGGCGAAGCCACGGGGGCGTCCACGCCGGAATGCGCCGATGGGTCGCCACGCAAGCGGGCGCCGCGGATTCCGGTTGCGTTCGGGATCGGTCACCGGACAGCCCCCGAATATTTTTCCCGGCATCAGGACTGCCTCCTCTCCAGTTGCGCGTTGACAGGGGTACTCGGCACTATCCGCATAAGGGCCTTGGTGCGGTGCATCTGTAGTGTTCTGATATGGATGCCAACCAATAACCCAGTTGGCATGCATAGCGTTCGCTGGCCAGTTGATGTGAAGCGTGAAGTGCTTCATTCGTCTCGACAAGGGATTTCGAACTATGGACAAGTCTGAACGAATTCGAGTTTTAGACGTTATAAACGAGCACATTGACAACGATACTACCGCAGATTCTGGCGGCATTATGTGTGTACCGATGTCGGATTTCACTTGCCCGGAGATCTTGGCGAAGGAGCAGGATGCTGTCTTTCGAAACACCGCTTTGTGCATGGGCCTTTCCAGCGCACTACCGAAACCCAAGACATATTGGTCGGACAATGTAACAGGCATTCCGCTTCTTATGGTCCGAGATGGTGAAGGGCGATTTCGAGCGTACGCTAACGTCTGTCGACATCGAGGTAGTCAGATCGCACCCGAGGGACGTGGGTCGAAAGCGAGCTTTACATGCCCCTACCATGCATGGACATACGGTATCGATGGGAGTTTGCTGGCGATTAACAAGGAAAGCCATTTTGGGAAAGTCTGCAGAAAGGAATTGTCACTCTTCGAACTGCCTTCATCGGAATTTCATGGGATGCTGTGGGTGCGACCGACCCAGGGCGATCCTGTAGACGATGTCGAGTGTTTAGGTGGACTTGAAGATGACCTGGCGCACTGGAAATTGGCCGACTTTCCGTTTGCTCACACGCAAGTCATCGATGCGCGGGCAAACTGGAAAATGGCGATGGATACTTTCGCTGAGAACTATCATGTCAACATTCTTCATGCGGAAACCGTCGGCAAAGAGATGAAGGCAAACCTGCAAACATGCGACATTTTCAATAATAACCTTCGCTTTGTTTATCCCAATCAAAAATTGGACCTTATGCGATTTCTAACGTCGGATACGAAACGATGGCCTTACCCACAGATTGTTACCACTCTGTACTATCTCTACCCAAACGTTATCATGATGGTGGACTCATTTGGCGTCGACCTGTTGCGATTTTTTCCGCTCGAAAATTCGCCTTCGAAATCCCGAACCGTCCATACCTGGTACATTAGCCCGAAAGTACAGCCACGCCTCAAGGAATTTGGGTATACGTATGAAGAAAGAGCTTCGCGATTCGGGGAGGTTATTGTAAACGAAGACTACGAATTGATCGCGAATATTCAGTTTAGCGCCGAACGTGGGACTCCATCAGAGATGCTGCTTGGACGGAACGAAGGTGCATTGCAACATATTCACAATGCGCTCCGATCGGCAGTCGGTCATGATTTGTTGCCGGTTGAGGAGAATTAGCCCGGACTTTCTTGTCTCACGGCGTTGTGCGTTTTGAAGGGCGGACCGGGAACTCCTTGAAGTTGGCCACATTTCGATGGCTTCACGTTGCCGGTGCGCCGATTGCGCCGGCGGCCCCTTTCGTGGCATGGTTTTGCCTTGCAGCGATGCGCTTCGGTCCGGTGCCGGCCCGGCTTCGGACCGCGGCGGCGTGCGACAGCCTTCGACGGACGGGAAAGGAGAAGGCATATGACTCAAGCGACAGCGCCAACGAACGGCGGACACCCCCATAACGGACACAAGGGCACGGCCATCGTCGTGGGCCCCGAAGAGGGCGACAGCTTCTGGCAGCCCCTGCCTTCGACCGGGCACATTACCGCCAAGATCACGCCCTACACCGCGCCCTGGGACGATTTCGCCTCCGGCATCCAGGTGCTGGAGCCCGGCGCCGCGATCCGCGAGCACGGCCATCAGCGCGCCCACGAGTTGATTTTCGTCTACCAGGGGACGGGCCACGCGATCATCGACGGCGAGCGTTACGAACTGAAGCCCGAGACCCTGATCGTCGTCGGCCGGCGCGTGCTGCACTATCTGGAGAACGAGGGCGACGACCAGATGCGCATGCTCTGGGTCATCTTCCCGCCCGGCCTGGAGGACTGGTTCCGCGCCATCGGCCGGCCGCGCACCCCCGGCGACGGCCCGCCCCCGGTCTTCGAGCGGCCCGACAATGTGCGCGACATCCAGGACCAGCAGAAATTCCTGCGCCCGGAGGATGCCGTCTCCTGATGGCGAAACGGAAAAGCTGGACCGAAAAGATGGCCGGCGCGCCGCCGGCGCAGGTGAAACCCTGTCCGGCAGAGTTTGCCGGTATGTCGCCCGGTCAGGCGATGCTGATCCCGACGCCGCATCTGATCGCCGATTTCGTCCGAAACATCCCGCCCGGCGAGCAACGGGACGTGCCGGCGATGCGCGCTGCGCTCGCAGAGCAGCACGGCGCGGAGGTGTGCTGCCCGGTGACGACCGGCATTCACCTGCGCATCCTGACCGAGGCGATGTTCGAACGATGGGAGGCGGGCGAGGCTCTCGACCGGCTGCCACCCGTCTGGCGGGTGATCGACCCGAAAGCGCCGGTCCTGAAAAAGGTTTCGTTCGACCCCGACTTCCTGATGGACTGCCGCGCGGCGGAGGGCCTGCCGGTCTGAAGCGCTGCGCCGCCGCCCGGACGCTCGCATCGCGTTTCGATGGGTTGACGCCGGTCGATGAGAACATTATATGAACATAAGGCCAAGGCGGATCGACCCCACCGCCAGGCCCGGCCATGACGAAACCGGACATTTCATGACATTTGCGAATACGTTGTCCCGTCATCCCGACCGAGCGAAGGGAGCGGAGGGATCCCGGCTCGATCCATCGAACGGGCACAGGAGTCCTGCAACGAGATTCCTTGTGTCTCATCGAACAGTCACCGGGTTTATGGTGCCGGTGGCGGAAGCGGGCGGGAGACCGGCGATTTCTTGGTCCTGAAGACCGCAGCGGAGCTCGGCTCCCCGCCCGCTGTTCCTGCGAACCCGAACAGTCGCTCCGCTCACTCCGTTCGGTCGAAATGACGGTACAGGAAAGGGCGTGAGGCCTCAGCTGCCGGGGCGGGCGATATGGAAGCGCAGGAAGGCCTTGGCCTCCGGCGAATCCCATTCGGCGGGGCCGATCAGATAGCCGACGATCCGGCCCTTGCGGTCGAGCAGGAAGGTCGCCGGCAGGCCGCTGACGCCGAGGCGCCGGGCGGTCTTCCAGCGCGAATCGAGCAGGATGGGCAGGTGTTTGTAGCCCTGTTCCTCCCAGAACGGCCCGACCGCCGCCATGCCCTTGCGGTCCAGCGAAACGGTCAGCACGGCGAATCCCGGCCCGCCCAGCGCCGCCTGCAGCCGGTCCAGCGTCGGCATTTCGTGGATGCACGGAGCGCACCAGGTCGCCCAGAAATTGACCAGCAGAACCTTGCCCCGGTAACGCTCCAGGGTGACGGACTTGCCCTCGGCATCCGCGAACGGGCCGATCTGCACGGCCCGCGGCTCCTTCAGGAAAACGAACGGCCGGGCCGAGCCGTTGAAGGCGGGCGGTTCGGCCGTTGCCCCGGCGGCGCGATTCGGCCCCGGCGCCGCGCCGGCGCCGGGCAGCGGCGCAGCGACGAGGAGCGCCAGCAGGCCGGCGGCCAGGATCCCGACAATCCGGTCCGTTGTCCCT
This sequence comes from Rhodospirillaceae bacterium Spongia-Bin9, assembly GCA_900197615.1. GTDB lineage: Bacteria > Pseudomonadota > Alphaproteobacteria > Bin65 > Bin65 > Bin65. The sequence continues at coordinate 46,622 of FZLR01000012.1, forward strand.
TTCCGCTTCACGCCTAACTCCCGCTCATGTCCGAATCCAAGACCAACGCGCTGTGGGGCGGCCGCTTCGCCGCCGGACCCGATGCCCTGATGGAGGCGATCAACGCCTCGATCAGCTTCGACCGGCGCCTCTATGCCTGCGATATCGCCGGATCGAAAGCCCATGCGGCGATGCTCGCCGACTGCGGCATCATATCGGAAGAAGATGCGGCGGCAATCCGGCGCGGGCTCGACACGATCCTTCAAGAAATCGAGAGCGGGGACTTCAGGTTCAGCGCGGCGCTGGAAGACATCCACATGAATATCGAGGCGCGGCTCGCCGAATCGATCGGCCCGGCGGCCGGCCGGCTGCACACCGCGCGCTCGCGCAACGACCAGGTGGCGACGGATCTCCGCCTCTGGGTCCGGGACTGCATCGACGGGTTCGACGCCGCCCTGAAAGAGTTGCAATCGGCCCTGCTCGACAAGGCGGAGGCCCATGCCGATACGGTCATGCCCGGTTTCACCCATCTGCAATCGGCGCAGCCGGTCACCTTCGGCCATCACATGCTGGCCTATGTCGCCATGTTCGGGCGGGACCGGGCGCGCTTCGCCGATGCGCGCGGGCGGGTCAACGAATCGCCGCTCGGCGCCGCGGCGCTGGCCGGCACCTCCTTTCCGATCGACCGGGCGCAGACCGCCGCTGCGCTCGGTTTCGACCGGCCGATGGCGAATTCGCTCGACGCGGTTTCGGCGCGCGATTTCGCGCTCGAATTTCTCGCCGCCTGCGCGATCTGCGCCACCCATCTGTCGCGCCTCGCCGAGGAGATCGTCGTCTGGTCGAGCGCGCAGTTCCGCTTCGTCGACTTGTCGGAGAGTTTCTCGACCGGCAGCTCGATCATGCCGCAAAAGCGCAACCCGGATGCCGCCGAGCTGGTGCGCGCCAAGGCCGGCCGGATCGTCGGCGCGCTGACGGCCCTGGCGGTCGTCATGAAGGGCCTGCCGCTTGCCTATTCCAAGGATATGCAGGAGGACAAGGAGCCGGTGTTCGACGCCGCCGACAGCCTGTCGCTCTGCGTCCGGGCGATGACCGGCATGATCGGCGAAATGACGGTGAATGCGGACAATCTACTGGCTGCGGCGAGCGCCGGCTTCGCGACCGCGACCGATTTCGCGGACTGGCTGGTGCGCGAACTCGGCCTGCCCTTCCGCGACGCCCACCGCATCGCCGGCGCGCTGGTCAGGCTGGCCGAAGAGCGCGGCGTCGATCTCGCCGGCCTGACCCTGGAACAGATGCAAACCGTCGAGCCGCGGTTGACGGGGGCTGTATTCGACGTCCTGTCGGTGCAATATTCCGTCGCCAGCCGGACCTCGTTCGGCGGCACGGCGCCGGACAATGTCCGGGCTGCTGCTGCTGCTGAGCGTGCGGCGCTGGCAGGGCGCACCGGCCCGTGACGGGAGACAGCCGCATGGTCCGATGGTTGACGATCATGCTGGCGGCCGGCGCGCTCGGCCTGACCCTGGCGGCGTGCGGCAAGAAAGACGATCCGCAGGCTGCCGGCGGCGTCGACCGGTATCCCGCGGGATACCCTGCGGGCGCGCCTTCAGGTCCGGCTGCGATATTCCGGAAACCGGGCCCCGAATAGGCCAGCCTCTCGACGCCATCTCCGTTGCCCTGCCCCGGCCTGCCGGTGCGCGGCGGGGCCCCGATCCCGGACTTCGCTTTATGACCGACCGACTGCCATCGCCCGATTTCGCCTACGCCGACGGCGCCCTCAACGCCGAAGCCCTGCCGTTGTCCGCGATCGCGGCGCAGGTCGGCACGCCGTTCTACTGCTATTCGCTGGCGGGACTTACGCGCAACTACCGGGCGCTCGAAGCGGCGCTGGCCGGGTTGCCCGCCACCATTTGCTATGCGCTGAAAGCCAATTCCAACCAGGCCGTCATCGCGGCTTTCGCCGGGTTGGGCGCCGGCGCGGATGTGGTGTCGGGCGGCGAACTGCGCCGGGCGCTCGCGGCCGGCGTTCCGCCCGACCGGATCGTGTTTTCCGGCGTCGGCAAGACGCGGGACGAGATCGTCCTGGCGCTGCGCGCCGGCATTCTCCAGCTCAATGCCGAATCGGAGGCGGAGCTCGACCTGATTTCCGCCGCCGCAGCCGAGGCCGGCGTCACCGCGCGGGTTTCCCTGCGCATCAATCCCGATGTCGACGCCCGGACCCACGACAAGATCTCGACCGGCCGCAAGCAGGACAAGTTCGGCATCGCCATCGACCGGACGCTGCCGGCCTATGCCAGGGCGGCGGACCTGCCGAACCTGGAGCCGGCCGGCCTCGCGGTGCATATCGGCTCGCAGCTTCTGAGCGTGGCTCCCTACCGGGCGGCGTTCGCGCGCCTCGCCGACCGGGTGCGCGCCCTGCGGGCGGTGGGGCACGATGTCCGCTGCCTCGATCTCGGCGGCGGCGTCGGCATCGCCTACCGGGACGAAACGCCCCTGCGGTTCGAGGACTATGCCGCGGCGGTGCGCGAGACGGTCGGCGACCTGGAATGCGAGCTGATGTTCGAGCCCGGCCGCTCTATGGTCGGCAACGCCGGCATCCTCGTTGCGCAGGTGCTCTATGTGAAGCAGGGCGGCATCCGGCCGATTGCGGTGGTCGATGCCGCAATGAACGATCTTGCCCGCCCGGCCATGTATGGCGCCTACCACGCGATCGTGCCGGTGCCGCAGCCTCAAAATAGCCAAGATTATGTTGAAATGGATGTCGTCGGGCCGATCTGCGAGAGCGGCGATACGTTTGCCGTTGCGCGCAGCCTGCCGCCCCTGGCGCCGGGCGAACTGGTGGCGTTCGGATCGGCAGGGGCGTATGGTTCGGTTATGTCGTCGGCCTATAACAGCCGCCCGCCGGCGCCCGAGGTGCTGGCAAGCGGCGACCAGTTCGCCGTGGTGCGCGCACGGCTGACGATCGAGACGCTGATCGGGCAGGAGTCGGTGCCCGATTGGCTGGAGCCGCCGCCGGCGATCCGTGGCGGCGCCTGAAGGAGAGCGTATGAGCGCTTCGGACGAGGGCTGGAAACGACCGGCCGGCAGTGCGGAGCATGTTCCGGGCTACGGCTTCCAGACCGCGCTGTCCTGGCTGGCGCTGACCTGGGAGCGGCTGTGGCCGCGCTTCTGGATGGCCGGCGCTATCGCCATCCTGTTCGCCGCCGTCGTCCTGATCGATGTCCTGCCGCTGCTGCCGGGCTGGCTCCATGTCGGCGTGCTGGCCATCTTCGCCCTGGCCTTTTCCGGTGCGCTGTTCCTGGGTTTCCGCCACCTGCGCCTGCCCGGCGCCTGGGCCGCCCGGCGCCGTCTGGAGCGGACCAGCTGTCTGGCGCACCGGCCGCTCACCGCAAGCAGGGACAACCTTGCCATCGGGTCCGGCGACGCCTTCTCCGAAGCGCTCTGGCAGCGTCATCGGGCGCGGGCGCGGGCGGCGCTCAGGCATCTGCGGATCGCGCCGCCGCGGCCGCGGGTCGCCCGGCGCGATCCCTTTGCCCTGCGCGGCGTGGCCGTCATTCTGCTGGTGCTCGGCGTGACCGTCGGCTGGAGCGATCCGGCCGACCGTTTCGAGCGGGCCTTCCTGCCGGATTTCGAGGGCGGCGTCGCCGAGCCCGTGACGGTCGAAGCCTGGTTCACGCCGCCCGATTATACCGGCCAGCAGCCGCGCATGATCACGCTGGCCCATGACGGCAAACCCGTCGTCGTGCCTTTGCATTCGAAAGTCCTGCTGCAATTCCACGGCGGCAAGGGCCGGCCGGCCATGACGCTGGGCCGCCAGCGCCTCGGCCTGCAGGCGATCGACCGGTCGGGCTGGCAGGGCGAGATGCTGTTGCAGGAAAGCGGGGACC
>FZLR01000050.1 GCA_900197615.1 Rhodospirillaceae bacterium Spongia-Bin9
GGGGGGGGGGGGGGGGGGGGGGGGGGGGGGGGGGGGGGGGGGGGGGGGGGGGGGGAAAGGGCTCGCGTCCCCACCCGTCATATCGACCGTAGCGGTCCGGAGGGCCGCGGAGCGTAGATATCTTTCACGCGCGGTGCCGGGTCCGATGCGCCGTGCCGGAAAGATTTTTCCGCTTGCTTGCGCTCGGTCGAAATGCCGGATGGAGTTCGACGCGGCCAGTGTCTTCACACACCCGCCCAAGGGTCGATCGTTTCGACACCCGTTTCTGAAAAATCACGAATGTTGCGCGTCGCTACGGCCATGCCCCGGGCTCGAGCAATCGCTGCGATCTGGCAATCGGCCTCTCCGATCGGGCGCCCGGCAGCACGGCGGTCCGCGGCGATATCCGCATACGCGCGCGCCGCGTCGCTGTCGAACGGCAGAATGCGTTCGGCAAATCCCAGATTGAGCCACCGCGCCATGGCGGTTTCCAACATGCGCCGTCGTCTGCCGATCGGCATGATTGCAATTCCGTAACGCAATTCGGCTTCGCTGACCGCTGTCAGAAACAGGACTTCTGCATCCCGCTCTGCGATCCATGCCGCGACCGCAGGCGCCGGGACCGGCCGCATGAGTTCCGATGCCACAGTTGGGTCCAGTACATACATCGGCACGGCTCAGGTGAAGTCCGGCGGATCGCGCATCGGCCCGCGCGGCGGCAGTTCGAGTTCCACGCCGCCGAGGGGCGCGAAACACTCCCGTGTGAATTTTGCCAGGTCTTTGGGCGCGGCTTTCTCGTCGTCTACTGCGTCGCGCAGGATCAGCCGCACCTCCTCTTCCATGGACCGGCCGTTCCCGGCCGCCCTTATGCGCAGCCGGGCTTTCACATTGTCGTCGAGCCTGCGGATGGTGATGCTCGCCATGGGCGTTTCCCCTTCTGTCAGACTCCAAAAGTAATAAGAAATGCCAGCAATGCAATCACCGGTTGGGCGAGCCGGGTGTCCGCGCCAGATGGGTGATTTGCCCAGAGGGATTCGTGATAGGACTGGGCTGAGGCGGATGCCGCAACGCCCGCACCTCCGTACCTTCCGTGCAATTTTCCAGGACGACCGATGCCCGCGCCCCTCGCTCCGCCCCGCACCCTCTTTTCGCCGGACCACGAAATGTTCCGCGACTCGGTACGGTCGTTCCTGGAAGCCGAGGTCGTCCCGCATTACGCGGACTGGGAAGACGCGGGATATACGCCGCGGGACATCTGGCTGCGCGCCGGCGAGATGGGTCTGCTCGGCACCGGCATACCCGAGGAATACGGCGGCTCCGGCGGCGATTTCCTCTGGGACGCCATCGTCATAGAGGAGCTGGGCCGATACGGCCTTGCGGCGCCGGCCTGGGATATGCACGGGCACATCATCGCACCGATGATCGCCGCGCACGGCACCGGGGAGCAGAAGCGCAGACTCCTGCCGGCCATGGCGGCCGGCGAATCGATCTTCTGCATCGGCCTGACCGAGCCCGGCGGGGGCAGCGACCTTGCCGCGCTGCGGACCCGCGCGACGCCGTCCGGCAACGGCTTCCTCGTGAACGGCTCGAAGACTTTCATCACGAACGGGCACATCGCCGATTACATTCTTCTGGCGGCAAACCGGCATCCGGACCGCGGCGCGAAGGGCATATCCCTGTTCGTCGTGCCGCTCGAGGCGGACGGCGTTACCCGCGGCAGGAACCTGAAAAAGATCGGCAACAAGGCGCAGGATACCGCCGAACTCTTCTTCGACGACGTTCGATTGCCCGGATCGGCGCTGCTCGGCGATTCGGACCGGGGCTGGAGCCAGCTGATGCATGGCCTGGCCCGCGAACGGATGGTCGTCGCCGTGCGTTCCATGGCGATCGCCGAGGCCGCCCTCGAGCAGACCGTCGCCTACACCAAGGACCGGACCGCCTTCGGCCAGCGCATCTTCGATTTTCAGAACACCCAGTTCAAGCTCGCCGAACTGGCGACGGCCTGCACGGCAATGCGCCCTTTCGTCGACCAGTCGATCCGGCTGCTGGCCCGGGACGAACTGAGCGCCGAGCGCGCCGCGATGGCAAAACTCGCGTTGACGGAGCTTGCCGACCGGGTGCTCGACGAATGCCTGCAGCTCCACGGCGGACACGGCTACATGTGGGAGACACCGGTCGCCCGGGCCTGGGCCGATGCCCGCATCCACCGGATCTATGCCGGCACCAACGAAATCATGAAATACATTATCGGGCGATCGCTGTAGCGGCGCCGGCACCCGTTTCGGCGCGCCATCCCCGCCCTATCGCGAGCGGCGGTAGAGGATGGTGTAGACGACGATGAACAGCCCGATCAGGCAGAGCGAAAACAGGGTCGAGGCGGTGCCGAGCGCGAACAGGGTCGGGCGGATGCGCTGGGTCATCGAGGCGTTGATATCGAGCGGCAGGGTATTGTACTCGCCGGACAGCAGGGTCGTGCGCGCGAACTCGTCGTAGGAGAGCGTAAAGCCGAACAGGCCGGCCGCCACGATGCCGGGCAGGATCAGCGGCAGGGTGATCTCGCGGAACACTGTCCATTCGCTGGCGCCCATATCCCGGGCGGCCTCCTCCAGACGGCTGTCGAAGCGGTTGAACACCGCCATCATCACGAGGAAGCCGAACGGTAGCGTCCAGACGACATGGACGCCGAGGCCCGACGACCACCAGGCCGGGGGAATGCCGATCTGCCGCATCAGGGTGGCGAGGCCGAGGCTGAGCAGCACGCCGGGCACCATCAGGCCCAGCATGACCGTGTAGAACAGCAGGTTGGAGCCGCGGAATTTCTGCCGGAAGGCCATCGCCAGCATGGTCGAAAACAGCGCCGTGATGACCATCACGACCAGCGCCAGGATCAGCGAGCGGGCGAGCGCGCCCTGCAGGTCGCCGATCGAGGATGGCTCCAGCAGCTTCTCCCACCAGTAGGTGCTGAAGCCGCGCATCGGGAAGCTGGTGCCGCCGCGCCGCCCCTGGAAAGACAGGGCGAACATCGCGATCATCGGCCCGAAAATGAAGACGATGAACAGGACGTAGTAGATGCTGAAGCCGGTCTTCACGGCCAGCGCCCGGGTTCGCCGCGGCGTCCAGCGCGCCATGCCTACAGCTCCTTCCGGATGTCGACGACGCGCAGGATGAAGAACACGCCGATCATCATCGCCAGCATCAGCATGATCGCGTTCACTGCGGCGAACGGATAGTTCGCGGTCGCGTAGTAGTTCAGGATCACGGTGCCGGTGGTCGAGGTCTTGCCGCCGTAGACCACGACGGCGGTGGCGAACTCGCCCATCAGCATGACGAACAGGAAGATCATGCCGATGGCCACGCCCGGCAGGGAGAGCGGCAGGATGATCTCGCGGAACACCTGGAAATTGCTCGCGCCCATGTCCCGGGCCGCTTCGATGATATCCTTGTCGATCTTGGCGAGCGAAAAGAAGATCGGCCCGACGCACAGCACGACATAGAGTTGCGCCAGCGCCATCGTGTAGCCGAACTCCGAATACAGGAAGAAGGAGCTGGGCTTGTCGATGATGCCCAGATTCATCAGCATCTTGTTGAACAGGCCGCGCCGGCCGAGCATCGGCAGCCAGGCGACGGCGCGGATCAGGTAGCTGGTCCAGAACGGCACCATGGCGACCAGGAACAGCGCGAGCTGCCATTTGAAATTCTTCACCTGCATCGCCAGGAAAAAGGCGATCGGGTAGCCGATGATCAGGCAGACGACCATCACGGTGACGGTGAAGCGGAAGGTCGTCCACAGGGTCGTGATGAAAATGCTGAGCTTAAGGAAATTGCGGTGTTCGGGATCGAAAAACCCATCCTGCCGGAAGAAATTGCCGAAATTGATGAACGTGAAGTCCGGCGTCATGCCGCCCCTGACCGGCGTCCAGAAGCTGAACACCACAATGCCGATCAGCGGGACGACCAGGAAGACGATCAGCCAGATCGACGCCGGCGCGACGAGCCAGCCCGGGTGGACGGTCTGGTCGCGTTTGCTTTTTTTGAGGCGAGCGGCTTCCTGCGGCGGTGGCGCGGGCTGGTCGCCGATCAGGCCGCCATGATGCCGTTTTGCGTGCGGTGGCGCAGTCTGGAGCATGTCGGCGTCACGCGGCGCCGGCCGGAGCGGCCGGGCGGACGGGAAAAGAAGGAGCGGGACGGCGTCGCAGGGGCGGGAACCGGTCCCGCCCCTGCTTTGCCGCTTCGGTCATGAAGACCGCGGTTTTTGAACCCGTCAGGCGCTCAGGAATTCCGTCCAGCCTTTGACGAGGTAGTCGTTTTCCTTCATGAGCGAGTTCCAGACGGCGATATTCTTGAAGCGCGCCTCGTAGGAACCGCCGTCGCGGATCTCGCCCTTCTTGACGATCGGCGTGCCGAACGGATCGGTCAGTTCCTTGGCGGCCGGCTTGCCGAGATACCAGAAGTCCCATTCCTCCTTCGAGAGATGTTTCTTCGAACTTTCCGGCGCCGACATATAATAGCCCTGGCGGGCGACGAAGGCGCCGGCCCAGCCGTCGAGCCACCAGTTGAGATACTCGTAGGCGGCGTCCAGCTTCTTGCCGGTAACCCTGGCGGAGATGGCGCAGCCGCCGTGCCAGCCGCGCATGCCTTCCTTAGGCGACGCATAGATGCAGGGCACGCCTTCGGCCTTCACGGCGGTGACCGCCGGCGACCACATGCTCTGGATCGCGACTTCGCCGCTCACCATCAGGTTCACCGACTGGCCGAAGGTTTCCCAGAAGGCGCGGAAGTGGCCTTCCTTTTTCTTCTTGATCAGGAAGGCGATCAGCTTGTCGATCTCGGGCCTGGTCATGTCGCCCTTGTTGCCGAACTTTATCAGGCCCATCGCCTCGACGCCCATGGCGGCGTCCATCGTGCCGATCTGCGGCGCGTTCACCAGCGCGACCTTGCCCTTGAAGTCGGGGCTGAACAACTCGGCCCAGCTCTCGATCTTGCGCCCGGTTTCCTCCGGGTTGTAGCCGATCGAATCGGCGTTGTGCCAACCCGGCAGCATGGAAATGTAGCGCGACGGCCCCTTGGTCGGGTTGGCGTCCTTGTCGACCCAGAGGTGGCGGAACGGCGCATCGCCGTCGCCCAGGCTCGAACCCGGCGTCAGGCGGCCGGTCTTCGTCAGGTTGCTTACCTTGTCCCAGTCCTTGATGCGCTTGGTGTCGATGGCCTGGAAGACTTTCGCCGGGACCAGCACGTCCATATCGTTGAAGTAGCCTTCGGCGACTTCGTACTGGTCGTTCTGGTTCAGCATCTTGCCGACCATGGCGCCGTAGCCCAGCGCCTGGCCGCGGATCTTGTCGCCGGTGTCTTTCGACGCCCGGCTTTGGATCTGGTTGATGATGCTGACGCCGAGGCCGATAGTCCGGATCGTTTCCGCGCCATAGACGATGGCCGGCGCGCCGGTCATCGTTCCGGCCGCGGCGGCGCCGGCGGTGGTGAGCACAAAGCGGCGGCGCGACAGCCCCGTCTTCATCTCGTGCAATGTCGGTTTTTTCGGCATGGTCATTCTTTCAATCCTCCCAATACTCGGTCCAAAAAAAGGCGATTCGTCCCGCCGGCGCACCTGCCCGGCGGCAGGTCGGCAACACGGAACGGCGCAGCTTGTCACACCATACAAGTCAACCGGAAAACCGCAAACCGAAAAGCCGCACCGCCGAATTGGGCGCGGGCGGGTCGCGGCTCAGGCAGCCTCGAGGGGCGTGATGTCCGACAGATCGACATTCTTGCGGGCAAGGGCAAGGTCATGGGCCCGCTGCAGGTTCATCCAGAACTCCGCGGTGTCGCCGAAGAATTTCGCAAGCCGCATCGCTGTATCCACCGTCAGCGACGTCTCGCCCCTGACCGGCCTCTCGATCCTCGTCCGGGGCATGTTCATCCGTTTCGCAAGCGCGATCGCGCTCATGTCGCGCGGTTCGAGATACAGCTCTACGAGGACTTCGCCGGGGTGAGGGGGATTTATCATCGGCATCGTGTTCCGCCCTTTCGAATTCTCAGGGCGGCGTTCCTGCACCGGCGGCTCAGGCGCGCTCGGTGTGGAAGCGGACCAGCTTGAGCAGCCAGAAGATGATCGAGAACACGCCGGTCAGCACGATCAGGGCCAGCACCGCGGCGATCCGCTTGCCCAGGTCCGGCCCGAGCACGACCGGCTCGCGGACCAGATAGACGATCAGGGTCTGGACCGACTGCAGCGTTGCGCCGGCGCCGATCAGGATGGCGATGAAGGTCGAGCCGCGCAGCGAGCTCAGCACCATATTTTCCATGCTGCGCTGCTCGACGATATGCAGCCGGTAGGCCCGCCAGTGATAGCCGCAGAAGCCGACGATACCGGTCAGCAACGCGGCCCAGAACACGACGTTGTCGAAGGTCGTGTCGTCGATGATGAATGTGAACAGCTCTTCGAACGGCTTGTAGAAGAACAGGAAAATCAGGACGACGATGTAGACGAGAAAGCCGACGAGCGTCCAGAACCACCCCCAACCGCTCATCGCTCACTCCCGTTGCCGCCGTTCCCGGCCAGCCGGAACGCCCTCCGCGCCGGCTCCCGCTGAATAGCCGAAGACGCATGGGTTAGGCAAATCGGCATTGCGCCACCCGTCATTCTTGCCCGTCCACGATCGGGGGATGCCGGCCGTTCCAGCCGCTCGCCGCCTCGTAGCAGGCCGCAATCCCGAGCAGCGCTTCGTCGCAGTTCCAGTCGCCGATCAGTTGCAGTCCGGCGGGAAGCCCGCCAGCCGTCGCGCCGGAGGGAACCGAAACCGCTGGCTGGCCGGTGAAGGACGCCAGCCGGGCCAGACGCCCGAGTTCCGTTGCGCCATCGACCGGTGCGCCGTTTAACTCGCCCCGGCCTTCCTCGGCGTCGACCGCCGGGATCGGCACGGTCGGCAGGACGAGCGCGTCGAACCGGCGCATCGTTTCCGAAACCTGCGCCTGGACGGCCTGCCGCACCGCCAGCGCCTTTTCGATATCCGCCGCCGAAATGTCCCGGCCGGTCAGCACCCGGTCGCGCACGCTGGGCGCCAACTCGCTGTCCGGCGCTTCGGCGCGTTCGCCGTGGATGGCATAGGTCCGGCCCAGCGCGATCGCGGTCCACGCCGCCGTCGCTTCGGCGGCAAACGGCAGGTCCAGTACCTGTATCTCAGCGCCGAGATCGTCGAGTATCCCGATTGCAGCGCGGGTCAGCCGGTCGATATCGGTGTCGACGTCCTCGTCGAACAGGCATTCGAGGACGCCGATCCGGACGCCGTCCAGCGACGGTCTCGCCCGGTGCCCGGCAAACCCGCCCCCCGGATCGAGCGCCTGCATCGTCAGCGCCGTATCGCCGACCGAGCGGGTCATCGGCCCGCCGGTGTCGAACTCGCCGGCCAGCGGATAGATGCCCTGCTGGCTGACGCGCAGATGGGTCGGCTTCAGCCCGACGATGCCGCACAGCGCGGCCGGGATGCGCACCGAGCCGCCGGTGTCCGTGCCCATGGCGCCGGGGACGAGGCCGGCCGCCACAGCGCAGCCCGAGCCGCTGCTCGACCCGCCGCACACCCTGCTCCGGTCCCACGGGTTGCGCGCGGTGCCGAAATGCGGGTTGATGCCGGTCGGGCCGAAGGCGAATTCGTGCAGGTTGGCCAGGCCGACGACGATGCCGCCCGCCGCGCGCAATGCCGCGACGGACTCGGCGTCCGCTTTGCCCGGGCCTTCGTCGATCAGGCGCGAGCCGCAGGTCCGCACCATGCCGCGGACGGCGAACAGGTCCTTGATCCCCAGCGGCACGCCGTGCAGCGGGCCGAGTTCGACGCCGGCCATGACCGCGGCCTCCGCCGCACGGGCCTCCGCCAGCGCCTGCTCCGGATAGACCGAGATAAAGGCCCGCAACCCGCCGTTCAGGCGCTCGATCCGGTCGAGGCAGGCCTGCACAGCTTCGACCGGCGAGATATCCCGTTCGCGGATCTTTTCCGCCAGTCCGGCAATCGACATCCAGGCGAGGTCGGTCATTGGGGCTCTATCCCTCGGCAGCCGGGACCGCCGAGATCAGCGTGAGCCCGACAAGCACGACAAAAACGGCGTCCTTGATCGCCGGGACGGCCTGTTTCTCGCGGTCGCTCGACGCGATGACGGCGATCAGTTCCAGGACAAAAAAGATGACGCCGAGGAAGAACAGCGGCCAGATCGTGCTCCACCAGTCCGGTTCCTTGGCGGCCGGTATACCCTGTATGGCGCGCCAGATCAGGAGCAGGATCGGCAGCAGCAGCAGGTAGAGGTAGGCGGCGAGAAAGCGGATGCGCGTCAGCCTGCGGTCCAGCAGCCAGAAGACCAGCAGGAACGCCGCCAGATGGAGCATGTCCCAGATCAGCGCCTCGTATTTGGCGCCCGCGTTCGACTCCAGCAGGTTCAGGAAACCGAGGATCAGGAAAAAGACCAGCAGATCGCACAGCAGCCATTCGCGGAAGGATTCGCCGCCATTCTTGGCACTCCACGACCGGCTCGCCTTGTCGAACAGCATCACGAGGGCAACTGCGAACGTCGCCGGATACAGCAGGTAGAGCATCAGCGCGTATTGCCGGTCCGGATTCAGATAGATCCAGCACAGCAGCAGGATGGCCGCGATCGGCAGCAACAACCCGAACAGCCGCGCCGCCGACGGTGTCTCGACCGTTGCGGGGGCGGCCTGGGCCGCCGTGTCTTCGTCGTCGGCGGGCGTAGCAGCCAATCCGGGATTGGCCCGGATGACCAGCGTCGCCAGAAAGACCAGGATGGCGCCGGCGGCGACCGCCAGCATGATAATGAAGAAGGTTCGCGCATCGGCATCGCTGCGCCAGCGCCCGCCGCCCGCGGTTCCTTCGGCCCCGTCGAGCGGCGGAAACTGCCACAGGACGATCAGCGCAACGACGATCAGCAACACGATCGCCAGCAGGATTTGCGGCCAGCGGATGTTGAGCTGCCGTGCGCCGGCGGAAGACGTCATGCGGACGCGGCCGGCGAAAAACAGCACCGCGAAGGCCAGCACGCCGACGACGGCGATGCCGATCATGATTTCGAGAAAGGCGGCTGACCTGGCGTCCATCGAAAATCCGGGCGGGAAGAGCGGCCGGCCATCCGGTCCGCGGCGGGACGTTAGCCTGTTCGGCGGCGAATGCCAAACAGGATGGGGCCGCGAACGGATCGGCCGCTAACGGTTTGGACTCAGGCGCCGGAATCTGTTTTGTTGTCGGCCATGAACGACAACTCGACGGAAACCTACGTTGACCGGACCTACGGCGGCGCCGGGATCGGCTATGGCGACCGGCCGGGCATAATCGTCGTCGATTTCCAGACTGCCTTTACCGAAGCGCAATATGCGCTGGGCGGCGCGCCGCTGATCGAACGCGCAGTTGGAAATACCGCGCGATTGCTGGAGGTGGCGCGCCGGGCGAACGTGCCGGTCGCCTCCTGTTACACCGCCTATTCCGCGACCGGCCGGGACAGGCCGTACTGGAAGGTGCAGGCCGTGATCGAAGACCTGGTGCACGGCCATCCCGCGACGCAACTCGATTCGCGCATCCACGATCCCGACTACGATGTCGCCTTCTGCAAATCCGGCGCTTCGATCTTCTTCCAGACGCCGCTGGTCTCCTTCTTCGCGAAAGAGCGGGTCGATACCGTGATCGTCACCGGCTGCGTGACCAGCGGGTGCGTGCGGGCCTCGGCGGTCGACAGTTTCCAGTGGGGCTTCCGCACCGTCGTCCCGGAGGATTGTGTCGGCGACCATCACGAAGGGCCGCACCGCGATAATCTCCGCGATATCGGCCGGCGCTATTGTGATATTACCGACGCCGATGCGGTCATCGACCGGTTGGAAGAGTGGCGCGGCCGCAACCGCCAGTAGCCGCCCTTGGCCGCCGAAAAGCGAGAGACGCCCGATGAGCAGTTCCGATAGCGATCTGACAAGCTGGTTCGACAGCAAACTGGCCGATCTGCAGGACCAGATCGAAAAGCTGGGCAACGGCGATGCCGCCGCCCGCGCCCCGGAACCCGCCCGGCCCGCGACGCCGGCCGCTCCGGGCACGCCGCCTTCGGCGCCGACGCCCGCTGCCCGTACGAACGGCGGCAGGGAAGCGCGTGCGCCTGCGGCGCCGGCCCACGAGCCGGTTCCGGAGATCGCCCGCGACACGGACCGGGGCAACGGCGACGCGGCCGCGATCGAAGCGCGCGAAGCCCGCTCGCTCCCCGGCGGCGCGGTTGCGGCCCGGCGGCCGGCCCCGATGGCACGGCCGCGCCGGCGCACGACCACCGGCGGCGGCTACCGGCTCGGCGTCGATGTCGGCGGCACCTTTACCGACCTGTTGCTGATCGAAGAGGAGACCGGGCACGCCTGGACCGCCAAGGTGCCCTCGACACCGCAGGATTCCTCCCAGGGCGTACTGCACGGCATCGAGCGCATCTGCGGCTATGCCGGGATCGAGCCGACCGACATCGGCGCGGTGATGCACGGCACGACGGTCGCCACCAACACGATCCTCACCCACAGCGGCGCCCGGGTCGGCCTGGTGACGACCAAGGGCTACAAGCAGACCCTGCAGATCGCGCGCTCGTATGTGCCGGGCGGCCTGGGCGGCTGGGTGATCTTCAACAAGGCCGATCCGCTGGCGCCGCTCGAACTGACGGTCGAGGCCGACGAACGGGTCGGCGCGAAGGGAGAGGTCGTCGAGCCGCTGAACGAGGAGGCGCTCCGGCGCGAATTGCAGAAACTCGCCGGCGAGGGCATCGAGGCGCTGACCGTTTCGCTGATGAACGCCTATGCCAGCGGCGTCCACGAGCAGCGCGTACGGCGCATCGCCGAAGAAATCCTGCCCGGCGTGCCGATCTCGCTTTCTTCCGAGGTCGTGCCGGAAATGTACGAATACGAGCGGACCGAGACGACGGTCGTGAACTCCTACATCCGCCCGGTCGTCTCACGCTACATCGAGAGTCTCAACGCCGAACTCGACCGGCGCATGAACGGCGTGCAAATGCACATCCTGCGCTCCGACGGTGGCCTGGCGAGCGCGGACGCCGCCAAGGCGACGCCGGTCAACCTGCTGATGAGCGGCCCGGCCGGCGGCGTTTCCGGCGCCATCTGGATGGCCCGGCAGGCCGGCTACGACAATCTGCTGACCTTCGACATGGGCGGCACCTCGACCGACGTGGCGCTGATCCAGAAAGGCGTCGCCCAGACACGGCGCGAGACAAGGGTCGGCGACGTGACGGTGCGGGCGTCTTCCGTCGACGTGCGCACGGTCGGCGCCGGCGGCGGCTCCATCGCCTATGTGCCGGAGCTGACCAAGGCATTGCGCGTTGGGCCGCAGAGCGCCGGGGCCGAACCGGGGCCCGCCGCCTACGGCCGGGGCGGCGACGAGCCGACCGTGACCGACGCCAACGTCGTGCTCGGCTATCTGCCGTCCGGCGCCCGGCTCGGCGGCGATATGCAACTCGACTACAAATCTGCCGAAGCGGCCATCGCCAAGGTGGCCAAAGCGATGGACCTGCCGCTCAAGGCGGCGGCCGAAGGCATCGTCAACATCGTCAACGAGAACATGTTCGGTGCCCTGCGGCTGGTCTCGGTCGAGCAGGGCTTCGACCCGCGCGATTTCGCCCTGATCGGGTTCGGCGGCGCCGGTCCGCTGCACGCCAACGCGCTCAGCCGGCTGATGAATTCCTGGCCGGTCATCGTTCCGCCGGGGCCGGGCGTGCTGTGCGCCTACGGCGATGCCACCACGCGGGTGCGCGACGAGGCCTCCCGCACCTTCGTGCGCCGCTTCGACGAGACGACGGACGCCGAGGTTGCCGAGGCGCTGGAAGCGCTGGCCCGGCAGGCGGCGGAGGCGCTGAACGCCGAGGGCGTGCCGCGCAACGAGCAGACGACGCTCTACCAGATCGACCTGCGCTACCACGGCCAGGGCATGCAGCTCACCGTCGATGTCACCCCGGAGGAATTCGCCCAGGGTGGCCTGCGCGACGTGGCGAGCCGATTCGACGAATTGCACGAGCAACTCTTCACCTTCCGGCTCGACACCATGCATGAATCCTACAATCTTCGCGCCCTGGTGCAGGGCCGGGAGAGCGCGGCGAGCGCCCAGGAACTGCCCCAGGGCACCGGCGACCCGTCCGGCGCCGTCCGCGAGCAGACCCAGGTCTATATCGAGGGCCGCGAGCACCCGGCGCAGATCTACGACCGCGCCCTGCTCAAGGCCGGCGACCGCATCGCCGGGCCGGCCATCGTCACCGAGATGGATTCGACGACCCTGATCCTGAACGGCCATACCGGCGCCGTGGACGAGGTCGGCAACATCCTCATCCGCCCGATGAACGGCCGA
This sequence comes from Rhodospirillaceae bacterium Spongia-Bin9, assembly GCA_900197615.1. Lineage (GTDB taxonomy): Bacteria > Pseudomonadota > Alphaproteobacteria > Bin65 > Bin65 > Bin65. The sequence goes on from FZLR01000050.1 coordinate 12,339, forward strand.
TAGGGAGGAGATCAGCAATGCCAGCCCGCCTGATCCAGACCAACACCGCCCCGTTCAAGAAGGTCGATGTCGATCCCGTCACCCTCGACATCATCGAGAACGCCATGCGCAACGCGCGCACGGAGATGGACGCCGTGCTGTTCCGCACCGCCATGTCGCCGGGCATCCGCGAACAGCACGACGCCTTCCCGATGATCGCCAACGCCGACGGCAAGATGGTCGTCGGCCAGTTCGGCTCCTTCTTCTGGGGTTTCCAGCAGGGTTACGACGGCGAGATCGAGGAAGGCGACGTTTTCCTCACCAACGATCCCTATTCCTGCAACGGCGCGATCAGCCATCTGAACGACTGGCTGACCATGATGCCGATCTATATCGACGGCCGGATCGTCGCCTGGGCCGCCATGTTCGGCCACATGACGGATATCGGCGGCAAGGTGCCGGGCAGCCTGCCGACCGATGCGGCACAGATCTTCGAGGAAGGCATCCAGATCCCGCCGGTCAAGATCTACCGCAAGGGCAAGCTGAACGAGGAGATCCTCGAACTCATCCTGCGCAACTGCCGCCTGCCGCACTGGAACCGGTCGGACTTCAACGCCGTCGTCGCCGCCCTGCGCCTCGCCGAGCGTCGGGTCCACGAGATGGCCGAGCGCTTCGGCGTCGACGAGCTCAACGCGGCGATGGCCGAGATGCTCGACCGCAACAAGCGGGCGATGAGCGCGATCCTCAAGATGGTGATCCCGGAATCGCGCCAGTATTTCGAGGACTTCATCGACGACGACGGCCTCGGCATGGGGCCGTACAAGGTCGCCTGCACCATGTGGCGCGAGGGAGAGAAGGTGTTCTTCGATTTCGAGGGCACCGATCCGCAGTCGATCAGCTCGGTGAACTTTCTCCTCAACGAGGAGATGTTCAAGATGTTCCTCGGCTCCTTTTTCATCAACATTTTCGATCCGCAGATCCTGTTCAACGACGGCTTCTACGACCTGGTCGACGTGCGCATACCGCGCGGCACAATCCTCAAGCCGATCCGCCCGGCCGCGCTCAGCTCGCGCACCCACATGCTGGCGCGCATCTTCGACATCATGAGCGGCCTGCTCGGCCAGGGCTCGCCGGACGCCCTGTGCGCCGCCGGCTTCTCCGACAGCCCGCATTTCATGTATTCCGGCTACGACAAGAGCGGCGAGTGGTACCAGCTCTACCAGATCGGCTTCGGCGGCGTGCCGGGCCGGCCGGCGGGCGACGGGCCGGACGGCCATTCCCTGTGGCCCTCCTTCACCAACGTGCCGAACGAGTTCCTGGAAGCCTATTTCCCCTTGCGCATCGTGAAATACGAGACGATCGCCGACAGCGGCGGGCCCGGCCTGCACCGGGGCGGCAACGGCCTCTCCATGGGCTACCAGTTCCTCGAGACGGGCGAAATCTCGATCCACGACGACCGCTGGCTGACCCATCCCTGGGGCGTCAGCGGCGGCCTGCCCGGCGCGCGCAGCACCAAGCTGATGGTGCGCGCCGACGGCTCGGAGCAGTGGATGGAATCGAAGGCCGACCGCGTCCATGTCGAGCCCGGCGACACGCTCTACTTCAACACGTGGGGCGGCGGCGGCTGGGGCGACCCGCTGGAGCGCGACGCCGACCGGGTGGCGCTGGACACGAAGCGCGGCCTGGTCACGCAGGACGGCGCCCGGCGCTACGGCGTGGTGCTGAACGACGACCTGAGCGTGGACGCGCGCGAGACCGAGACCCTGCGCAGCCGCATGGCCGCCGAGCGCGGCGACGTTCCGCTGTTCAGCACCGGCGGCACGGTCGAGGAGCTCAAGGCCCGCTGCAAGGCCGACACGACCCTCGACCCGCCGCGCCAGCCCGTCTTCCAGAAATGGATGCAGCAGGCGCAGCCGATGAAGCTGGCCGCGGAGTAGGGGGCGTCCTTCGATAGGGAATTACAAAGAAGGGTTGACACTCTGCTCCTCAATCCCCATATCCCTTGCATGACAAGGGAGACGAAAATGACCCGCAAAGCCCCCGGAAAATCGCATCGCGAAGGGCTTACGCTGATTGAGTTGATGGACATGTTCCCGACCGAAGAAGCCGCGGCAGCGTGGTTTGAATCGGTCGTATGGCCGAACGGCCGCCACTGCCCGAAATGCGGCTCGGTGCGCACTCGCGAGGCGTCTCACGCGAAGATGCCGTATTGGTGCACGGACTGCCGGTCCTATTTCAGCGTCAAGACCTGCACGGCCATGCAGGCTTCGAAAATCCCGCTGCGCAAGTGGGCCGTCGCGATATACTTGTGCCTGACCTCGCTCAAGTCGGTTTCGTCCATGAAGCTGCAACGCGACATCGGCGTTTCGCAGCCGACCGCGTGGTTCATGCTTCACCGTATCCGGGAAGCTTGGGCCGAAGACGACGACGACCAGTTCGACGGTCCGGTTGAGGTGGACGAGAGTTTTTTCGGCGGCGAGCGCAGAAACATGTCGGTCAGTAAGCGCAAGGCGATGAACAAAAGCCGTGGCCCGGTCGGCAAGACGGCGGTTGTCGGCGTGAAGGACCGGGACAGCGGCGAGGTCCGCGCCGAAGTCGTGGGGCGGATAGACAGCGCCACATTGCACGGCTTCGTCCGCGAGCACACCGAGCCGGGCGCGACGGTCTACACCGACGATGCCGCGGCCTATCGGGGGATGCCGGAATTCGATCATGAGGCCGTCAATCACACGGTCTCCGAATACGTCCGCGGCATGGCGCACACCAATGGCATCGAGTCGTTCTGGAGCATGCTCAAGCGCGCCCATGACGGCACGTTCCACAAGATGTCGCCGAAGCATCTGCAACGCTACGTCTCCGAGTTTGCGGGTAAGCACAACATCCGCGACTCAGGAACCCTTGCGCAGATGCGGGATACCGTCGCCGGTCTCGTTGGGCGGAGCCTCCTGCACCGCGACCTTATCGCGGACAACGGGCTTCCTTCGGGTTCCGGGGCGTAGCGGCTGCGTCCGGCGGAACAGTGCCTTCGCCAGCGTCTCCGCCGTCGCGCCCGCAAGGTCGCGGGCAGGATCAAGTACTGGGCTTCCCCGTGTCATCGCTTTCTCTCTTCTCTATCGTCTTATCATCTTCAGGTTCTGGTTCGGGATCAGGAGGAACCTCAACTGATTGGAGAAAAGCCGGGACATCATTTTTAGCGTCTGCATATCTTCGCAAGGCAATAGCGGATATCGGTTGCGAATACTCAGGCCACGGTCTTTTGCCCTCAAGAAAATTTGTGAGCCCCCTCAGCCCTCCCGGAGCGTAGTGGATTTCTCCACGCATCATCGCGCCGCTCAATTCTGCGAATTTTCCAGCGGCGCGATCATCTTCAATTGGGTTGCCCGGTCTAACGCCGACCCAAAGGCTCGCTGCGTCGCCCAATTTGAAGGTCTTCGTTCCCGCCCAATGGTCAACATTTGGTGTCCAATAGTCCGGGGACGATGTGCGGCGCACGCTCCGCTTGCCTTCTCGTGCCTGCCATTGGTCGATCTTCTCGTTCATCAACCGGTAAGGCGCTAGCCACAGGTTCCAAAGGAACAACGGCACGAAACCTGCCCCGATGGCTGCCAAGATGTACAAAGCATAGAGAGCCCCTTCGTTCATTGCTTCGGGCAACCCAAAGACCGCCCAAACGAGACCCAGCCCGGCCGCCACGGATAAGATCGTCCGAACGGCCGCGCCCCAAGTGAGGCCGTACGACCCTTTAGTTTCCCGCCACGCACGAATGAAAGGATTTTCCATCCAGCCATCATGGAGGTGGCTCCCCGCACGTCAACCTATCTTTGTAATTCCCCTTCGATACGCCGCCTCCGGCGGCTACTCAGGGCGAGGGATAGGACTGTTGAAGCTAAGGCAAATCCCCAAATTCCCTCATCCCGAGTAGGCGCGCCAGCGCCATATCGAGGGACGCGGCACACCAGCGGTCGCCCCGGCCCAAGTTGACCTTGGTAGGCCATTGGCCTACATATCAGCTATGGAGTTCGAGTGGGACGATGCGAAAAGCGACGACTGCTTCGCGTATCGCGGTTTCGACTTCGCATATGCGGTCAGGGCATTTCTCGATCCGAACCGGATCGTTGTTCCGGACAGCCGGTGGGATTATGGCGAGGACCGCTACCGGGTGCTCGGCAGGATAGAGGGGCGGGTGTTCGTCCTGATCTACACGTTTCGCGGTTCCGCCGTCCGCATCATCTCGGCCCGCAAGGCCAACAGGAAAGAGGTCGGGGACTATGAGCACAACGCGCATCAGGATTGACCCCGACGATCCGCGCAGCCTGCCCGAAGGCCGGGTCGACTATGCGGTTCTCGACGCTACGACCGAGCGGGACCTCGCCGTGCAGCAGGCGCAGGACGATGCCGAGGCGATACGGGACATGGCGCGTTACGCCCGGCGGGTCCGCAGGCGTCTCGGCCTCACGCAAGTGGAGTTCGCCCGGCGCATCGACGTGCCGCACGAGACGATCCGCAACTGGGAACAGGGCAAGCGCTGCCCCACGGGCGCCGCCAGGGCCCTGCTTCGCGTGCTCGACAGGGCGCCCGAGACGGCGCTGCGGGCGCTTACCTGAGGCGCTGCCGCTCCCCTCAATCGTTCCGGAAATTCACCGAGTTCAGATAGGCCACGCACGCGTCGACCGGTTCGACGTCGCCGAACTTGGCGTCGATGTCGAACAGGTTCCATTCGGTGGCGCCGGGAATGCGGTCGCCGATGGCTTCGCGCACGGCGATGGGGCGGAAGCCCTCGGCCAGCCCGTCGGTCACGGTGGCGCGCACGCAGGCCGAGGCGGTGACGCCGGTGACCAGGATGGTATCGACTCCGGCGGCGCGCAGCCAGCCGGCGAGATACGTCCCGTGGAAGGCGCTCGCCCGCTTCTTGATTATCACCTGCTCGCCGTCGATCGGCGCGATCCGGCTGTCGATCGCCCAGATGTCCTCGTTCTTCTGGTCGGCGATCTCGATCGGGATCTTCTTGTGCCACAGGCCCATGTCGGTGCGCGGGTCGTCCGGGTCCGGGTTCTGGTAGCAGACCGTGGTGTAGACCACCGGATGGCCGTTCTCGCGGCAGGCGTCGATCAGCTGCCGGGTCGCCGGGATTATCCGGTCGTCGATGCCCTCGCAGGTGAACGGGTATCCCGGCCGGGTCCAGGCGTTGGCGAGGTCGACGTTGATCAGCGCCGGCTTGCGGCCGAAGCCGACGCGGCGCTGGAAGCCGCGTTCCCGATACAGCGCCGTCGCGGCGGCGAAAGCGTCTTCGAGCTTCGTTTGCAGGTCGTCCAGTTCGCGGTCCATGGTGCTTATCCTTTCGCGGCCGTAACGGCCTTCAGGTCGATATCGAAGCCTTCGAGCAGAATTTCGCAGATTTCGTCGTAGGCGGCGCCGACGCGGATGGTTTCCCACGAGATCAGGTCGACGATGGAGCTGCCCAGGCCCTTGTCGTTGTGGAAGGGCGTGAGGCCGTAGTCGATGGCGATGTCGGCCGCGGCGGTCACCTGATCCTCGATATCCCGGAAGACGAACTTGCTGCCGGTGCCGGAGCGGTTGGCCGACGAGCCGACCACGGCATAGGCGTTCTCCCGCGCCAGCCGCGCGATCTCGTCGTGCAGCGGGCCGGCGTTGAGCAGCATGTCCATGGTGCCGGCGAGCGTCGCGTTCTTCAGCGCGAAGGGCGGCAGGCTGCGGATCACCGGATGGCTCGCATCGAACGGCGCGACGATGGAGAATGGCAGGTCGCGGTCGTGGATGACCGCGCTGACAACGTCGCGCGCCCGGTCCGGCACCCGGACGGCCTCGGTGAAGAGCTGCCAGTCGCAGAAGTTGCCGCAGGGCTTGCTGAACGGCCGCTCCTTGGCGCGGTACATGCGCTGGACGGACTCTTCCTCATGGCCGACGATGGCGTAGCCGACGCTGACCGGAAAGATCGCGACGCCGCCGCTGCGGACGGTGTCGAATATGCGCTCTGCGTCCTCCGCGATCGGCTGCCCTTCGAACACGCTGTTCCTCCCTGCTCTTTCGGCGGCGGCCAGAATAGGACCGCGGCCGATTTGCACAAGACTTGCATTCGGGGACTTGCATTCGGGGACTTGCATTCGGGGACTTGCATTCGGCGCGGCTTCGGGGATTGCTGCGGCATCGGTTCAGGCGAGGGGCGAAGAGATATGGCGAGACCGGATATTGCCGGGGATGCGCGGCGGGCGTTCGATGTCATCCGGGCGGGCGGCGTCGGCATCCTGCCGATGGATGTCGGCTACACGGCGCTCGGCGGCTGCGCCGAAGCGCTGAAGCGGATCTTCGACGCCAAGCGGCGCGCGCCGTCCAAGCTGAACGCCATGGTGGCGGACCGGGAGATCCACCGGGATATTCATATCGTCGACAGCCGCGGCGCCGAGATCGTCGCCTGCATCACGGAAGACTACGACCTGCCGCTCGGCGCCGTCGCGCCGGCGCGCATGGACCATCCGCTGCTCACCAAGCTGTCCGGCCCGGCCATCGAGGCGAGCCAGAAGGACGGCACCGTCGTCATGCTGCTCAACGCCGGGCCGTTCCACCGGGAAATCTGTCGCCTGAGCCGGGAAGAGGGGCACCCGCTGTTCGGCTCGTCGGCCAATCTGTCGCTCGCCGGCACCAAGTTCCGGGTCGGGGACATCGAGCCCGGGATCGTGGACATCGCGGATATCGTCGTCGACCACGGCCTGCGCAAATACCATCCCTACAAGGCGTCCTCGACCCTGCTCAACGTGATGACATTGGAAGTCGTCCGCTTCGGCTCCTGCTACGAGCTGATCGCCGATATCCTCGAGCGCCATTTCGGCATCGAACTGCCGCCGCACCCGGCAGAAGTCCAATAGACGGGCCGGTTCGAGGGGCCGACAAAGAGGGTCGAACGATCCGGCCCGCATGCTATGTTCGGGCAACCGAGCGAAAGCGACGAAGCGAAACAGACGACCGGGGGACTGTTCCCATGTCAGCGATCCCAGCCATCACCCGCACCGCGGCGGAATTCGCCGCAGGCCTGACCTACGGCGATCTGCCGCCGGAGGTCGCGCGCCGCGCGAAGCTGCTGATCTTCGATACTCTCGGCATCGCCCTGCGCGCGCGGTGGGATGCGGAATCGACCGAAAGCCTGATCGCGGCGGTCAACCGCCTCGGCATGACCGGCGACACGGCAACGGCGATCGGCGACCCGGCGCGCTATACCGCGGCCGGCGCGGCGCTGATCAACGGCGCGCTCGCCCATTCGCTCGATTTCGACGACACCCACGCCCGCGGCTCGATCCATGCCAGCGCGCCGATCGTGCCGGCGGCGCTCGCCGCGGCGGAAGAGGCCGGCGTGAGCGGCGCGCGGACTATCGCCGCCATCGTCGCCGGCTACGAGATCCAGATCCGGCTCAGCATGGCCCTCGGCCCGAGCGACCATTACGAGCGCGGCTTCCACCCGACGGCGACCTGCGGCGCGTTCGGCGCGGCGGCGGCGGTCGGCAACGTGATGGGCCTGGATGCCGGGCAGATCGAGAGCGCCTTCGGCATCTGCCTCAGCCAGGCCGCCGGCTCGATGCAGTTCCTCGCCGACGGCGCCTGGACCAAGCGCTCCCATGTCGGCAACGCCGCCATGACCGGCCTGATCGCGGCGACGCTGGCGGCCGAAGGCTATCGCGGCCCGGCCCAGGCTTTCGAGGGCAAGGCCGGCTTCCTCGCCAGCCACGCGCCGAACCCCGATCCGGCCAAGGCGGTCGCCGGACTCGGCGAGACCTGGGAGACCATGCAGATCGCCGTCAAACCGTATCCGTCCTGCCGTTACGGCCATGCCGCGATGGATGCGATTATCGGCCTGCGCAAGCAGCACGATTTGCGGCCGGAAGATGTGCAGGAAATCGAGGTCGGCCTGCCGGAGACCGGCTGGAGCATCGTCGCCGACCCGCTCGCCGACAAGCAGGACCCGCAGGGAATCGTCGACGGCCAGTTCTCGGCGCCGTTCGTCGTCGCCGCCGCCTTGATGAACGGCGGCCTGGTGTGGGACGATTACGCGCCGCTGCTGGCCAACGACAATGCCAGGGCGCTGTACCGCAAGGTCCGCCCGGTCGTCGATCCGCGGGCCGAGGCGGAATATCCGGCCAATCTGGCCGCGGCTGTGAAGGTGACGACATCGGCCGGCACGTTCGAGGACTTCGTCGCCGTGCCCAAGGGTGAGCCGGACAATTTCCTGACCGAGGCCGAATTGCGCACCAAGTTCGACGGTCTCGTCGAGCCGTATCTCGAACCCGCCGCCCGCACGGCGTTCGCCGACGGCCTGCTGGCGCTCGACAAGGCCGGCGACGTGTCGGCCGTGCTCCGGCTCTCGGCCCGCCGGCCGGCAGGGGAACCGGCCATCCGCGCCGTGGCCGGGTAAGCGGCATGGTCGCGACGATGGTTGAGGTGGCGGCCGGGCGGTTCCGCGAGTCCGCCGGGCGCTACTACGAGGATTTCACGGTCGGCGACATCTATGAGCACCGCCCGGGCCGGACGATCGGCGAGGCCGACAACACCTGGTTCACGCTGCTGACCATGAACACCCATCCGATCCATTTCGACGCCGAATACGCGAAGCACAGCGAGTTTGGGAAGCTGCTGGTGAACAGTGCGCTCACCCTTTCCATCGTCGCCGGGATGAGCGTCAGCGACCTCAGCCAGAAGGCCATCGCCAACCTGGGCTGGACGGACATCAAACTGACCGCGCCGGTCTTCGTCGGCGAGACGATCTATGCCGAATCCGAGGTGCTGGAAAAACGCGAATCGCAGTCGCGGCCCAACCAGGGGATCGTGACCGCCAGCACCACCGGCACGAAGGCCGACGGCACGGTGTTCATGACCTACCGGCGCTCCATGCTGGTGCCCAAGCGCGGCTTCGGCGTCGACGACAGGGTGGCCTGAGCGCGCCATGAACGCGCCCGACATCGATGCCGACGGCGCCATCCTCGACGCCATCGACCGTTTCGTCGAGCGCAGCATCCTGCCGGTCGCCCACGATCTCGAAGCGAAGGACGAATACCCGCACGAAATCGTCGAGGAGATGAAGGACCTCGGCCTGTTCGGCGCCACCATCGCGCCGGACTATGGCGGGCTCGGCCTGTCGGCGGTGACCTATTCGGCGATCGTCGAGCGGATCACCGCGGGCTGGATGTCGATCTCCGGCATCATCAACTCCCACCTCATCATGGCGGCAGCGGTCCAGCGCTTCGGCACCGACCAGCAGAAGCAGCGCTTCCTGCCCAGGTTCGCCACCGGCGAACTGCGCGGCGGCATCGCGCTCACCGAGCCGGATTGCGGCACCGACCTCCAGGCCGTGCGCACCCGCGCCGAGCGCGTCGGCAACGCCTACATCGTCAACGGCACCAAGACCTGGATCACCAACAGCGTCGAGGGCGATATCCTCGCCGTGTTGGTCAAGACCGACACGGCGGCCGAGCCGCGCCACAAGGGTATGAGCCTGCTGCTGATCGAGCAGGGCGAGGGCGTGGCGACGAGCAAGCTCAACAAGCTCGGTTATCGCGGCGTCGATACCGGCGAGGTCGTGCTCGACCGCTGCCAGGTGCCGTTCGACAACCTGGTCGGCGGCGAGGAGGGGCGCGGCCTCCAGCAAATCCTCGCCGGGCTCGAACTCGGCCGCATCAACGTCGCGGCGCGCGGCGTCGGCATCGCCCGGGTCTGCCTCGAAAGGGCCGTCGAATATGCCCAGGTCCGCAAGACCTTCGGCAAGCCGATCGCCGAGCATCAGGCGATCCAGATCAAGCTTGCCGACATGGCGACAAGGGTGGAGGCAGCCCGGTTGCTGACGGGCGCGGCGGCCCAGGCCTACGACCGCGGCGAACGCTGCGACATGGAGGCTGGCATGGCCAAGCTGTACGCGACGGAGGCGGCGGTCGAGAACAGCCTGGAGGCCATGCGCATCCACGGCGCCTACGGCTATTCCAAGGAATTCGATATCGAGCGCTATTACCGCGACGCGCCGCTGCTGGCGATCGGCGAGGGCACCAACGAGTTGCAGCGCCTGATCATCGCCAAGCAGTTGATCGCGCGGAACCCGGTGTAGCCGCCATGCTGCCGCTCGAGGGAGTCCGCGTCCTCGCGGTCGAGCAATACGGCGCCGGGCCGTTCGGCACCATGTTCCTCGCCGACCAGGGCGCCGAGGTCATCAAGATCGAGAACCCGCGCGACGGCGGAGACATGTCCCGCGCCGTCGGCCCGTATTTCTTCCCGTCCGGCGACAGCCAGTTCTTCCACAGCTTCAACCGCAACAAGAAGAGCCTGACCCTGGACCTGAGCCGGCCGGAAGCGCGGCCCGTGCTCTACGACCTGGTCCGCTCGGCCGATGCGCTGGCCAGCAACATGCGCGGCGACGTGCCGGAAAAGCTCGGCATCACCTACGACACCCTGAAAGCGCACAATCCGCAGATCGTGTGCGCGCACCTCTCGGCCTACGGGCGCGACGGCCCGCGCGCGGCCTGGCCGGGCTTCGACTATGTCATGCAGGCCGAGGCCGGCTATTTCGCATTGACCGGCGAGCCGGAGGGGACACCGTCGCGCTTCGGCCTGTCGATCGTCGACATGATGACCGGGCTGGCGATGGCCTATGGCCTGCTGGCGGCGCTGACCGGCGCGCGGGCGACCGGGCAGGGCCGGGATATCGACGTCAGCCTGTTCGACGTCGCGCTGCACAATACGAGCTATCTGGCGACCTGGTATCTCAACGAAGGCTTCAACCAGCCGCGCCTGCCGCGCTCGGCCCATCCGTCGCTCACGCCCTGCCAGCTTTACAAGACCGCGGACGGCTGGATCTTCCTGATGTGCAACAAGGAGAAATTCTGGCCGGCCCTGTGCGCCGCCATCGACCGGCCGGAATGGGCGGAGGACAAGCGCTTCCTGCGCTTCGCCGACCGGCTGGCGCAGCGCCCCCTGCTGACCGAAATGCTGGACGGGGCGTTGCAGGCACGGAGCACTGCCGACTGGCTGGCGCGTTTCGCCGGGATCGTGCCGGCCGCGCCGGTCAACGATGTCGCCGCCGCCCTCGACAATCCGTACGTCGTCGAGACCGGCCGGCTCCAGACCCTGCCGCACCCGGCGGACGGCCCATTCCGCATGGTCGCGCCGCCGGTGCGCACCGCCGAACCCGCGCCCGCCCGCCCGGCGCCCGACCTGGGGGCCGATACCGAAAGCGTGCTGGAAGGGCTGGGCTACGACCCCGCAAGGATCGCTGCGTTGCGGGCGGATGGCGTGATTTAGTGGCGGACGCCGCGGGTATGTGCCTTCCCGTCGTATCGACCGTAGCGGCCCGAACGGGCCGCGGCGCGGAGATATCTTTCCCTTGCAATGCAGGGTCCGGGGCTCGGCGCGGAAAGATTTCGCTCCGCGCCTTGCGGCGCTCCGGTCGAAATGACGGACAGGGTATCGGACGGGCCGGGATAGCAATCCGGTATTGCTCCCATTTCCCCTCATCCCGAGTAGGCCCGGAGGGCCGTATCGAGGGACGCGCCCGAAGGACCCGCCCATGATTCCCCGCATCAAGGCGGCGATCTGGGTCGATGCAGAGATCCGGCGCTGCCGGGTGAACGGCATCGACGCCTACCTGGTGCGCAGGGGCGACGAACATGCCGGCGCCATCCTGATCAAGCACAACCGGATCGAGGCCGGCTGCACCGTCTATGTGCCCACGACCTCGCCGGACGGCGCCCGGGCCTGGCGCCGCAGCACCGGCGACGATCCGGTCCCGGAAGCCGACGCCGACGCCTATATCGCCCGCCAGCGCGGCTACGACCCGGACCTCTGGGTCATCGAGATCGAGGATCCGCGCGGCGCCTGGGCGCTCGCCGAGCCGGTGCTGGAGTAACCGGCGGGTGCGGTCACGGCACGAACTTGGTGCCGCCGTCGGCGATGTGGGTCTGGCCGGTGGTGAAGCTTGAGCGCTCGCTGAGCAGGAAATGCACCAGCTCGGCGATCTCCTCCGGCTGGCCGAAGCGCTTGAGGGCCGCCGCCGCGGTCAGCCGCTCGTGCGCTTCGTCCGATACGTCGGCGGTCATGTCGGTCTCGACATAGCCGGGCGCGACGCCGTTGACCCGCACCGCCGGGCCGAGCGCGGCGGCGCACTGGCGCACGAAGCCGATAATCGCCGCCTTGGACGTGCCGTAGGCGAACATGCGTTCGGTCGAGATCGGGTTCGGCACCAGGCCGAGCACCGAGGAGATGCAGACGATGCGGCCGAAGCCGCGCGCCACCATGCCGTCCTTGGCGCGCCAGACGGCGTGGAAGGTGCCGTCGAGATTGACCCGCATGATCTCATGCCAGGTCTCGGCCGACATGGAGAGCGCATCGGCCGAGCGGGCGATGCCGGCGTTGGTGACCAGCAGGTCGACCGGGCCGAGGTCGCGCTCGACGGCGTCGAACATGGCGTCGGTCGCTTCCCGGTCTCCGACATCGGCGAGATAGATCGCTGCCGTGCCGCCGGCGGACTCGATGGCCGCCCGGGTTTCCTCGGCGGCCGCCCGGGTGGCGGCCTAGGTGGCGGCGGCCCGGGCG